>CAZGDA010000020.1:0-33864 GCA_964524425.1 uncultured Anaerolineaceae bacterium | reverse complement strand
CAGGTCGCCGATGAAGCCGGGCGCTCCGCCGCAACCGCCATCCAGGGCACACAAATGGCGGGCAAAATTGCCAGCGGAGTCGAGCGCGTCAGCGACGCCGCCCAGGAACTCGCCCAACGCATCAACGAACTGGGCAAGAGTACGGGACAGATCGGCGCCATCGTGGAAACCATTGACGACATCGCCGCCCAAACCAACCTGCTGGCGCTGAACGCCGCCATCGAGGCTGCCCGCGCCGGCGAGCACGGCAAGGGCTTCGCCGTCGTGGCAGACGAGGTGCGCAAGCTGGCAGAGCGTTCCAGCGTCGCCACCAAGGAGATCGCCGACATGGTGCGCGCCATCCAAAACGGCGCCAAAGAAGCCGTGGATACCATGCAGCGCGCCGGAGAGGACGTTCAGGCTGCCGTCTCGCTCACCGAGCAGGCGCGCGAATCGTTTGCGGGCATCGCGGCTGGCACGCAGGCTTCCGTAGAACGCGTAGACGCCATCCGCACCGCTCTGGACGACATCCGCACCGCCGAGAGCCAGTTGAGTGAAGTCATCGCCAAAGCCGCCGAAGTGGCGCAGCGCAACCGCACCTCCGCGGAAGGCATGAGCCAGTTGAGCGGCGACATGATGGCGAGCCTGGACACCGTCTCGGCTGTCGTGGAGGAAAACACCGCTTCCACCGAGGAGATGGCGGCTTCCTCCTCCGAGGTAACGCGTGCCATCGAAAACATCGCCTCCATTTCCGAAGAGAACAGCGCATCTATGGAAGAGGTATCCGCTTCCACCGAAGAAGTCAGCGCACAGACAGAAGAATTGATCGCCTCTTCGCAGTCTCTGGCAGAAATGGCAGAAAACCTGCGCCGCCTGGTGGCGCAATTCAAGCTCTAAGGAATAGCGAAGTAGAGCGAGATTGATTTCACAAGTAGTAGAGCGAAATAAATATCGCTCTACTACTCCCCCAGTGAACGCGCAGAGATGGGCAAGCTCATCGCAATTCTTGGAAACTGTGGCAGCGGCAAAACCACGCTCACAAAGCTGCTCTGCGAAAGAGAAGGCTTTCAGTCTCTTTTAGAACAGCACGCCGAACGCCCTTATCACACATTGTTTTACCAGGATTTACGCACTTACGCCCTGCCCAACCAGGTAGATTACCTCATGTACCGTGCCGAGCAAGAAAGCGCCATCCGCGGCGCGGCTGGTATCGGTGTGGTGGACGGCGGTTTGGAGCAGGATTTTCACCTCTTCACGCGTTTGTTTCACCAACGCGCTTACCTGAGCGACACCGAGTACGCCATTTGCGCCCGCCTGTACCGCTTCATCCGCGCCCACTTGCCGCCGCCGGACGTGTTCATCTGCCTGCGCGCCCCCCGGGCGCTGCTGCAGCAGCGCCGCGCCGCACGCCAGCGCGGTGTGGATATCGTCCGCGCCGCAGACCTGGAGCTTCTGGATACGTATCTGGACGAGTGGGCGAAAACCAGCCACCCCTCGCCGCGGCTGTGCGTGGAGAGCGCTGCCGACGTTACCCCGTTTGCCAGCTCTTACGCGCAAATTGCCGCCTTCCTCCACCAATCTCTTCTGCCCAGCGCAGCATAGCGCTGCGCCTCAACCGGCTGCCGCAGGCGCATTTCCCCGTTTGATAAGTTCACATCGCCAGGTTGGGCAAGCGTGCCTGCCACGTTGACGTGCGGGTTTGTCTCCCACACAGAAACACGAAGGGAAATCCCCGAACAGCCAGCAAGAAGCTAACTTAAAACAGGCGCGCCTGAGCGGCGCGGCGTTCCATTTCCAGCAGCCAACGTTTGGTGGGAATGCCCTCGCCCGCCCCATACCCGCGCAGGCTGCCATCGGAACCGATCACGCGGTGGCAGGGAATCACCAGCGGCATGGGGTTGGTCGCCTGCGCCCTGCCCACGGCGCGCCCAGCCGCCGGACTGCCGGTTTGCAGCGCGAGCTGCTGGTAGGTGCGCGTCTCGCCGTAAGGGATGTCTATTGTGGCGTGTAAAACCCGTTCCTGAAAAGGCGCCATGCCAGACCAATCTATTTCCAGCTCAAATCTGCGCCGCTTGCCAGCCAGATATTCCTCAATTTGCTGTAAAGCGGCGTTTACCCGCCCGTCATTCTGCACGATCTGTACCGGCGCGCCAGGTTTTTGCAGCGTGGCTAAGAATTTTTCCTCGGACGTACCAACGCCCACCGCTGCCAGCCCGCGCGGCGAAAACGCCGCCCATATCTCTCCTAATACGCTGCCTTCCCGCCCTCCAATCCAAAGTGTGTGCACAACTGAACTCATCGTATTAATATCCTTTCTTGCCAATATACAAAATTCTGCAAAACGTTAAGCAATCGTAGGGTTTGCGTAGGGTTCACGTCAAGCAAGCTTGACAGTCTTGTGCTATTATATCACCAACAGCAGGCGATTTCTCTTCTTCTCCTCCTTAGAGAGAGCCGGAGCGTTTCCGGCTCTCTTTGATTTAAAAGACGAATGGTGTTACAGCGTACTCCAGCGCACAACGCCGCCTGCGTTTGCTATTGAGGATATTTCCCCTCGCACTTCCACTGCATAAGCGGGTATAATACTGCGCATGAGCGAAACCCAACCCAGTGCAACCCGACAAATTGCGCGCGCCGCCGGAACGGTGATGGCAGCTTTCATTTTGAGCAACCTTACCGGTCTGGTGCGCCAGATTCTCATCTCCCACGCTTTCGGCACAAGTTTTGAAATAGACGCCTTCAACGCCGCCTCGACCTTCCCAGATTTGATCTTCAATCTCATCGCCGGCGGCGCCCTGTCCTCTGCCTTCGTGCCAACCTTCACCAGCTTGCTGGCAAAGGACGATCGCCGCGCGCCCTGGCTGCTGGCTTCTGCGGTGGCAAACATCATCGTCATCCTGCTCACCCTGCTCAGTCTGCTCTCGGCGCTGTTTGCCCCGCAAATTGTGGCGCACGTCCTCGCCCCACAGTTCAGCCCCGAAAAACAAGCTCTCACCGCCTCCCTCCTGCGCGTGTTGCTGGTGGCGCCCGCCATTTTCGGACTCAGCGGTCTGCTGATGGGCATCTTGAACAGCCACCAGATATTCCTCACCCCGGCGGTTGCACCGACGATGTATTCCGTTGGCATCATCCTGGGAGTGGTGGCGTTTGCGCCGTTTATCGGGGTCTACGGACTGGCGTGGGGCGCCGTCATGGGCGCCGCCCTGCACCTGGGCGTGCAAATCCCCAGCCTGCTGCGCCTGCCAGATAGGCGCTACTTTACCACCCTGGGCTTGCACCTCACCGCCGTGCGCGAAGTGGCGCGCCTGATGGGTCCACGCTTGCTGGGTGTGGCAATCGTGCAAATCAACTTCGTCGTCAACACCATCATCGCCTCCGGGCTGCCAGATGGCAGCCTGACTGCCATCAAGGTGGCGTGGACGGTGATGTACATGCCGCAGGTGGTCATCGCCCAAGCCATTGCCATCGCCGCCCTGCCCACGTTTTCAGCGCAGGTGGCGCGCGGGGAAATCAAAGAAATGGGCGCCTCGCTAGCTGCCACGCTGCGCGGGGTAATATTGCTGTCTTTACCCGCCAGCCTGGGGTTGATCGCCCTGCGCTACTCGATCATCGCCACTCTCTTTCAGCGCGGCGCCTTCGATGCCCACTCCACAGACCTGGTAGCCTGGGCGCTGCTGTGGTACGCCGCCGGTTTGGTGGGGCATTGTGTGGTAGAAATCATCGCCCGCGCCTTCTACGCCCTGCACGATACGAAAACACCCGTTGCAATTGGCACCGCAGCAATGAGCTTGAACGTCGTCTTTAGTCTGACGTTTTCGGCGTTGTTCACGCGCGTCGGCTGGGCGCCGCACGGCGGTCTGGCTGCCGCCAATTCCCTGGCAACTGCGTTGGAAATGGTCGGGCTGCTCATCCTCATGCGCCGTCGCCTAAAGGGGCTGGATGGCGCGGCAACGCTGCGCGGCATCAGCAAAGCCGCCCTGGCAGCCCTGGCTATGTTCCTGGCTGTTTGGGTCTGGACGGTGCTTGCAGCCGGCGCAAGCGCCTGGATGATCGCATTGTTCGGCATCGCCATTGGCGGGGTGGTATACGTGCTGGTTGTGCTGGCTCTGCGCGTGCCGGAAGGGTACGCCCTGGGCAGCGTGTTGCTGGGCTACGCCCGCCGCTTTCTGGTAAGGCGCCCGGCATAAAGGTTACAACGAACCGCGCAAACCGCCCAACATCCAGGTAGCTTGCGCAATCACAATCCCCAAAACTGTGCCGATCAACGCCTGTAACGGTGTATGTCCCAGCACCTCGCGTAATTGTTCTTCCTTTAAGGGATGTCCGGCAGCCAGGTCAGCGACGATGGCGTTGATCACCTCGGCGTGTTTACCTGCCTGGCGGCGAATGCCAGTGGCGTCGTAAATCACCACCCCAGCCAAAGCCACCGCCAGGGCAAAAGCTGGCGAATCAAACCCGGCGGTCAACCCCACCGCGTACGCCACTCCACTGACCAACGCTGAATGTGAAGAAGGCATACCCCCCGCCTGAATGATCAGCGCCCAATTCCAGTTACGCGTGCGCAAATATTCGATAGGGATCTTCACCGCCTGGGCAATAAACCAGCACAAAAACGCCACCAACAAGACGCCGTTCGACAATAATGCGCTCATATTTCTCTACGCCAGGTCTTGTTCCAGCGGAAAATCAACCAACTCACCGTCTATCAATTGTTGCACTTTCAATTCCGCCTGATCCAGCAAAACCTGGCAGCGTTTTGAAAGCGCCTGCCCGCGCGCAAACAACTCCAGTGACTCTTCTAACGTGCGCTCATTCGACTCTAAGGCGCGCACGATTTCCTCCAAACCTTTAAACGCCTGCTCGTAACTCATTTCGTCAATTTCTACCGTGGGTGTCGTCACTGCACTCCCTCCTTGAGAGGATATTCGTAAACTGGATATTCAGAATCGTCCCGTCGAAACCCAAATTTTCGATACAACGCCTGGGAAGCGCTGTTGTAATCTTGCGTGTTGACCGTAATTCCAAAAACCCCGCTTAAAACCAGGCTTTCGAGCAGGTCCCTCACCAACAAATACCCTACACCGCGCCCTTGCCAGGCGGGCGCCACCGCCAGGCGGGAAAGATGCGCCCCCTCGCTTGAAAACGTGCTGATCTGGTAACCGATAATTTCTTCGGCGCAGACAGCCACACTGGCTATGCCGTGGCTGGCTTGCGCCAGGTGAAGTGTCTTGAGCGAGTAATGCCACAGCGCAGGAAAAGCCTGCGCATCCAGGGCGCACACGGCTGGCAAATCGGCGTGGTTCATGCGCCGCAACGTCACTCCGCGCACGGCACGCGCCGCGGGTAAAGTGGCGTGCTGCCAATGAAACCCGATAACGGCGTGCGTACCCACAAAGCCGCTTTCCTTTAAAGCGTCCACCAGCCAGGGAGTTTCAGCAATCACCGCCGCCGCCACCTGTACTTCAGGTTGACGAACCAGCCAGTTTTGCGCCGCCTGCCAGAGGATTTGCCAGGCTTGGCGATGCTGGATGAGGATGGGTACGAAACCAAACAAGCGCACCCAGGCGACCTGCGGCGGGTCGGGCGGGCAGGCTAATACGGCTACATAGTTTGATGAAACATCCCCCACCGTTTCCCCAAGCAGGAAAAAAGGGTCGTGTCCCAGCCAGTCGTGCGGCGTGCGCCAGTCCAGGTGCCGATGCACAAACATACTCCACGCTAAAATGTTTTCCAGCGCACCGCGTTCAGCCTCCCCCACGGGAGAAACGTGATAGGTTTTGTTCACAGCACGACAACCTGAAGGCTTTCCACCAGGGCGCGCAATTGTCCGGCAGGCATCTGGCTTAACCGCTGTGCCGCTTCCAGGTAGGGACGGTTGAACGGTTTACAAATGAATTCCTGCAAGTCAGGAGGTAAGTTGGCGATGCTTTTCGATAAGCGCCTGGCAGCCAGCCATTTCCCCACGGGACCACGTTGGTCCTGAAATTCGTCCATCCGCATCCCCAGCGTGTCGGCGATGATTTCCAGGTGCGGTAAATCCAGGGCGCGTAAACCCGTCTCGATCTCGTCCAGTTCCCCTGCGGGCATGCCCAGGTGAGCCGCCATGTCCTCCAGAGAAATGCCTGCATCCACGCGCGCCTTGCGCATGATCACACCAATAGTATGCTGACGCAGTTCCAGCACCTGGTCGAGCAACTCAACCCGATTTTCTACGTCCTCCTCCCAAAGCTCCTCTTGTTCCAGAAAATGGCTGGGAGGGATGTTTAAATAATACGCCAGCAATTCCAATTCAGGCAGCGAGGGTGATTCTTCGCCCTCCTCGTAAGCCTCCAACCTCTCTGCCGAAACACCAATCGCCCAGGCGCATTCATCCGGGTTGCGATTTCGCTTCAGGCGCGCGTCGCGCAATAAAACGCCCAGCTTCTTTGCTTTCACTTTAATGAGCATCGGATTGACCATAGACTCTCCGTCGAATTTCTCTACCGCTCCCTTTTATACACCATTGTACATCACTCAAGCCGATAATGCAACAACTTGTGAAGGAAGACGCCCGGCTTTCACAGGCTGGGCAGTGTCGTGAGACAGGCGCCAATCTGACAGGTCGCCCGAACCTGAGCGGTTTACAGGGACAAAAAACAGCCCGCACGCCAGAAGCGCGGGCTGTTTTCATCCCCCAACGGGGAGGACCGCCTGTTGGTTTAATTATACCATCCGCTCGCGATAAAACCAGACCCTGGTTTTATAAAAAAGGGGCTGTTTAAATTAGACAGCCTCAGCCACGTTAGGGTTCTTTTACGTCAATACCCTTTTGATTCCTCGCGCACTACCCCGATCATGTCCTCGATGCTATGGATGTTGTTGCGTTCCAGCAGCCAGCGCGTGCCGATGCGCATTGCCAACCGTTCCGGCAGGGCGCGTTTTTCGTAATCACCGATGCTGGTGATGTCCCACACGCTGACAATGCCCATCATGCGCCGCAAAATCTTGCATCCACCATGACCGACCGTGTCGTGGAAGATATTCTTGACGTAGCGGCGGCGGAACTCAGCAAACGCCTGCGCCCCGCCTGGGAAGTCCCAATATTTATTCGGCACCAGTTCGCCGTTGTTATTCGCCGCCCAGGTCTCGTCAAACTTGCGTGCAAATTCGTTCCAGATGCCAGCGATGGTTTCCAGCAGGTATGCCTGGTATTCACGGCGCGCCTGCGCATCCTCTGTGTGGGCGTAATGCGAAAGGTAATTGATGACGAAGTTGGCAATCAACGCCCCCAGGTCGTAGCCCATGGGACCGTAGAAGGCAAACTCCGGGTCAATGACCTTGGTATCGGTGTCGTTGATCATAATGCTGCCCGTGTGCAGGTCGCTGTGGATGAGCGCCTGGGCATGCGCCATGTAAGTTTCTTTCACCTCACCCATGACGATCTTTAGGGCTGCGTTAGACCGGATCGCCTGCACCTCATTTTCCAGCAGCGGATTCCATTTGTTCTCCGGCGATTCCATATAAGGATTGGTGAACACGAAATCCTCTTGGATCTTACACAGGTGCGGGTTGATAAACTTCGCCTGCAAGGTTTTCTTCTCCAAGCCAGTCAAATACAGGTCGGAGGTGAAGAACAACGAACGCACCAAAAAGTCGCTGATGTGATCAACGAAAAGCGGGAAACGCTTGCGCGCCACCAGTGGTTTGCGCATGATCTCGTGCTTGCCAAGATATTCCATCAGCACGGCGGACATATCGTCGTCGTAGTCGTACACTTCGGGAGCGCGCCCCGGCGCCAATTCGTTGTGTTTGATCAACGCCGCCGATTCAAAACGCATGCGTTCACGCGTCAAAGGCCAGGATTCGCCCGCCACGCGCAGGTAGGGCAGCGCCTGCTTCAATACGCCGGAGCGTTGCTTGTCTTCGCTTTCGACGATGAACACCAGGTTCAGGTTACCATCGCCTACTTCTTTGATGGTCAAAGGCTCATCTTTTGGAAAGATGCGTTTCATCGCCGGGCGGCTTTTGATGTAATCCACCAGGGTTTTTTCGTCAAGAGGGTGGTAAGTCATGGGTTGTACTCCTTTATAAATCAAGAAATGTCAAGCGCTGTGTTTTATCTCAACCCCTGCCACCCATTTTTTAACGACGCATAAAGCAGCGGCAGCGGGAGAGAAAACCTCAACGCCTTTTTTCCGGATACAAACCGAGCACACCTTCGGCGGAGGCGGCACAGATTCCGCGCTCGGTGATCAAACCAGTTACCAGACGGGCGGGAGTTACGTCGAAGCCGTAATTGGCGGCGCGTCCGTTTTCTGTAGTAACCAGGACAGTCTTTACCTCGCCGTCTAGCAGACCTTCGATGTATTTCACTTCCGTGGCGTCGCGTTCTTCCACCGGAATTTGCTTCACCCCGTCCTGCATCACCCAGTCAAAGGTGGAAGAGGGCAAAGCCACGTAGAAGGGAACGCCGTTATCTTTGGCTGCCAAAGCCTTTAGGTACGTGCCGATTTTATTCGCCACGTCGCCGGTGTAGGTCGTGCGGTCGGTGCCGGTGATGACCATGTCCACCATACCGTGTTGCATAAGGTGTCCTCCGGCGTTATCCACGATGAGCGTATTGGGAACGCCATGCTGGCTCAATTCCCAAGCCGTCAGGCGCGCCCCCTGACTGCGCGGGCGGGTTTCGTCCACCCACACGTGCACTTTTATGCCGCGCTCAAACGCGGCATAAATTGGCGCCGTGGCGGTGCCATAATCCACAAACGCCAGCCAGCCGGCGTTACAGTGCGTTAGAATATTGACCGTTTCGCCGTTCTTGCGCTGGCTGATCTCTGCGATGATCTTAACCCCGTGCTCACCAATGCGGCGGCAAAAATCGGCGTCCTCATCCGCGATTACCTGCGCCATATCCCGCGCCACGCGGATTTTTTCGTTCACGCCAAGGGCAGCCTGCATGGCGTTAATCTGACGTTGAACAGCCCATTCCAGGTTCACTGCGGTGGGGCGCGTGGCTTTCAGTTTCTCGCCGTCTGCGCTGACCGCCTGCATAAACTCCTCATCCGTCGAGCGGGGGGCGTGCAAAGCGGCGATATACATTCCATACCCGGCGGTGGCGCCAATCAAACCCGCTCCGCGGATGTGCATATCCTTGATACAAACTGCCACCTCATCCACTGTGCGCAGATCTTCTATCACCAATTTAAAAGGCAGATAGCGTTGATCAATCGCCTGCACTACGTTGGCGTCCTCTTTGTTCAGCCAAATCGTGCGGTAATGCTTGCCTTCAATATTCATATTCCTGTATCCTCCACTGTATTGATCACGCCAGGTCGTACAGCGTGTGCATTAATTCCTTGTTGCGCTCGTACAATTCCAGATAAACCTGGTGGTACTTATCGTACAGCGCCTTGTTTTGCGGATTTGGGGTAACAGTGCGAACGTCACGCATCCAATTCTGGATGTCCTGATAAGAGGAGAAAACACCCGCTCCCAAACCAGCCAGGAAAGCATCTCCGTACGAAGCGCCCATGGTAACCGCCGGCACGCGTTGCGGCATGCCGCTGATGTCGGAAACAGCTTGCAGCCAGAGCGGGTTCTTCGTCCCGCCGCCGACAGCAATCACCTCTTTTGGCGCGGCGCCGATTTTACCCATCACGTCAAAGTGATGGCGCACGCCATACCCGATCCCTTCCAGCACGGCGCGGAACATGTGGGCGCGCGTGTGCGCCAGGGTCAACCCGAAGAAGACGCCGCGGGCGCGCGGGTCTTGAATGGGCGTGCGCTCGCCGCTGAAATACGGCAGCACCACCAAACCCTCTGCCCCGGCAGGGACAGTTTGCGCCTGCTGCACCAGCGTCGCGTAAGCGTTCTGCCCGCCCGCCGTCTCGGCTGCCGCCAGGTCGGGGGCGATGGTGTCGCGAAACCAGCGCGTCAGCGAACCGCTGGTTGCCATACCCGCCATCAAGGATGACGTGCCTTTGAAACAATACGGATTCGCCCACAGACGTTCGTCGCTGGCGGGTTGATCCAGCACTTCGATGATGAACACCGTCGAGCCATACATGAGCATCATCTGCCCCGGGCTGGTAACACCCACGCTGACCGCCTCGGAAGCCGCATCCACTGTGCCGACCACCACCGGTGTGCCTTCCAGCAAACCAGTTTGGGCAGCCGCCTGGCGCGTCACCTGCCCAGCAATCTCGTTCGACCAACCGATCTGCGGCAGGCGTTCGACTTCCACAATCCCTTCACACAATTCTTTGCTCCAGGTTTGGGTGTGAAAGTCGTACAGCGGCACGAAGAACGCTGCGGTGAGGTGGTCTATATAATATTTTCCCGTCAGGCGCGCTACCAGAAACGTGGTCGCGCTTACAAATTTAGCGGCTTTGCGGTAGATTTCCGGCTCATTTTTCTTGATCCACAGAATTTTCGGTCCCACCGCCTGCGAAGAAAGGGTGTTGGCGCACGTGCGATAAATCACGTCGCTGCCAATGCGCTGGTTCAGTTCTTCAATTTCCTGCGTGGCGCGCGTATCCACCCCGTAAAGGATGCCTTGGCGCAGAGGGTTGCACTCCTCGTCCACCGGCAGGCAGTCCGAGCCAATGGCGCTGCATCCCACGGCGAGGATTTCTTTGGCGTCCACGCCCGCTTCGGCGAGCAATTTCTTGACGATGGTTACAAAATCACCCCACCACACTTTCTCAGCGTCGTGTTCTGCCCAGCCCTGGCGCGGGATAGAAAGCGTATGCGGGCACACCTGCGTGTTGATGACCTGTCCATCCAGGCGGGTAATCACCCCCTTGGATTCGTACGTGCCGATGTCAACGCCCAGTAGATATCCTTGCTTCATGTGCTCCTCCTCACGCCGCTTTGCTCTCTGCTGGCTTCTTCCCTTGACCGCCGCGCAGGCGTTGCTGTGTGCTGAAGTAATCAATCACCATAACAATGAGCAGCACGGCGCCCCAGGCAAATTCCTTGAAGAAGTTACTGCCGCTCTGCCCAATCAACAGCATACTCAAGCCCGTGGAAAGGAATTGCAGAGAAAGCACAGCCAGCACCAAACCGGAAATCTTGCCAAAACCACCGGCGGGGTTCACTCCGCCCAAAATGGCAATCAGGATGGACAAGAGCACGTAAGATGTCCCGTAATCCTCCTTGGCAGAATTCGTGCGGGCGATGATGACCAGCCCGGCAATCGCGCCCAGGATGCCGCTGATCACGTAGGTGCGGATGAGCATGGCGCGGTTATCCACCCCCGAAAAGCGGGCTGCTTTGGGGTTGGAACCCATCATGTACAGTTTCAAACCAAAGGAAGTCCTGTTTAGCATGATGGAAACCAGCACCACCACAATGGCAAACAGCACCAGCGGCATGGGTATGCCGCCCAGGATCGTGCCTTCTCCCAGGAAGAGATATTGTTCTGGAAAGCCAAAGATCGCCGTGCCGTTGGTGATGACAATAGAAAAGCCGGAGAAGAGCGTCCCCGTGCCAAGCGTGGCGAGGATGGGGACGATATTCACCACCGCGATGAGGATGCCGTTCAACAACCCGCATAAAAAGCCGACCACCAAAGCCGCCGCCACCGCTAACAGAATCACCGGCAAAGCCTGCTCGGTTGGCACGGGCGTGTTGGGCGGGATGAATTTGGTCATCGTCATGGCTGCCACAATCCCCGATAGTATGGCGATGTTGGTGATGGACAGATCAATACCACCGGTCAACATAGTCAACATAATCGCTACAGCCAGCAAACCAATTTCCGGGAACTGAACCGACATGGCGTTGAAGCTGGATGGCGTGGGGAATTTGTCCGGCAGGACGATGCTGAGGACAATAAAAATAGATATAGTGATGATGAAAAGACGCCTTAACGTTGGGTCAAAGGTGGGCAGCTTGAAACGCCATTTCGGCGTCGCTTCGCCTTTCATCTCGTTTTGAGGGTTTGATTCATTTGCGCTCATTGTGCTACTCCTTAAGGATTATTGCTCACCACTGACAGCTTTCATGCGTCTTTCGGCTTTCAATGCCTGGTAGGCGGGAACGCCCGTACCGATGAGGATGATCAAACCGGTAACCACACGCTGGAAGGTCGAGGGAATACCCATGAGGATGAGACTGTTACTCATAATGACGACCAGGGCAACCCCAAGCAGCGTGCCGATCACCGAACCGCGCCCGCCGGTAATGCTCGCCCCGCCCAAGACCACTGCGGCAATGACCATCAACTCCGTGCCGACGATGGTCTGCGGATTTGCAATCTGGATCAAGCCGGTGTGGACGATTCCGTTCACCCCGGCGAGAAAACCCACGAAAGCATAAATAAAGACTTGAATGCCGGTAACGTTGAAACCGGCGCGCTCTGCCGATTCTGGCGCACCACCCAGGGCGTAAATTCCCCGTCCGAGCATCGTATATTTCAGCAGGAACCAAACCAGTATGGCAAAAAAGATCAGAATAAAAATTGCTGAATGCAGACTGGTGGTCGTTCCGTCTGCCAGTTTTAAAGAAACGACGTAGTTATCGAAATACGCCTTCATGCCCGGCGGCATGTCGCGGTCAATGATGTGATAAGGACCGATAAAAAACAAAGTAAAACCGCGGTACAGGCTCTGTGTGCCCAGGGTTACAATGAGGGTCGGCAGGCGAAAACCTTTTACGAAACGGGCGACGAAAACCCCTAAAACCGAGCCGACTACACCGCTGATGCCGTAGAGCAAAGGCGTGCCATCCCCAAGCCCAAAGCGTAAAAGAAGCTGCATTACCAAATAACCGCCAGTGATAGCCACCGCCACGAAAACGACGATGCGCGCCAGCCATTTCGACCCGGAGATAAACGCAGCGTTGATCAAACCCAACACAATCCCAATCAACGCGCCGATCACAAACATCAACAACACGGAACCTTCATATCCCATCCACAACATCAATTTTGTCGTTACGTACATGGAAACAACGGCAATGGCTGTGAACGAGACGTCAATTCCACCGGAAATAATAACAATGAGAACACCGAGAGCAAAGATGCCCATCTCCGTACCGCTGCGCAGCAGGTCAAACCCGTTGGCGATGGTGAAATAAGAGGAGTTGATGCTCCCAATTACAATGGAAAGCACAACAATCACCAGCGCTACCAGCGTCTCTGTATTCAATAATGAACGTTTTAACATATTCTACTCACCTTCGCTGAATGTAAGATTGCAGAGCCTCGGGCGCTCCTATTCTTCGGTCAGTTTCACCGCCAGTTCCTCTTCACTGATATCCTGGCTTTGAAATTCATACGCCATCTTCCCCTTCTTCATCAGCAAAATCCGGTTACACGTTTGCAAAAGTTCAGGGATGTCGTCAGAAATTACAATGACTCCCATGCCCTGTTTTGCCAGGTTACGAATTATCTCGTGCAATTCCGATTTCGAGCCAATGTCCACACCGACGGTCGGTCCGTTCAGGATGAGGATTTGCGGTTTGCTGGCAAGCCATTTCGCCAGCACGACGCGCTGCTGATTCCCACCCGAAAGAGTTTTAACCGGCAAGACCGGGGTCGGCGTCTTGATGTTCAGATTCTTTACCCAGCTTTGAATGTGCTTTCCCAATCGGCTAGAATCAATCAAACCAAGTCTGTTGAGCACGTCTTGCAAGGTGCAAATGGCGATGTTTCCACCAATAGATTGCTCCAGGAACAAACCTTCGGTAAGCCGGTCCTCTGGGACGTAACCAACGCCATGTTTGACCGCGTCCTGGATGGTGTTGATTTTGACTGGCTTGCCCCTGACGGAAATCGAACCCGCGTCAATCGGTTGCACGCCGAACAACGCCAACGCCAGTTCTGTGCGCCCGCAGCCGAGCAAGCCGGTGATGCCTAAGATCTCACCGGGCTGCATAGAAAATGAGACGTCCGCGAAATTCCCCTCGGAGGTCAAGTTTTTCACTTCCAGCAGGCTGGCACCTTCTTGTGCATGCTTTTCATATTTATAAAAAACGTCCGCGATCTGATGTCCCGTCATGTGATAGGTGAGCTTGTCGCTGTCAAATTCGCTGGCGTCTGCGTCAATCACCTTTTTTCCATTGCGCATGACCATCGTGCGTTCCGAAATTTCCATGATCTCGTTCAGCTTATGGCTGACAAATAAAGTGGAAATACCGTCCTTTTGCAACCCCTTGATGACCGCGAACAAGGATTCAACTTCACGTTTGGTAAGCGCCGTGGTCGGCTCATCCATAATAATCAGACGTGCATTTTGCAGCAGCGCCCGCGAAATGGCGATTAACTGTTTATCCGCCACGGAAAGCTGCTCTACGCGCGCCTCCAGGTTTATGCGCACGTTGATCTTATCCAACGCTGCCTGGGCTACCTGGCGAATTTCTTTCCAGTTGACCAGGCGGCTGTTCTTTGCCAGTTGGTAGTTTAAGGCGATATTCTCGGCGACGGTTAAATTGGGGAAAAGGGAAAAATCCTGGTAGATGACTTGAATACCTTCCCGAATTGCATCAATGGGGAATAAACGTTTATAATGCCTGCCATGAATAAAAATATCGCCCCCATCGGGTTCATATACACCGGAAATGATCTTGATTAACGTAGATTTCCCCGACCCGTTTTCGCCTACCAAACAATGGATCTCACCGCGGTGGATGGTAATGCTGACGTCGTCCAGCGCTTTAACACCCCCAAACCGTTTATAAATGTTGTTTACAACCAATAGTTCTTCTGCCATATTCTCTGCCTCGTCTCCAATTCGCCCGTATGGTTGCATGTTTACCCAGCCAGGCGCCCTTGGATAACCTATATAAACTGTTTGGAGCGGCAAGCGAGAAAGTTCTTCTTGCCAGCCGCTCCAAGCGCTATTCATTATGCCTTATAGGCTTTCAGGACAAGACTACTTCCAGTCGTACTGCGCCATGTTTTCTTTGTTGGCGTCAGCCCAAGCCTGACCGTAGAGCACTTTACCCTTCATCAGGATTTTGTTGTAGCCGGGGATGCCCAGGTCCATACCGTCTTTGATCTCTGCGCCCTTGCCCTCTTTGATCATCAGAGCAAGTTTGTTCATGGCGTAACCAGCGTCCGCAGGATCCCAGAAGGAGATCTGCACGGTTGCGCCAGCCTCAAGACCGGTCTTGTTATCCGGCACCAAACCAGTACCAGCGATGAAAGTCTTGCCAACGCGACCAAGCTCGATCACAGCCTGTGCAGCGCCGGGGGCGTCGGTGGAGCAAGAACCCTGAATACCCTTCAGATCGGGGTATTTCTTCAGCAATTCTTTGGTCTTCTCGTATGCTTTCTGTTTGTCATCGAAGGTTTCCTGTTTCCCTTCAGCAATCAACTGCATCTTGGGATAGGCTTCCTTCTGGCGGGCGATGGCGGCGTCAACCCACTCGTTGTGAGTCTTGGAGGTGAGGCTGCCTACGTACACGGCATACAGACCTTCCTCGCCCATTGCTTTCGCCAGCGAGTCCATGATGTGCGCGCCGAAGTCAGCGTTGTTGAACGCTTCGATGTCCCAGTCCATGTTCTGCTGGTTGGAGGCTTCGTGGGTGATGACGACAATGCCGTTGTCAATGGCTTTCTTGAACACAGGCTCAAGAATTTCAGGAGACATAGGCACGACGTTGATGGCGTCCACTTTCTGGGCGATCAAATCTTCGATGATTTGAACCTGGAGAGCGCCGTCAGCTTTGGCAGGTCCCTGTTGGAAGGCTTTCACGTTGGGGTAATCCTCACCAAATTTCTTGACGCCGGTTTCCATACGATTGAACCAGGTGATACCAGAGATCTTAACCACAGTGGCAAATGTATAATTTCCGCCCGCAGCCGGTTTCTCTTCGGCTGGTTTTTCAGCAGCCGGTTTCTCTTCTGCCGGTTTCTCAGCGGCAGGCGCTGCAGGTGCACAACCAATCAAGAGTGTAACCAGCAACATAACTGATACCAGGATGTATAATGCTTTTCTCATTTTTCTAAACTCTCCTTACGTGTAATAAACGATCAACCAATTCAACAAAGCTTCTCTCGTACTTTATCTGTATATATTAATGGTGTGTCTTTACCACCTCCTTATTGGGATAACCAATCCTTCGCGATTTTACTTTATCTCCGGTGTAAAGTCAATAGTTTCTGGTAACGGTTACATGATAATTTCAAAAAATTTATACTGGTGAAATATATTTCACTTTTTTAACGCACCCATTGTTCCTTTCTGCCAATAAATACATCACACTGCCTGCGCCGGCTGGTCTATAAACTCCCCTGCAAATTGAAGCAGGCGGTACACGTCCTCGAACGTTGAGACCAATCCCAGCGAGATACGCACTGCCCCCGTGCTGGTATCGTCTATGCAGCGCCGGAATTCGTCCACCGTCATGCGCAGGTGGCTGAGGAAACAGGAATTAAGTTGTTGCGAAGACAACCCCAGGGCAATCTCTCCGCCGCCCGGGTTGCAAAAACACCCCGTGCGTATGGAAATGCGATGCTCGTTGGCGCGCGCTTCCACACGGCGGTGATCTACGAAATGCCCAGCCGGGTCGTAAAAATTGAGCGTGATTGTGCCGCCGCGCATGTTCTCGTCTGCCGGTCCATAAATGTGTACCAGGGGCGCGCCGTTGCTGTGCCGCAAAGCCAGCAATTCTTCCAACATATATTGCGTCAAACACGCCACGCGGCTGTGGATGGCTTCGTAGCCAATGCCGGCGATGTGGCGCAAGCCCAATTCAACCGCCGGCAGAGTGAGATAATTCAACGTGCCGTCCTCAAAGCCCTCTGCGCCCTCGTGCAGGTAATAGCGGTCGCCCTGCACGGATGCGACGGTGATCGTACCTCCCGCAAACCAGGGGCGGTGCAATTTCTTCATCGCCTCGTGCCGCGCGATCAACGCGCCAACACCAGTGGGATAGCCGAATATTTTATAAAAAGAAAGGCTGACGAAATCTGGCTTGACGGCGCCCAAATCCAGGCGGTTGGTGGGCACATACGCGGCTGCATCCAGCAGCACGTCCCACCCCTGCGAGCGGGCGCGTTCTATCCATTCCAGCGGGTGCTGAACACCGGAGAAATTGGATTGCGCCGGGTAGGCAAACAACTGGTTCTCACCTGCCAGCGCTTGCGCCAGATATTTTTCCAGCTTCTTCTCATCCAGGCGCATGTCCGGTGGCAGAACGGGGGAATAGATCAGGCGCGCCCCGCGCGCCCGCGCAAACTCGCGGATTCCGTTCACCGAATTGTGGTTATCAAACGTCAACAAATACGTGCCGCCCGGCGCAAAGGGATACGATTCACCGATCAGTTTCAACGCTCCGCTGGCGTTTTGGGTGAAGATGCAGGCGTATTCCTGTGGCGAAGCGTTGAAAAACTCCAGCACGGACGCGCGTGCCTGTTCCACCAGGTAAGTGGCAGCCAGCGATGTGGGATTGGTGGAGTGAGGGTTGCCAAAAACGTTGTGCAACAGCAGTTGCGCATGGGCGCGCACCTGCGAATCGGCGTACAAGCCGCCGCCGGTGTAATCCAGGTAAGTATGTCCTTGCTCGTCCAGACGGGCATACTCCGTCCGGCGCAGTTCGTCTAAGACTGCGCTCCTTTTAAATTGGGGGAAGCGCGCCAGGAACGCTGCTTTGGCTTCTGCCGCTGCCGGGTTCGCTTCGGGGTGTTTTTCCGCCGCAAGCGCAGAAGATGTAGATTCTAAAACAGTCATGTGAGCCTTTCATTTCTTTATGTGTGTTTTATTTTGCTTGTAACCATTATAGCACAAAGAAGATTTTCTCATAATACGGGTTGTTTTTTACTGCGGAACGTGCTACATTACATAGTAGAGGTATTCGAATAGAACGGCAACGGAGGTCAGGTATGAGCAACAAAAAACATGCAAACCATGCAAAAGAGAAACCATCTGAGAATGCCAGGCACAAGCCAGAACCATTAGACGACGAGTTTTACGAAAAAGAACTGGCTCGCCTGCAAGTTGAACTGGTGAAGCTGCAAGAGTGGATCAAGTTTAAAGGACTTAAAGTGGTAGTGATATTCGAGGGGCGCGACGCCGCCGGAAAAGGCGGCACTATCAAGCGCGTCACGCAATGCCTGAATCCGCGCTTTTGCCGCGTGGTGGCACTGGGCGTGCCCACCGAACGCGAGAAAACGCAATGGTATTTTCAACGCTACGTGGCTCACCTGCCTGCAGCGGGGGAAATGGTGTTGTTTGATCGCAGTTGGTACAACCGCGCCGGCGTGGACCACGTGATGGGCTTCTGTACCAACGACGAATACCAGGAATTTTTGCGTTCCTGCCCCGAATACGAACGAATGCTCATGCGCTCAGGTATTATTCTCATCAAATATTGGTTTTCCGTCAGCGACGAGGAACAGGAGCGCCGTTTTCAAGACCGCATCAACGACCCCACCAAACGCTGGAAGATCAGCCCGATGGACGTTCAATCGCGCTCGCGTTGGGTAGAATATTCCAAAGCCAAAGACACCATGTTCGCTTACACCGACACCAAGCAGGCGCCCTGGTACGTGGTGAACGCCGACGATAAAAAACGCGCCCGCCTGAACTGCATTCGCCACCTGTTAAGTATGATCCCATACGAAGACCTGACTCCGGAACACATCGAGCTTCCGCCGCGCCAGAGCGACATTGGTTACGTGCGCCCGCCCATCACCGACCAAACCTTCGTGCCGGATGTGTACTAGCTTTTTTTTCGTGTATTTGCTTGGGGTAATACCCCAAACAAAACTCGCAATGGTATCATGGTTCTAAGCAAAGACCTGACAGGTTTTTAGAAACCTGCCAGGTCGTGTATTTTTACCGCTATTGCACGCTGAAGTTCAGCCAGGCACTGGTGGCGCTCATGCCGTTGGCGTTGCCCGCCTTCAGTGCCCATTTGTAATTTCCGGCGCTCAGCCCCAGGCTGGAATTATACGTGCAGGTCGTGCCCACACAAGTCGGTACAACCGCTCCCGCGTACATCTTCACGTTCCCCGCTGTGTACACGTATAAGCTGTATCCCGTCGCCCCGCTGGATTTCGTCCAGGTGAAGACAGGGTTGCCCGTGCTGATCGTGCCGGTTGGCGTTTGCGGCGTGGGCGGCAGCGGCAATGCCACGTTGAAATTCGTCCAGGCGCTGTTGGCGCTCCAGCCAAACACGTTGCCAGCTTTCACTGCCCACTTGTAATTCCCTAGCCCCAACGTAAAGGATGGCGTATAAGTACACTGCGTTGCATCACAGGTGGGCGTTACGTCCCCGGAATATATCTTCCCGTTTGCACTCGTATACACGTACAGTTTGTACAATGTCGCTGCAGCGGGCTTCGTCCATTTGAATTGCGGTGCGGTCGAACGCACAGTCGCATTCGGCGATAGCGGCGTTGGCGCAGGTGGGATTTCTGCCGAGAAGTTCAACCAGGCGCTGGTGGCGCTCATGCCGTTGGCGTTACCCGCCTTCACAGCCCACTTGTAATTCCCTGCCCCCAAGCCCAGGCTGGAATTGTACGTGCAAGTCGTGCCCACGCAAGTTGGCACGACAGCCCCAGCGAACACTTTCGCGTTTGCGGAAGTATACACGTACAAGGCGTACCCCGTTGCACCGCCGGACTTCGTCCAGGTGAAGGCAGGGTTGGGGGTGTTGATCGCACCCGTTGGCGTCTGCGGCGTAGGCGGCAGCGGCAAATCCACACTGAAATTCGTCCAGGTTGAGTTGGAACCATATTTGTTGACGTCGCCAGCTTTGACCGCCCACTTGTATGCCCCAACTGCCAGCGTGAACGTGGGTGTGTAAGTACAGGTCGTGGCGTCGCACGTCGGCGTCACTTCGCCCGAAAACGCCCTGACGTTGGCTGTGGTGTAGACGTATAACATGTAGCGTGTAGCAATGGGATTAGGCGTCCACTTGAATTGCGGCGCCGTCGAACGCACGGTCGCATTGGGAGAGAGCGGCGTCGGCGCAGTTGGCGAGGCGCTCAAGACTTGCCCAGTGACGCTGGCAGTGGTGATGTTGATCGCCGCGCTGGGGAAGCTGTACCCGCTTTTACTCACCGTCAGCGTGTAGGAACCCGCCGGAACGACCTTCAGCGTAAACATCCCATCCGCAGGTGTTGTCAGGCTGCGCGCGCCGATGGATACCTGCGCCCCTGCCAGAGGTGCGTTATCGCTGCCCAACACCTGCCCGGAGATGGTATACAGGAATGGATTGAGTTTTTGGATACGATTATATAAATGATCTCCAACGTAAACAAAACCATCTTTATCCACGCTCACTCCCCTGGGAGCGTGGAATTTCCCCTCGCTCATGCCGTATGAACCCAATCTCGTTACAAACGACCCACCCGGGCGGAAGACCTTGATACAATCGTGGTAACTGTCGGCTACGTAGACGTTGTCATTATCATCCAGAAACACGTCAGATGGGTTATTAAACTGCGCATCTCCATCTCCGGACGTACCCCATTGAGCAAGATAGGTTCCCGCAGCGTTGAATTTTTGGATGCGGTCGTTGCCTCTATCTGCCACGTAGATTCTGCCGCTGCTGTCTAGGGCAATCCCCCACGGGGATCTGAATTGTCCATTTCCTGCCCCCTCACTGCCGAACTGGCTGGCGTAGGTATAGGTTGTGCCATCTGCGGTGGTGAATTTTTGGATACGGTGGTTGCCTGTATCTGCCACAAAAACGGAACCAGCCGCATCCACCACAATACCTCTAATATAATCCTTGAACTGCCCATTTCCGCTGCCCTTGCTGCCAAACTGGCTGACGTAGGTGCCGCTGGAATCGAATTTTTGCACGCGGTAATTGCCCGAATCCGCCACGTAGAAATTCCCGGCGGAGTCAGTAGCGATATTTATTGGGAAGTTCAATTGTCCGTTACCGCTTCCAGGTGTCCCAAATTGAGATTGGTAGGTGCCGTTCAGGCTGAACCGTTTAATCGTATGATGCATAATATCAGCTACGAACAAAGCGTCCCCGGCGTTATTGACCAGCGGGCGGTTAACGTAAGTCAAAGCGTCATTGGCGCTGAGGTCGGCGCCCCACTTGCGCACGAAGTTTCCCCCTGAATCGAACACTTGAATGTTGTAATTCCCCAAATCGCCAATAATAATATTATTTGAGGAATCCAACGCAACCCCCGTCGGGTTATTTAAATTTCCATTCCCAAAGCCCACGCCGCCGTAGGCAGCCAGGAATCCACCGATAGAAGTGAACTTCTGTACGCGATGGTTGTCTTGATCCGCTACGTAAACGTTGTTCGAGCCATCCACGGCGATGCCGGCGGGAAAACGGAACTGCCCATTCCCGGTACCATAACTACCCCACTGGCGCTGGAAGACGCCGCTGCTGTTGAACACCTGCACGCGGTTGTTATTACTTTCAGTTACGTAGATTCGGTTTGCCGTGTCAATGGCGATGCTACGCGGAGAGTCAAACTGCCCTGCCGCTGTGCCATAACTGCCCCATTGGGCGGCGTAATCGTAACCCGTCCCGTTCGGAGTGAATTTTTGGATGCGGTTGTTGTCCGTATCCACAACGTACAGGTTCCCGGCGCTGTCCACCGCTGTATCTATTGGGAATTGAAATTGCCCATCTCCGCTGCCCCATTCGCCGATGCGCGTGAGCAGGTTGCCCTGGCTGTCGAATTTCTGTACGCGTCCGTTACCGCCGTCCGCCACGTACACGTTGCCACTGCCATCCACACCAACACCATAAGGCCAGTCAAACTTACTGTTGTCGCCGCTGCGCGTGCCACCCCACTGGCTGAGCAGCGTGCCCGTGCTGGAATACTTCAGCACGCGGAAGAACTTGGCATCGGCGACGTAGATGTTTCCGCTGTTGTCAACAGCCACATCCACCACATCCCCAAATTTGCCCGGTGAGTACTGGTCGGTCCAGCCCCACACCGCAGCCACACCTGTAGGCGGGGTAAAAGCCACCGTGAACGAGCCGCTGGCGGTGGCGCCCTGCACGCCGCTGGAATTGGTGGCGTACACCTGCCAGGTGTGTGCCCCGTCTGCCAGGGGGGTGTAGGGCTGCACCGTGCAGGTGGTGTCCTCACAAATGCCCTCGGCGCGCAATTGCATCCAGCCCAGGCTGTCAATTTGCAGGGAATACGTGGCGGCGTTGGAGGCGGTGTTCCAGGTGTAGGTGGGCAGGCGCGTGTTGATCGTGCCACTCGGTGCGCCGAGCAGCGGCGCGGGCGGCGTGCCCCACGGCGTTGTGAAGCGCAGCACACGCATATTGCCGCTGTCCACCACATAAACGCGATTAGATGCGTCTAGAGCTATGCCGCGTGGATTGTGAAGTTGACCATTTCCCGAACCCCAGGCGCCCCATTGCGTCAGAAACGCCCCGCTGGAGTCTAACACAACTACGCGGCTGTCCCAGCGGCTGGTGATGTACATACGTCCGCTGCTGTCCACGACGATGTCTCCCGGTCCCTCGAGCTGTTTAATCCCCGCACCGTAGGAACCGTAGGCTGCCAGGAAAACACCGTTGGCGGTAAACTTCTGCACGCGGCTGTTTTCTTCGTCGCACACGTACACGTTGCCGGAGTTATCCACGGTGATGCCGCTCTCCGACCAACCGAACTGACCGTTGCCCGTGCCTTCGCTGCCCCATTTGAGCAGGAAACCGCCGTTGGCAGCAAACTTGGAGACGCGGTGATTATCCGCCTCATATACATACACGGAGCCGTCCGGTCCAATCGCCAGACTGCTGGGGTGTGCCATCTCACCGTCCCCGCTGCCCCACCAGCCGCCGAACTGTTGCAAGGGCGTGCCGTCGGGAGTGTATTTCATGACGCGGTTGTGCCAGCGGTCGAGCACGTAGACGTAGCCGCTGCTGTCCAGCGCCACGTCAACGGCGTAAATGTAATCATACGCTCCGCCGCTGTTAACCATGTTGCCCCATTTGGTGATGTAGCCTCCCGCAGCGCTGAACACCTGCACGCGATGATTATACAAGTCTGCCACGTAGACGCGTCCACTGCTGGAGTTGACCGCAATGCCGTTCGGAAAGTTAAGGAAACCATTCGGGCGCAGCTCCGAACCCCAGCCGGCCTGGTAGGCGTAACTGTTGCCATCCCCGGAGGCGAAGAATTTGATCTTGTGGTTGTACGTGTCCGCCACGAACACCTGCGTCCCAGCGGCGTTCACCGCCAACCCGCGCGGCTTGTTCAACTGCCCGTCGCCCAAACCCGGTGAACCAAACTGGGTCTGGTAGGTGTAGGTGGTTTCGTTGACCTTGCGGAATTTCTGCACGCGGTGTTCCTCGTCGGTGATGTACACATTCCCGGCGCCGTCCACCTCGACACCATACAATCCCCAGGAAGTACCTGCCTCACCGCCGGGCCCGCCGATGCGCGTCACGTAATTATATGTAACCCCGTTGCTCGAAGAGAATTTTTTAGTGTATTCCGAATCGTCGGTGACGAACACGCTGCCGTTTCCATCCACGGCGATGGCGTGCGGATACCGGAACTGGTAATTGCCCGTCCCCCAACTGCCAAATTGAGTGACGTAATCCCCGTTGGAGGTGAACTTCTGCACGCGATGGTTGCTTTCTTCTACTACATATACATTTTCAGCACCGTCTAGGGCAATGCCAACTGGATTTTTAAACTCACCATTACCGCTGCCCCAACTGCCCCAGCTCTTGAGCCAGTTGCCATTGCTGTTGAATTTTTGGATGCGGTTATTACATGTATCTGCCACGTATATCGTACCAGCACTAGAAACGGCGATGCCGGTCGGAAAGCAAAACTTCCCGTTTTCCCAGTCCAGCGAGCCAAACGTGAGCAGATGAGTCAAAGAAGAGTTGTATTTCTTTACCTTGTTATTAGAAGTGTCGAGAATGTACAGGTTGCCTGCACCGTCCAACGCCACGTCCCAGGGTTCTTTATATTTTCCGGCGTCGTCCATGTTCGTGGCGCCCCACTGCTGCAAAAGGGTGGGCGGGCTGGACTCGATGCGTGAACCGTTTCCCTGCGCGCCATCCTGTGCCGTGGGTGGGAATCCACGCCAATCTGTATGGTAGAAACGGCGCGGCGCCTCCAAAGTGGCATCCGGCTCGCCGGGCGGTTCGCTAACCGGCGCTGCAAGTGTCGGCTCTTCCGTCGCAGATGGCGCGAGCGTGGGAGCCTCTACCTCCAGCGGCGTCTCCGTTGGGGCGGGTTCCAGAGTCGCCGTATCCGTAACGACAACGTCCACCACCAGCGGCGTATCCGTCGGCGCAGCGATCGGGCTGTCCTGTGCGTCGCCTGCCTGCGTACCCGTCGCTTCCACAACTGGCGTTTCTGCAACTGGCGCCTCGGTCGGCGCCGGTGTCTCTCCCTCCGCCAACGCCCTGGCAGGCGGCAGGGCGGCGCTCAACGTTAGGCTGAATAATAAAACCAGACACAAGCTCTTGAACAGATAATTGCGTAAAGCGTTGTTTTTTGTACGAGTTTGGGACATACTCTTTTCTCCTTAACTAGGTATATGATTTCAGCAATCCTACCTTTGACACCTGATTGTCATTGTAAGGGCGCAGCCAACCTGTCGTAGCGAGGCGCACACAACAGGAGGACGACAATACGACCACAACAAACCGCCAGGGAATGTCAAAATCCGACCAAGGCATATTTATTTATTATGGAGAAAGAAAACCTTGCAAGTAAGGCTTGGGGTTTAAAATACGAAAAGACAGCGGCACAGCCTTATGCCATCTCCGCGATATAATGTATCACCGTCTGCCGCCTGACGCAAGGGACAGATTTTTTCGTTTGTAACTTGCTTATTTTTACATAATCTGTTGATGTTCTTAAATAATCACAATAGGCGTGGAATTATGCCAGTTTTCAGCCCAAAAACAGCCTTCCAAAACGCTTCCATACGGTGTTCCACGAGCAATTAAAAACGCTTTTTGCCTTAACTGCAAAATTTCTAGTAATATTTATTTATTTTCAATTATTTTGTGGGTCTATCATCCGCCACGAAATTACTTATAACGGAAGATTTGTCAAGCAACCCTTAAACGCCCTCTCCAGCAGACGGACAGCAAAGCCCGTTCAATAGCCGGTGGTGAGGCGGTAGATGTGCCGCTCCGGCAAACCGGCTGCCAACATGCGCGCCTGCACGGCGCGCACGTCGTACTCCACGCGGCGGTAAATCAGCGTGCGATTTTCTAAATCGAGAATGGCGTAGGAAGCCAGCGGGTTGTAATCGCGTGGCTGCCCCACCGAACCGGGGTTGATGATCGCCCTGCCCTTTAGCACAATCTCCTTGCCCGGCTGGGGCACGTCCAGTTTGACGTGATTGTTGCCCTGCAAACGGAAAATGGAAGGCAGATGTGTGTGCCCGATCAGGCAATACTCCGTGTCGAAATACTTGAAGTTCATGCGCGCTGTGTACGTATCCAGAATGTATTCCCACACCGGCTGGCGCGGGCTGGCGTGCACCAGCGTGAATTGCCCCACAACCTGGCGCGCCGGGCATTGAGAGAGGAAAACAAGATTCTCGCGGCTCAGAATTTCCGTCGTCCACAAAACGGTGTAACGCGCTTCGTCGTTGAAATCGCTCACGTCAATCTGGTTGAGCACAGCTGTGTCGTGGTTGCCGGTGAGGCAGATGAGATTGGGCAACTGGCGCAGGCGCGTTACGCACTCGTTCGGGTCAGGACCGTAACCGGTTAAATCCCCCAGGAACCAGACTGCGTCCACACTCTGTGCATCGGCGAGGACAGCATCCAGGGCGGTCAGGTTGGCGTGGACGTCAGAAATCAACAGTACTTTCACAATACCTTTTCATTCGAGATTGTTTTCCATTTCTCACCACAAGGTAACGAAGAAAATCTTATCCCTTGGCGCTCTTTGCGTTCTCTGTGGTCAAGACCCAGCGCCCCTGCGCTAATCTCATTACGCTCCGTAAACGCAGGTGCAGTCAATTATACTCCCAAATCTGGTAAAGCCCCAGATTTCCTCCCTCGCCGTCTGAAAAAAACGACTCGACCAGGCGAAAGCCGGTTTCAGCCGCCAGTTCAGCCAGGGCTGCGGGCGAGGTGAGGTGCACGTAGCGCAAGGCGCTGCCGCCGCGGCGCCAGTCCAGCAGGGTATCGCCTGGCTCCACGTCCGCAGGGGAAAGTCCGGCTTTTTCCCAGGGCTGGATGCGCGCTCGTAAACGGGCGCTGTTTTGGAACTGCCAATAGGAATGCACAAACCTGCCGCCGGTTGCCAGGCGGGCGCGCAGCGTCTCGATCACGCGCTTGCGCAGGGCGCGCCCGGGCAGGTGATGAAAGGCGGCAAACCCAAAAATAAAATCAAACTGACCGGCAGGTAAAAGCGCCTCCCAACCCACTTGCGCCAAATCTGCTTGAAAAAAGGAGGCAGGATACCCAGGCGGAACGAGGTGGTTGGCTTCATCTAGCAGAGCGCGGCTGAAATCCACGCCCACGTACCCGCCGCAATGTCCCAGGCGGGCAAGCGCTGCGGCGGCGTTGCCGTTACCGCAGCCCACGTCCAGCACGCGCGCCGCGGCAGGAACGCGCCCCAACATACGCATCACGCCAGGCTGCAAACGCTGGCGCGTGGCAGAAAACGACTCTCCCATCGTTTCGTAAAACTGACGGTTGAGCGCGAGCAATTGCGCAACGGTTTGCGGGGTCAAATTTCAGACTACTGCGGCAGGTATTTTTTAACTGGAATACCGCACAAGAATTTAAACACCGTCTCTCCGGCGTTGGCGTACTGGTGTACGGTATTAGGCGGCATAAAAACGACGTCGCCGGCTTTCAAGTCGTGCCATTCGCCGTCAAAAAACACGCGCCCCTTGCCTTCCACGACGTAGTTTTCGTGCTCGAAGGGGTGGGAATGGTGGGGAGAATTGCCGCCTGGTTCAATCTCTAGCATGCGCAGGGCGTAATACGGCGCGCCGTCGTGCTCGTCGTCAATCAACCAGCGGATGACGGTGCCTGGCGCTTCCGCCCCGACTTTTTGCGCCGGAACGTCGCTGTAATGTACTACTTTTGGCTTGGGTTCGCTCATAGATACTCCTTTGCTTGTGGTTAGACCGCTTCGCCATACCTGGCAGGTCTAAGCTCCATTACGCTGGAAAACCAATCTCAATCTGCCCGTCTCGTTCGCGCACGGGGTAGGTGGGGATGCCCACCACAGCCGGAAGGGCTGTGGCTTCCCCGCTGCGCACGTCAAAGCGCGCCCCGTGATAGGGGCAGACAATTTCGTGTCCTTCTACGTCGGCGCTTCCCAACGGCTCGTCCTCGTGCGAGCAAATTGCAGAGATAGCGTACACCACTCCCTGCACACGCAAGAGCAGAATAGGCTTACCGTCCGCATCCAGGTGCAGCCTTCCGCCTTCCTGCAGCTCGTCCGAAGAAGCAACGGAGTAATAATCGAGCGCCGAATCCGCTTTCTCTGCCATCTGTCATTCCACCAGCGTGTCGTTTGCCTCGCCTAAGCCATACACGCCCGCCTTGAGCACCTTCAAAGAGAGCAAGGCGCACTTCAGGCGCACCGCCCCCAACTCAATCCCCAGCATGGCGAGGATGTCTTCTTTCGTCATGGCTTTTACTTCCTCAAGCGGTTTACCGATGATTGCTTCCATCAATAAATCTGCCGAGGCTTGCGAGATGGCGCAGCCCTGCCCGCTGAAAGCCGCCTCGCGCACGCGCCCGTCCTCGTCCACACGCAAATCCACACGGATGTGATCACCGCACAGCGGGTTGTCGTCCTCAAAGGAAATGTCGTGCGGGTCCAGGGTTCCCTTGTACTGCGGATTTTTATAACGGTCAATGATCACTTCACGGTACAGGTCGTCCATCACGCAAACACTTCCTTCACCTTATAAATACCCTCGACCAGGCGTTCAACTTCCTCAAAGGTGTTGTAGAGGTAAAAACTGGCGCGCGCCGTGGCGGGAACGTGATACTTCTCGTGCAGCGGCATGGCGCAGTGATGTCCCGCGCGCACGGCGATGCCGCGTCCATCCAAAATCTGCGATACGTCGTGGGCGTGTACGCCGTCCAGGATGAAAGACGCCACGGCGCCTTTTTTATCCGCCGTCGGACCGAAAATGCGCACGCCGGGGATTTCCTCCAGCCGCTCCAGGGCGTAACCAATGATGGCGTGCTCGTAGGCGGCGACGTTTTGCATGCCAATCTTGTTCAGATAATCCACCGCCGCACCCAAACCCACCGCCTCGGCGATGGCGGGCGTGCCCGCCTCGAATTTGTGCGGCAGTTCATTGGCGCTGAACGAGCGCAACTCGACGCGCTTGATCATGTCTCCGCCGCCGAGGAAGGGCGGCATCGCCTCGAGCAAACTCTCGCGCCCATACAGAACACCGATGCCCGTTGGACCGCACATTTTGTGCGCCGAAAAAGCCAGGAAGTCCACGTCCAGTTCTTGCACGTTCACCGGCAAATGCGGCACGGATTGCGCCCCGTCCACCACGGTTACCGCGCCCGCCTGGTGCGCCAGACGGATGATCTCCTGCGCCGGGGTGATCGTGCCCAGCACGTTAGACATCTGTGTAAAAGCCACCAGCTTCGGCTGCTGCTCTAACAATTTGCGGTACTCATGCAGGTCGAGCAAACCATCTTCTGTTACCGGAATAAATTCCAGGCGCGCCTGGCGCTCGGCTGCCAGCATCTGCCAGGGGACAAGATTGGAGTGGTGCTCCATCTCGGTCAGAACGATCACGTCGTTTGCTTTCAGATTGGCGCGCCCCCAGGAATATGCCACCAGGTTGATGGCTTCGCTGGCGTTGCGGGTGAAGATCACCTGACGCGGGTGTGCCGCCCCGATAAACGCAGCGCTCTTGCGGCGCGCATCTTCATATAGTGCTGTCGCTTCCTCCGCCAGGACGTGTACGCCGCGGTGAATGTTGGCGTTCGAGCGACGGTAATAGACGTCCATCGCCTCAATCACCTGGTTCGGTTTTTGGCTGCTGGCAGTGGAATCCAGGTAGATCAGCGAAGCCCCCGGATGCACTTCCCGCCCCAGGATGGGAAAATCAGCGCGGATGCGTTGAACGTCCAGCAGAGAGGAAGGCGCCGGGGTCATAACGAAGCCAGGCTCCTGTCGGACGGCTTTCTGCGTAAACCAGGCTTATAGCGGCGGATGTGGGTTGAATCGCGCGGACACCACAGCACGTGATCAGGCACCATCCAGCCATCCGTGAGGTATACTTTTTCCTGAAATTGAATGGCAATCATCTTGGTGTTTGCCTGCACTACCACACCTCTCAGCCAACCGCGCACGCGGTCTTCCTTGTTGTCGTGGTCGCAATAGACTTCAACCAGATCGCCCACCTTATATTCGTCATCCGTATCCGGCGCGTCTACAAAAAATATCTGAGCCAAAAGTGCCTCCGTTTTAAAAAGCAAAAGGATTTAACTTGTAATTATACCCTTTTTTGTCATTTTGTGCAAAATGGATTGCTTGAAGCGCGTGCGTACACCGTCAAAGGGGATGCGCTGCATCACCTGGTCGAAGAAACCTTCCACCACCACGCGTTCGGCTTCCGCCTTGGGGATGCCACGCGAGCGCAGGAAAAAGATTTGCTCGGGGTCAATTTTGCCAACTGTGGCGCCGTGCGTGCAGCGCACATCGTTTGCCATGATCTCTAAGCCGGGAATGGAATCGGCGCGCGCCTGCGGGCTGAGCACCAGGTTGCGGTTTGCCTGGTAGCCGTCGGTTTTCTGCGCCCCGGGGGCGACGTAAATCATGCCCTGCCACACCGAGCGGCTCTGCCCCTGCAAGGCGCCTTTAAAGAGCAGGTCGCTGGACGTGTTGGGGACGAGGTGATTCTGCTGTGTGTCGTGATCGAGGTGCTGCACTCCATCCGTAAAGTAAAAGCCGGACATGCGCCCGTTTGCGCCCTGCCCGTTTAAATCCAGGCTGGTAAAATTCTTGGTCAGGTGGCTGCCCACCGCTCCGAAGATCCAATCCAGGTTGCCGTCACGCCCCACCACGGCGCGCTCGTGGGTGAAATTCCACACGTGCGTGCCCCAGGACTGCAATTCCACAAATTGCAGCGAAGCGGCGTCGCCAACGTGCACTTCCACCACGCCGGCGTGCATAGATTGTGCCTGCTTTTCCAGTGGAGAAGCCCATTCGTGCACGTAAGCCAAAGAAGCGCCTTCTTCCAGCCACACGATCAGGTAGGAAAACAGCGCCTGGTTGCCCGGCGCGCCCCAAAAGACGCTGTGCAACGGAGCGTTCACCTGCACGCCACGCGGCACATACACCAGGGCGGCGTCGCGCAGCATGGCTGCTGCCAGGGCGGCAAATTTGCCCTCTTCCGGGCGCACCACCTGCCCGAGCACCTTCTCCACGACTTGCGGGTGCTGCTGCGCTGCCTGGGGTATGCTGGAAAAAATCACTCCCTGGCGGGTGAGTTCGTCTTCTTCTATGCGCAGCGCAGCGGCTGCCGGAGATAACAGCAACTGCCCGCTGTGCTGCCTGCCCACCAGGGGACGCAGCAGGGCGGGCGGGACGCGCTCCCCCCTTTTTGCGGCACTGCGCACCGGTTGAAACGTCTCCACCGGCATCTGGCGCAGGTCGGTGCGCCGCCAGGCTTCGTCGCGCGTGTTGGGCATGGGCAGGCTCTGGAAGGTCTTCCACGCCCTGGCGCGATAATCGCGCAGAAACGGCGTGTCCACGCCGTCTGCAAGCACGTCTTGCAATGTGAAGGCAAAACTGCGCTCTTGGGTTTGCTGGGGTTCGGTTCTCTTGATGACGACCATACGTGTTATCCTATCGAGCCTTCCATTTGTAATTGGATGAGGCGGTTTAATTCTATGGCGTATTCCATGGGCAGTTCCTTGACCAGCGGCTCAATGAAGCCGGAGACGACCATGGTGGTGGCGTCTTCTTCGCTCATGCCGCGGCTCATCAGGTAAAAAAGCTGCTCCTCGCCCACCTTGGAGACGGAAGCCTCGTGCCCGACGGATACGTCCTCGTTTTCAATTTCAATGTAGGGATACGTGTCCGTGCGCGCCTGTTCGTCCAGCAGCAGGGCGTCACACACCACGCTAGAGCGGCAATTGTACGCCTCGGGGAACACCTTGACCATGCCGCGGTACGCCGCCCGCCCGTTGTTGCGGCTGATGGACTTGGATGTGATCTTGCTGGACGTGTTCGGGGCAAAGTGCAACATCTTACCGCCCGTGTCCTGGTACTGCCCCTTTCCGGCAAACGACATCGAGAGGATCTCGCCGTGCGCCCCAGGTCCTTTCAGGTACACGGAAGGGTATTTCATGGTTACTTTCGAGCCGATGTTGCTGTCCACCCATTCCATCGTGGCGCCCTCGTAGGCTAGGGCGCGCTGGGTAACCAGGTTGTACATGTTGTTCGACCAGTTCTGGATGGTGGTATAGCGCATGCGCCCGCCCTTCTTGACCACGATTTCGATCACGCCGCTGTGGAACGAATCAGTGGTGTAAATCGGCGCCGTGCAGCCTTCCACGTAGTGCGCCTGGGCACCTTCATCAATGATAATCAGCGAGCGTTCAAACTGCCCCAGGTCTGCCATGTTCAGGCGGAAATACGCCTGCAGGGGCATATCTACCTTGACGCCGGGCGGTACGTACACGAACGAGCCGCCTGACCACACCGCGCTGTTCAACGCCGCAAACTTGTTGTCTTCGATCGGCACCACCGTGGAAAAATATTCGCGGAACAGGTCGGGGTACTGGCGCAAGCCTTCCTCGATGCTGACGAAGATGACGCCCATCTTCTTCAGGTTCTCCTGGATGTTGTGATAGATCATCTCTGATTCGTACTGCGCCCCCACGCCCGCCAAAAACTTGCGCTCCGCCTCTGGAATGCCCAGCTTGTCGAAGGTCTGCTTGATCTCCTCCGGCACTTCGTCCCACGTGCGCCCTTCTTTTTCGGTGGGTTTCGTGTACATAAAAAGCGCATCCAGGTTCAAACCCGAAAGATTCGCCCCCCAGGTGGGGGTGGGGCGCTTGAGGAAGTGCTCCAGCGCCTTGAGGCGGAACTTGAGCATCCACTCCGGTTCGCCCTTGACGTGCGATATCTGCTCGACGATTTCGCGGTCCAAACCGCGCTTGGTCTGGAAGACGAAGCGCTCTGGGGCGCGAAAATCGTACTTTTCATTTTCTCCAATCCCTTGCAGGATTTGGGCATCTGATGTCATAAAACCTCCATCGTTGAGGGCAGTGAGGGCAGCCGCTTACACCGCGCCGTTGCCGTTTTTCTTGCGCAGCCAGTCGTAGCCTTTTTCTTCCAGGCGCAAAGCCAGCTCTGCCCCGCCTGATTCGATGATTTTTCCATCCATCATCACGTGCACCACGTCTGGTTTGATGTAATTGAGGATGCGGTAATAATGCGTGATGACCAGCACGCCCAGCTGGGGACCGCGCAGGGTGTTCACCCCTTCGGCGACGATGCGCAGGGCGTCAATGTCCAGCCCCGAGTCGGTTTCATCTAGAATGGCAAAGGAGGGTTCCAGCACCGCCATTTGCAAAATTTCGGCGCGCTTTTTCTCACCGCCGGAAAAACCGTCGTTTAAATAGCGCCCGGCAAAGGCGTGGTCCATTTGCAGCAGATCCATTTTCTGTTTAAGCAATTTGCGGTATTCGGGGATGCCGATGCCCTTGTCTTGCGGGTTGGCGTGGCGGCGGTGGGCGTTGACCGCGGCGCGCAGGAAATTGGCGATGGTTACACCGGGGATGGCGGTGGGGTATTGAAACGCCAGGAACAAGCCCAGGTGCGAGCGCTCGTCTGGCTCCAGTTCCAGGATGTTTTCTCCCTTGAACAGCGCCTCCCCGCGCGTCACCGCGTAATTTGGGTGCCCCATCAGGGTGTAACACAGGGTGGACTTGCCCGTCCCGTTAGGTCCCATGATGGCGTGCACCTCGCCTTGTTTGACAGTCAGGTTGACGCCCTTGACGATTTCTTTATCCTCCACGTTGACGTGTAAATCGCGCACAATTAAATCAGACATACATTTTCTCCGCTTGGCGTAATTGGGTATCCGTGTTTGCGTTCTCGTCCCGTTGCGGCGTTCGTTTGCGCCTGGGAAGGAGGGATAGACGGAATACGTAACATTCTTATTATAGCAGTCTCAGTGTATAGAGTCAATATTTAGCATAAATATCTAATATATTTTTTATGCTTGGCGGGTTATTATACGCCGCCTTCTGCGTCGCTTTCAAACCTGCCCCTTTCCACCTCCCCCAGGGCGCGCGCAAAATCTTCACTGCGCATGATCACCCCCGCGCCCGCCTCACCCGATCCAAACGAGATTTCCGCGTGCGCCAGGGCGCTTTCATCTAATAAAATCCGCACCGGACGGCGCAGCCCGAAAGGCGCCACCGTGCCGACGGCGTAGCCGGTAACTTCCAGCACTTCATCCTCGCTCGCCATTGTCAGGCGCGATTGCCCCAGGTAGCGGCGCAGTTTGCCCCAATCCACGCGGCGTTTGCCGGCGATGAGCATCATGGCGTACTCGCCGCCGCCCAGGTGAAAGAGGATCGAGCGCACCACCTGGTCGGGCACCTGGCTGCGTTCCGCCGCGGCTTGCTCCACGGACTGGATGGGGGCGGGGTGGCGGAACAGGCGGCAGGGGATGCCCAGCGCCGCCAGGGCGCGCGTTACGGGGGTTGAATCGCTCATCGTTTCGGGGTCTCTCTACCTGACGGAACCTTCCGCCGGCGGCGCTTATTATACCATAGCGCCGTTTTGCAGAGCAGGTGAATTTCTCATTAACAACCGGGTTGTCTTTGCGAGGCAAAGCCGAAGCAATCTCAAAGATGGCGCCTAGGAGATGGCTTTCTTTTTTACCACCAAGCACACCAAGGGCACGGAGAGATTTTCCCTTTGTGTTCTTGGTGTGCCGCGTGGTTAATAAATCCAGAACGGGCGCTCTACCCAGCCCACGCGCCCGCTGGCAGCAACCGCAGACCTGCAAATTT
>CAZGDA010000019.1:0-36538 GCA_964524425.1 uncultured Anaerolineaceae bacterium | reverse complement strand
GTTTTATGTTAAAATAGCGCCACATTCTAGATACGATAAGGGGATTGTTTAAAAAATGAAGAAGATCGCGAGCATTTGTTTCCTCTGCTTAATCTCAATTCTACTGGTTGCCTGCCAGGCAGAGCGTTCTCCCACAGCGAAAAACCCGCCCGGAAAAGTGCTGTTTGAAGACGATTTTTCTGACACCGCCAGCGGATGGGAAAACATCAGCGGTGAACCCGGCTTTGTTGGCTACGAGGATGGCGCTTATCGGATGCGCTTGAAAGTGCCTTTCTACACTTCCTGGGTCACACCGGATAAGGTGTTCAACGACGTTTCCATCGAAGTAGACGCTACCCAGACCGGCGGACCGGACAAGAGCGTTTACGGCGTGGTTTGCCGCGCCCAGGATGACAAAAACTTTTACGTTTTCGTCGTCAGCGCTGCGGGGTACTACGGCATTGGCAAGGTCGTGGATGGGCAGGGTCCAAGCATGTTAGGCACGTCCGCCCCCGACCAATTGAACGCAAGCGATGCGATTAAGAAAATGGACGAACTTAATCACATCCGTGCGGATTGTAACGGCAATGTTTTGACCCTGTTTATTAATGGCAAGCAAGTGTCCTCCGTTCAAGACGACGCCATAACCAGCGGGGACGTGGGTTTGCTGGTGAAGACGTTTGAACAGCCGGGCATTGACGTAACATTTGATAATTTTGCGGTGAAAATCCCCTAAATGACGTTTTACCGGCAGCTTTGCCATTTACCTGCTAAGACGAACGCGCCATGAAAATTTACCTCGATTCAGTCGGCTGCCGCTTGAATCAATCTGAGATTGAACGTTATGCGCGCCAGTTTCGCGCTGCCGGTTGCGCCCTCGTGGCAGACCCGCACGAGGCGGATTACATCGTTCTGAACACCTGCACGGTAACCACCCAGGCGGATGCGGACTCGCGCCAAAAAGCGCGCTCCCTGGCGCGCCAAACCGCCAACGAAGGGCGCGTGATTTACCTTACCGGTTGCTGGGCGACGATGGCTCCCCAGGAGGCTGCCGCCCTGCCGGGTGTGCGTCAGGTGGTGCCAAACAGCGCCAAGGATTTTCTGGTGCAGGCTGTTCTCTCCCAGGTGCACGGGCAACCCAGGGACTCCGCTGCCGTGAACGAGGCAGACTCCGCAGGACACGGCGTTTGCGGCGCGCGCCAGCGCACGCGCTCCTTCATAAAAGTGCAGGATGGTTGTAATAATCGTTGCACGTTTTGCGTCACTACCCTGGCGCGCGGAGCCAGCCGCAGCCTGCCTATGGACGAAGTTCTGGACGACGTGCGCGACGCCCTGGCGCACGGCGCCCAAGAAATCGTCCTCAGCGGCGTTCACCTGGCTTCGTGGGGGCAAGACCTCCCCTCTGTTGCCTCCATGGCTTCTGCAAGCACACCCTTATATAGTCTGATTGAAGCCGTTCTGACGCGCACCAGCGTGCCGCGCCTGCGCCTTTCCTCCCTCGAACCGTGGGATTTGGACGCGCCTTTTTTTAACCTGTGGAGCGAGCCGCGCTTGTGCCGCCATTTACATTTGCCGCTGCAATCTGGCTGCGAGCGCACGCTGCGCCGCATGGCGCGCCGCACTAGCCAGCGTTCCTTCGCTCATTTGGTGGAAGCGGCGCGCAAGGTGTCTGCGGATATTGCCATCACCACAGACGTCATCACCGGTTTCCCCGGCGAAACGGACGAAGAATTTCGCGAGAGCCTGGCGTTTGTGCGCGCCATGTCTTTTTCTGCCGGGCACGTGTTCACCTATTCCGAGCGCGCCGGCACCCCGGCGGCGCGCATGCCCAACCCGGTTCCCCATTCTGTGCGCAAAGCGCGCAACGCTGAGATGCGCGCCCTCTTTAACGAAGCCTCGCTACATTACCGCAGGCGTTTTGTGAACACGACCGCCAGCGTGTTGTGGGAACAGGCTTCTCCCCTGGCGCACACCTGGGAGTTGAACGGTCTGACCGACAATTACATCCGCGTCTACGCACCTTCGCCAATAAACCTGTGGAATGAATTCAGCCAGGTGAGTTTGGTTCAGGTGAACGAAGACGGCATGGCAGGCGAGTTGCTGTGCGACCGCGTCAATATCTGATAAAAAAGCCTACCAACCTGACAAGGAAGACGTCATGGATGTTTCTATACCACAAACAACGGACACCAGCCGCAAATGGTTCGTGATGGCGGCTGTGGCGATGGGTATGTTTTTAGCGACCATTGACGGCAGCATCGTCAACATCGCCCTGCCCGTATTGGAGCGCGACTTGCACACCGACTTTGCAGTTGTGCAATGGGTAGTGTTGGCGTACATGCTCACCATCGTTACTCTTATGCTCAGCGTCGGACGTCTGGCGGATATGGTCGGAAAAAAGCCGCTTTACCTGAGTGGGTTCGTCCTCTTTACCCTGGGTTCAGGGATGTGCGGGTTGGCGAGCAACATAACCCAGCTCATCCTTTTCCGCATTTTTCAAGCCACCGGGGCAGTGATGATGACCGCCCTGGGCACAGCGATCATCACCGAAGCCTTTCCACCCGCCGAGCGCGGTAAGGCGCTGGGGATTGGCGGCTCGATGGTGTCTATCGGCTTGATTTCAGGACCGACCATCGGCGGTTTGATCTTAGGCTCGCTCTCGTGGCACTGGATTTTTTTCGTCAATCTTCCCATCGGTCTTATCGGGGTTTGGATGGTATGGCGTTACGTGCCGCAGCATCGCCCACCCGGAGGAGAGACGTTTGACTTCGCCGGGGCGATATGTATGTTTTTCAGCCTCTTGTCTTTCCTGTTAGGGCTTACCCTGGGTCAGACGGACGGTTTCCTCACCCCCGTTCCCATCGGCTTATTTGTCGTCTCGGCGGCTTCCCTGCTGCTTTTCTTGCACATCGAACGGCGCGCCCGTCACCCCATGATTGATTTGAAAATCTTCCAAAACAAACTCTTCAGCGTCAACCTGGTTACTGGCTTTATGACGTTTGTCGCCAGCGCAGGCAGCGTGCTGTTGATGCCTTTTTATTTACAAAACGTGCTGCGTTACAGCCCCAGCAGCGCAGGCTTGCTGCTGGCGACCTTTCCGCTGGGCATGGGCGTCAGCGCTCCGCTGGCGGGGTGGCTGTCTGACCGTTTTGGCACGCGCCGTTTGACCGTCGCTGGTCTGCTCATCTTATTAATTGGCTACGTTGCCGTTACGACCCTCAACGAAACCACCACGGCGCTGGCGTACGTGCTGTATTTCATCCCCATTGGGCTGGGCATGGGCATCTTTCAATCTCCAAACAACAGCGCCGTCATGGGTTCAGCGCCGCGCCACCGCCTGGGAATTGCCTCGGGGCTGCTCTCCCTCACGCGCACGGTCGGGCAAACCAGCGGAATTGCCATGCTGGGCGCCATCTGGGCAAGCTGCGTGGGCGCGCTGGGCGGTTTAAACGCCGCAAAAGACGCCACCCTGGCTCCTGCTCCTATACAAGTAACCGCGCTTCAACAGACAATGTGGTTTCTGGTAGTATTAATCGGGCTGGCGCTGTGCCTCAGCATCTGGGCGCTGTGGAAAGAAAAAGAATTACGCGAGCAGGTATAAAAATGGTGCGATCCTATGAAGAGCGTTGTCATTATGGGTAGTTTGTCCGTAACCTTTCCTGTGCTGTTCCGTCTAATTAAGAGGTGAAAATGCCTGACGAGACTTCGCTGCTGGCGGCTTTTCAATCGGAAGACCCCAGCGCTGCCTTTACGACTTTGTTTGAAACCTACGCCGACCCCATCTATCGTCTCGCCTTGAGTGTGTGTAAAGACACACACAGCGCAGAAGACGTCGTGCAAGAGACTTTTCTATCTGCGCTCACGCATCGCCATCAATTTCAGGGGCGTTCCAGCCTGGGAACGTGGCTGTACCGCATTGCTTACAACGCCTGCCACGACCGCCTGCGCAAGAAAGCAGAGGACGCGCTGCCAGAGGAAGAGCCGCAAGACACAAACGGCAGCCCGCTGCCCATGCCAAAAAGTTTGGTAGAGTGGCGCTGGTCGCCGGAAGAGATTTTGGCTGACCAGGAAGCGCGCCGCGAGTTGGAAAATGCAGTTGCAGAATTGCCAGAAAACCTGCGCGTGGTGTTCCTGCTGCGGGATATCGAGAATCTATCCACAGAGGAGACCGCAGAGGCGCTGGAAATCAGCCCCGGTGCAGTAAAGGTGCGCTTGCATCGCGCCCGCCTGGAATTGCGCGAGCGTTTGTCGGCTTACTTTGCAGAACGCTTGCCTGGAGAGAATGTGCTATGAATTGTGAAGAAATCGTGCAATATCTTTCAGATTACATTGACAAGGGATTGGATGAGGAATTGGCAGAAAAAGTGCGCGCCCACCTTGCCTGTTGTCATAACTGCCAGGTGGTGTTTGATTCCACCCAAAAAACGATAATATTATACAAAAAGAACGTCGAGCAAGCCATCCCCCTGGAACGCCGCAGCGCGCTGTATGAACGTTTACGTTCTGCCATGCGAGATTGTATCAAATGCCCAGAAAAACGCTGAACCAAGACAATGGATTAGCCGGGTTGTTCGTAACGGATTTTGTAACCTTTTCAAGACGTATTCGTCTAACTCTATAGAAATTAATTTTACTGTTCAGAGACAATATCGGAGGTATGCAATGTCTTTTGTGAACGAATCGATGTGGGATCGCGCTTTGCGTGTGTTGGTTGGTCTGCTCTTGCTCGCCCTGGGCTGGGGCGGTTTTGTCGGCGGCGGGCTGGGGTTAGCACTGAAGGTGGTCGGGTTTATCCCGCTCGTAACCGGTTTGGTCGGCTTTTGTCCGTTATACACTTTGCTGGGTTTTCGCACAAAGCGAGTCTAATTTCTTCTAACATAGAGGAGCGAGCCTAATTTCTTCTAACATAGAGGAGCGAGCCTAATTCATTCTACCGTAGAGGCAGGGCATGGTTTTGAAGGTTTGCCTGCCGGATAATTAAATAAAAGAGGGACGTGTCCTCACGTAACTAGGATGCGCCCCTCTTTGCTGAAACACACGAGGTATTATGCATCCAGATGAATTTAACGAATTAATTGAAAAACAAACCAAGCCGGTGATCTTGGACGTGTGGGCAACCTGGTGTATGCCCTGCCGGATGATGGAGCCGGCTCTGCGCAAGGTGGAGAAAGAATACGAAGGACGGGTGGATGTATGGAGGATCAACGCCGACGAAGCCCCAGACCTGGTCAAGCATCTGGGCGTGCTGGGCGTGCCTTCTCTGCTCGGATATGCGGGCGGCAAGCGTGTGTTCCGTAAAACCGGTGCACAAGACGCCAAAGCGCTCCACGACCTGTTTGAGGCGGCGCTGGGCAATCAAGTTGCCCCCAACGGTTTGCGCGGCCTAGACCGCCTCTTACGCGCCGGCAGCGGTGCAGTGTTTTTGGGCATGGGCTGGCTGTTCCAGTTTGACCCCATCCTGCTCGTCATCGGCGCCGTGCTGGTTTTCAGCGCTTTCTACGACCGCTGCCCGGTATACCGCGCCCTGGCGCCGCGCCTGGCTGCATTCTTCAAAGGAAACCAGGCACAGCAAAACGACGCCTGACGTATCGGAAACTACAAAAGAAACAGGGCTGCCCTCGTTGAACGCAGCCCTGTTTTATTAATTCCCCATTTCCCCGCCGGACGGCGCAAAATCAGCAGGCGTCTCCAAAATCGGCGCGGTACGCCTGGTAGAGTTTGCTGCCCCAATCTCCCAGCGGCGCCATCTTGCCGAAGAAGAAACGCAGCACGGGCGGTTCCTCCACAAACTTCAAGCCCTTCACCAGTTCGCGATGGGCGTACAGCCACGCCAGGCGGTCCACAGCGTATTCGATTTGAGACATGCTATAAACGCGGCGCGGCACTGCCAGGCGCGCCAGTTCCAGGTCTGCCATCACATCGTTGCCCTTCTCGTCGCGGTCGGTGGAGACGGTGCCGCGTTCCATGCTGCGCACCCCCGAAGCAATGTATATTGAAGCCGCCAGCGCGCCCGCCGGATACTCCGCCTGCGGAATGTGCGGCAGAAAACGTTTGGCATCCAGGTGGCAGGCAAGCCCACCGGGCGGCGTAACCGCCGGTAAACCGACTTCCACACAGCGTTCCACAAAATACTTCACAAATTCCGCCCCGCTGCCAGCCACGTTCTCGTCCGTCATCTCGCGCAGACCCACTGCCATCGCTTCCACTTCGCGGGTGGACATACCACCGTAAGTGGCGAAACCTTCGTAAACGGGCAGCCAGGGTAATATCATGTCGTAATGTTTTTTCTCGCGCGTGGCAATCATACCGCCGCGCACACCGGCGCTCTTGCGCCCCGAAAGGTAGAAAATGTCCACCAGGCTCATCATGGCGTTGATAATTTCCTGGATGGACTTATCTTTCCATTCCGTCTCGCGCTGCTTGATAAAATACGCGTTTTCGGAAATCAAACTGCCGTCGTAAACCAGGGGGATGCCGTGCGCCGTGGCTATTTCTTTGACCTCGCGCAGGTTGCGCAAAGAAAACGGCTGCCCACCGATTAGGTTGGTTGTGGCTTCCATGCGCACGTAGGCGATCTTCTCTGCGCCGTATTTTTTAATGGCGTCTTTCAACTTATCCAAATCTATGTTGCCTTTGAATTGAACGTTACTGTCTGTGTTGAGCGCCTCGTCGGTAAAGATTTCCAGCACTTTGCCGCCCGCCAGTTCGATGTGCGCCTTGCTGGTGGTGAAGTGATAATTCATCAACACCACACTGCCGGGTTTGACGAACGTCTTGGCGAGCAGGTGTTCCGCGGCGCGCCCCTGGTGAACGGGCATTACGTAAGGGAACCCCAGCACGTCTTGGACGGCGTCTGCCAGGCGATAAAAACTCTCGCTGCCGGCGTAGGCATCGTCTGCGACCATCATCGCTCCCAGTTGGTTATCACTCATAGCGTTCGTACCGCTGTCCGTGAGCATATCCAGGAATATGTCTTTCGTGCGCAGTAAAAAGGTGTTGTAACCAGCCTGTTCCATAGCCTTGAGCCGCTCTGCACATGGGATGAGATAGGTCTTCTGCACGATGCGTACTTTGTGCATTTCGACGGGGATTTCTTTACCATTGGATAATTTAACAATCATGATTTTATTCCGCCTCCAGATATTGAGATTTTTTGCCAACCGCTTTTGGCTCACTCGTTTTATTATACTAAAGAACTTGAAAAGAGGGTAGAGAATTATCAATCATCAGTGATGTTGTGTAATATAATTACAATAATTACAATGATGAAACCAGTTTCTTTTGCATCGCATAAAAAAGCGCGACGTTCCTACCCAAGGGCGTAGAAATGTGATTAAATTGAGGCGCACGTTTGTTTTTCTCTGGCTTTGGGTTTGGAAAGTATAAGAACAATAAAGGGGTATCATGGAAAAAACAATTCTCGTCATCGGTGGAACGGGCATGCTGGGTAAACCTGTCGCCCATCATTTAAACGCCGCCGGATATAAAGTGCGCGTGTTTTCCCGCTCGGCGCAAAAAGCGCGCACCCATTTTGGGTCGGAATATGAGATCGCACAAGGGGACGTGGAAAACCCACATTCCCTGGCGGCGGCGTTGCAGGGTTGCTACGGCGTGCACGTCAATTTACAGGACGGATTTGACCCCGACCTGGAACGGCGCGGCGCGAATGCCGCCGCCCAGGCAGCGCGCACAGCCGGCGTGCAGCGAATTACCTTTATTTCAGGCGCCTCGGTGTGTGAGCAAAATTGTTGGTACGCCGGCACGCAGGCAAAATTTGCCGGCGAGCAAGCCGTTCAGGCTTCCGGCGTTCCCTACACCGTTTTCCGCTGCCATTACTTCATGGAGGTGCTGCGGAATTTCGTGCGCGGCAAGCTGGCTTTGCTCATCGGCAAGCACCCGCACCCATACTACTGGGTTGCGGCGCAAGATTACGCCCGCATGGTAGCCAAAGCCTACGCCACACCCGCAAGTGAAAATAAAATCCTCTACGTTTGTGGACCCGCAGCGCTCAGTATGCGTCAGGCTTTACAGACCTTCACGCAAATCGCCCATCCAGAAACCAGGCTGACCTACATACCCATCTGGTTGACGAGAATCATCGCCCACCTGGGCAATCGCAAGGAATTACAGGCAGCCCTGCCTTTCTTAGAATATTGCCAAAAGACGAAGATCATCCTGAGTGGGTCACCGGAGGAAGCCAACAGCCTGCTCGGCGCGCCAACTACAACTGTGGCGGCGTGGAGCCGCGCACAAACGTCTTCCCCTCCCGCCAGGTGAAATTTTTTTCTTAAAATCCTTTTTTAGCGTTTCTACTGGCGAATTCTTGATTAAATTGATGTATAATACAATACAAGATCTAAGACCAGAATTCTCCTATGATTACCGTTATGTTTTTAGCCCTGCGCATTCTTGCCGCGTTTCTCCTCTTCGCATTTTTAGGATACGCGTTCTATGCTTTGTCGCAAGACTTGCGCAGTGTTTTTCCCCGCCGCAACCGCGTCCTTTCCCCTGAAAAACAGAAATCATAACAACGACACTTACCTTGCACACAATCTGGTAAAAGAGGTAAACGGTGGCTTCAAAACGAAAAAGCGCACAGTCTGTAACGCCCTCGCAGACTTTCACGGAATTGATTAATACGCTACCCGGCGAATCCCTGGTAACCGCGGCTTTTGAACAAAATTCGCTGGGGATTGTTGTGGTGGATACCGACGCAAAAATCGTTCGCGCCAACGCCTCCTATTGCCGCATCACAGGATATTCACCGGAAGAACTCGCCGGTCTGCACATTCAGGACATCACCCACCCTGAAGATCGCCAAAAAAGCGCCTGGTTGAAGCGCCGCGAAGCAGACCTACAGCTGCCGGCTCGTTTTGAAAAACGCTACCTGCGCAAAGACGGGCAGATTATCTGGGTCAACATCCTCGCCAACGTGATAACAGACAGCCACGGCAAGCCTGTGTGTGGTATTGCTGTAGTGGAAGAGACTACCCCGCAAAAAAGGATGCAGGCGGAAGTAGAGGAGGCGCGTGCCGATTTATCTACCACCCTGGATATGAGTCCCGGTTGTTTGTGGAGCATGGACCTGGATTTCACCACCCAGAAAAGCACCTTCCGCTACGCTTCGCCCAGCATGGAAGAACTCACCGGCTGGAGTTTGGACGTGATGCGCGCTGATCCGAAGGATTTCTTTGAACGCAAACTCATCCACCCGCAAGACCAGCCATTCATTGAAAAAGCCTGGCGCGAGGCGGCGGCTGCCAAAGACAAAGCTGCGACAGTGGAATGCCGCATCATCTGCGCCGATGGCAGCATTCGCTGGATTCGCGACATCCTGCGCATCACCTGGCTGGATAAAACCCACGCCCGCGTGGATGGCGTCATTCTCGACATCACCGAACGCATCGAGCAGGAAGAAAGGCTGCGCCAAAGCGAGGCGCGCAGCCGCGCTCTCGCCGAGGCAATCCCAGATGCCATGTTCGTCTTCAACAGCCAGGGCGTCGTGCTGGCTTGTGAACCTGGCAGGCGGGCGGCGCGCGGGCTTATTCCCAACGCCTGCGCCGGGAAAAACCTGAAAGAGCTTCTGCCGTGCGAAATCGCGCAGCGCATTTTAGACGTAACTCCGCTGGTGCTAGAATCCTACGAGCCGCAAAGCGTGGAGTACGCCTGTACCAACGAAAACCGGCTCAGACAGGATTTCGAATGTCGCATTGTGCCGCACGGCGCACAAGAGGTTCTGGCAATCGTGCGCGACATCACTGCACGCAAACGAGCCGTACGAGAACTGGAACAACACAACGCCATTTTAAGCGCCATCAGTGCGTCAGCGCAACTCCTGCTGCAACCCACAGATTGGGACGCCGCCATCCACAAAGTGATCACAATCTTGGGGGAAACCCTGGGCGTTGATCGCGTGCACATCCTAGAAAACTGGCACGAAAAGGACAAACTCTACGCCCGCGTGCGCTATGAATGGACTGCGGCGGGGGTTCCTCCCATCAAAAACCTTCCCCTACTGCAAAGAATGCCCTACCCAAGCGCGGCGCGGAACCCCTTCACCCAATCTCTCATGGATAACCAGATCGTTAAATGGAGCGCCCGCGATTTCCCTCTAAAAACCGTCTTCAAGAGCCTGGATGACAGCGACATACAGTCCTTCATCGTCCTGCCAATCCATTTATCCGCGTCTGATTTTTGGGGACTGCTTGTTTTTGAAACCAGCCAAACGGAACATACCTGGACGCCTTTAGAAGAGGATGCGCTGAAAATTGCCCTGGACATGCTCACGGCTGCCTTGCAGCGCAGAAAAACAGAAAACGACCTGCGCACCAGCGAGGAACGTTACCGCATCTTAATCAATCTTTCTCCCAACGCGGTTATTTATGCAGACCTGGAATGGCGCATCATCCTCGCTAACCCGCAGGCAGCCGCCCTTTTCGGCTACGGCTCGTGCGCGGAGATGGCTGCCAAAGGCGTGCTGGATTTGGTTGACGCGGAAGAACGCACCCACGTGCTGCAAAGCATACGCCAACTTGGCGCGAAAAAGAGTTTACGAAACCTGGAGTGTACCTGCGTGCGCGAGCCCGGTCTGCGCTTTCCTGCCGAGATGGATTGCTCAACGGTACACGATTCTCAGGGCAATCCGCTGGGGTATATCAGCATCTTCCAGGATATTTCCATGCGCAAAATATCCCAGTCTGCGTTTAATGGCGCCCTAAACCAGTTACAAACCTACGTGAATTTGCTCAAAGCGCGTAACCACGTCTCGGCGTTGTTTAGTGAAATGTTGCATGAGCTGCAAAGCTGTGCGAATCCAGAGGACGTGTATGCGCTTACCGGTAAGTATATGATGAGTATCTTTCCGGGTCAAAGCGGCGTGTTCTACGCCTATAATTTCCAGTGTAACATCCTTGAAGCAGTACAGCTTTGGGGCGAAACCCTCCCCATTGAATTGGTGTTTGCGCCAGAAGACTGCCAGGCATTAAAAGGAAAACAACCCTATCTGGTAATGGATGGGCAACCCCGCCCTTGTTGCTACCACAAACCCTCCGACACGTATCTTTGCGTTCCTCTAATCTATCAAGAGGACGTCCTCGGTGTGCTTCATTTCCAAGACGATTTTCAATCTCCCAGCAGCGCCTGGAAACAGCAGATGGTTTCAAACCTCGCCGATAGCCTGGCGCTGGCAATCAACAACATCCGCTTGCGCCAGAACTTGGAATATCAATCCACGCACGATTACCTGACCGGTTTGCACAACCGCCGCTATTTAGATGTAGCCCTGGAAAAAGAGTTACACCGCGCCGCACGCCACCAACGCCCCTTGAGTGTGCTAATTTTTGACCTCGACCAATTCAAACGTACCAACGAACTATATGGCTATAAAGCAGGGGACGAACTCCTGCGCTTGTTGAGCATTTTTTTGCGTAAAAACATTCGCAGTGAAGATATAGCCTGCCGCTATAACACCGATGAAATTGCTCTCATTCTAACCGAATCGCCCGTGCAAGAAAGCCTCCAGCGCGCTGAGAATTTGTGCGAATTGGTTCAGAAAGAAGAATTTAACTTGGGCAACACAGTAATAATGAGCGTTTCGCTCACGTTTGGCATCGCTCATTACCCGCAGAATGGAACGACGCCCGAAGAAATTATCAAAGCCGCTGAAAACGCGCTTGTTCGCGCAAAACAAAAGAAACAAGGCGCTGCTGAAACCGACACCCTTAAGGCTGCTTAACTTCCCAGAGTTCTGTGTTTGTCATCTTGCAGCGCGTGCCATAATCTGCGCTGGTTCCCGAAAACACCGCCAGCCCCAATTCTCCGTTGGTTAATGAGCTTTTCAGGGGCGAGTCGACCGCGCGGTAAATGCGCCGGTTGTTAACGAACGCCGTGACCTGGGCTCCGCTGACGCTGAGCATAATCGTCGCTTCCCCGCGCGCCTGGTTCTTCTTGTTGTACAGCCCGTCAAAGATGTTTAAAACCTGTCCCTTGCTGATTCTTCTCAGGTAGGTTTTTCCATCTAGCGCCCAATAAATGATGTAGTAATTATTTCTGTCGGTGTAACGAAAGACAAACCCACAGCCAGCTTCACTCCAATTGACGCTGCCACTGGCGTTCCACCAGGTGATGTTGGTGCGGATGACGAAATTTTGCGGGTAACGCGCCATGCCCATGGCTTTGTGCGCCCCAATTTGCGCAAGACTCTGGTCAAAATCTTCGACGAGATAATACTCTCCTTGGGGAACACGGAAAGAATCCCGCACCTCGTCGGGCAGGGTTTTCATTTCTCCACCGCTGGTGGAAAGAGATTGCAAATCAGACGATGCCGGCAGGGGAGTGTTGATGGCAGAAACGAGCTTAAAAGAACTGGTAACGGTGTTCCAGACGTCTTTGGCGGTGGTAAAATCCGGCGTTATTAACATCAAACCGTATACCGTGCTTTCGCTGGTGCGCAGAGCTAAGCGCACGTCGCCTTGTTTTTCTCCCTGCAAGAAATACGTGGCTGCTATTATTAAGAAATTGTTTTTCGTTTCCTGGCTAACGATCTCTTGCCGGTCAGCGAGCTTTTCTTGATTCAGGCGCACGTAAATCAACGCCTCGACCAGGTCTTGTAGATCGTCAGAGGAAGGGGGGAGGAAAAATTTCTTCTCAAAAAACATCAACGTTTCCCCGTCCCGCAACTGAAACAGCGCCGGTCGGTCGCCCGGTTTTTTGCGCGCCGTTTCGGGGATGGACATGAAAAACACGTTGAAAGGGTCTTGGTATGTAACCAAACCTTCCACAACGGTGGCTTTAGGCGTGGGGAATGGAGTGGGTGTGCCATCCTGGGCGGGGGTCAGGGTTACTGTAAGCGAAGGCGCAAGGGCTTGCCCAGTAAGGGCTTGCCCAGCCGGCGTCTGTGCTGGCAAAGTAGAAGCAGCCACAGGCGTAACACCCTCCTGCCGAATTGCCCCCAGGCAAAACGCCAGCAGAAGTACTATGACAAACAATCGCTTCAAGTTCATCTTTCACCTGTGAATGGCACACGCTATAAAGCTCGCGCCACACGCAACGGACGATTTCATTTTAACACATCCGCTGTGCGCCGTCCACCCCGCGCGCTCAGATTTTAAACAATGCCGTAGACGCCTCTAAATCCTCGGCGATGCTGCCAAGCTCACCAACCGCGCTGCCGACTTGTTCGGCTTGGGAAGCCATCTTGATTGATGATTCTGCAATTTTATCCATAGAAGCGGCGTTGTCTTGCCCAATGACGGCGATGTGATTGACCATTTGCAGGGTATCGGCGACTTTTGTGGTGATGTCTTGTGTTACGGCGATGTTTTCCTGGATCGCCGCGGATAATTGATTGACAGCCTCCACGAGATGATCCATTACCTGCGCCACCGTGGATTCGGCTTGCGCCATTTGCTCTGTTTTCGTCTGGGTAGCCGTAGAAGAAATGAGCAATTGATCTAGCGCCTCTCCCGATGCCGAAGCCAGATGGCTGCCCGTGTGTACCTGTTCCAGCACGTTGTCCATAGAAAAAGTTGCCGCCTGGATGTGCTTTTGTACCGTAGATAAAATCTCGGCGATCTCTTTCGTCGCCAGGGCGGCTTTATCTGCCAGCTTGCGCACTTCATCCGCCACCACTGCAAAACTCTTGCCGTGCTGTCCGGCGCGCGCCGCCTCAATGGCGGCATTCAGCGCCAGCAAATTCGTCTGTGAAGATATCTCTTCAATGGCATCTACAATCGTGCCAATTTGCCGCGAGGAAACGCTCATTTCGCGAACGCTCTGCGCTACCACTTCCACCGAGTTTTGGATGTGTTCCATCTGTTGCAGAGTCTGACGTAATGAATTCGCCCCGGTTTGGGCTACACTGACTGCATGGATAGAAGCAGCGCTCACCTCTTGCGAGCTTTGCGAGGCGCTGCCGATCGCCTGTGAAATCTGCTCCGCTGCGGCGGACATATTTTCCACGTATTTTGCCTGGTCTTGTACGCTGTGGATGATCTCTGTAACCGCTTTGCCTACCCATTGGACGCTGTTGTTGGCATTTTGCAGCAGGTTTGCCTCCGCACCCACCGCAGCTGCAATCTGCAGCACGTCTGTGCGAATGGTTTGGATGATGTTGCGGGTGTCATCGGTAACGTTCGCCATTTCCTGGCTGACGTGTAAAAGCCGGCGCGCCCGCTGCTCGATGTTGCTTATCATACCGCGCAGGCTGCCCGGTTCGCTGTTGTAGACTGCCACCGGCACACCCGCCGCAACGGCGCGGTTGACGTACCCCACCATTGCCTGGTCAAAAATGCCGCTTATGATGGCGTGGTAACCGCGCTGCACCAGTTCTTCCAGCGCGGGTCCGTAGATGCTGGCGTCAAACGCACCCGTCTCCTGGTGTTGTTCCGGGATGACCCATTCCACGCTGGCATTCAGCGGCTTCAATTCGGCAGCCGCAGCGTGCACACCCTCGCGTACTGTATCCCAAAAGGCACACTCCGAACGCCCCAGCACTGCAATGCGCAGCGGAGTGGGTGATTTTTGCACGGGCTTGGCGCGCTGCGCCGCGCCGCTTTCGACGATGCCTTTGCCGGGCTGCCAAAACTGGGTGTAATTCTCACGCGTTACTTTTTTTGAATCGATCAACAAACGCGGCGTGTTCGGTTGCCAACCGGTTACCAGGTGATTGAAGATGTGAATAACCGGGTCGTGTCCCTGGGCAAAAGCGTCCTGATCAAAAGTAACCGTGATGATGCCCTCCACAACGTACTGCATGGTTTCATCCACCAGGTCGTGAGTAACGATTTTCACCCGCCCACTTTTGCCCGCTTCAACCACGGCGCGCGCTGCGGCTGCCGGTGTGCCGCCATCCGTAACGTATATCCCTGCCAGATGTGGAAAACGTTGCAAACAATCACGCGTCAGCCGATAAGTGGTTTCCAGGCTGCCATGATTTTCGGCAATCTCTACGACGTGGACTTGGGGATATTTCTCGTGCAGGCGCGTCTCAAACCCTTTGCGGCGCAGGGTGTGGGCAGTGGAGTAATTGCTTTCCATGATAATAAGCGCTTCCCCCCTGCCGCCCAGCGCCTGTCCTAGCATTTCCCCACAAGTGAGTCCCTCCCGGTACGTATCTGTCCCCACGTAAAATAGCCGCTGGCAAGGTTCGTAGGTGATGGTGTTAAAAGACGCCGCGCTTTCCTTTAAGCTCCCTATCAGGTCGTTTAAAAGTCGCACAGTTCCCGTCAACTCGGCTGCGCCGTAAAGCGGCGCGGGCTGGGTTTGGAAATCCACGCGCAGGGTTAAATCCCCTTGCGTCATGCCAGTCAACCCATCGGAAAGGGCAGGCGCATCCAGTTTTGCCAGGCTCTGCCCGCTCTTTAAAAATGGGACGAGCAGTTGATTGACCGCCCGGCGCCACACCAGCCACGCCATTCCCCAGCCCAAACCCAATCCGAAACCAAGCGCGCTGAGAGCGTAAGTAAACGGCGACGCTCTCAACGCAGACAAGGCAATACCGCACACCAGGAGAAGCACGCTCACGCCCACTCCCGTTATAAATACAGGTTGAAGACGATACGCCTTGTTGTTCATGTTTTTCTTTTAAAACATCATGTCGTTGATCATTTTCATGGCTTCCTGGTTGGGACGCAGCCGCTCTTCGCTGAGGCGGTTTAATGGTGTATCTTCAGGCAGATCGTACATATCTGTGAAGGTGGGTTGATCGGGGTTGAGGTAGATCAATCCGGTCAACAGATAATTTTGATCCGAGGCTTCTGAGAGCAGACGGTAGGCTTCAACCAGGCTGGTCGGATCATACGAGCGGTGCAGTTTTTTCAAGACGATGACAGAGCCATCGTGCAAGACGACTTCTTTGCTCGTGCCCGGCTCAAAATCATCTCCCAGAATGATCTCGTTGCGGGTTGGCACGTAAGAGATGTCGTTCAACCACGCCTGGTGTGTCTTTGCCCAGTCGTAGGAATGCACCGAGCTATCGTCGTTGTTAAACGTTACGCAAGGGCTGATGATGTCTAACACCGCCAAACCCTTGTGGCTGAAGGCGGCTTTAAGCAGCGCCTTCACTTGCTTTGGGTCACCGGCGAAGGAACGCGCCACAAAAGACGCTCCGCCGATGAGCGCTTCGGAACAGATATCAATGGGCATGTAGGGGTTTACCCCCTGGTGCTTGAGGGCTAACCCTTTCTCCGCCGTGGCAGAGAACTGACCTTTCGTTAGACCATAAACGCCATTGTTGGCGACGATATAAATCAAATTTGGATTGCGCCGGCAAATGTGCTTGAAATGTCCCATGCCGATGCTGGCTGTGTCCCCGTCGCCGCTCATGCCCAACCCTTTCAGCGAAGTATCTGCAAAAAGCGCCCCGGCTGCCACGGGTGGCATGCGTCCGTGCAAACCGTTCAACCCAAAGGAGCGGTTGAGAAAGTAGGTCGGACATTTGCTGGAACAGCCAATGCCGCTGAATTTGACGATGTTTTCGGGGCGGATGTTCATTTCGTACGCCACGGTAATAATCTGATTGGCGATCGAATTGTGTCCGCAGCCCTGGCACAGGGTTGAAACCGCGCCGCGGTAATCATTTTTGGTCAAACCGACGGAATTTATATCTTGACTCATACTAATTTTCCCTCCTTTTCAAGGAACGCGGTGCGAATCCAGCGTGCAGTCATCGCTAAACCGTCCACGTGGCATAGCGAAACCAGACGGGTGGCAAATTGTGGGTATTGTATGGTGAGCAATTGACGCAACTGCCCATCGCGGTTGAGTTCTACTACGTAAACACGCTCGTGGCTGCGGATGAATTCTTCCACCTGTGGATGAAACGGGATGGCGCGCACGCGCATCACGTCTAAGTGCGTGTCGTGCTGCTCGCGCAATTCGTCGCGCGCTTCCTGCACGGCTGGCAACACCGTGCCGGATGTGATAAAAGCTAAGACTGTCTGTTCGGGCGCATTTTCAATGACGGGTTCGGGTAATATCGTCCGCGAGGTTTCAAATTTCTTTTGGATGCGGTTGATCACCCTTTCCCAGTTTTCGGCTGACTCGGTGTATTTGGCGTATTCGTTGTGGCTGGTGCCGCGCGCCATGTACGGGCTTGCCACGTGATGATTGCCGGGCACTGTGCGGTAGGGGATACCGTCGTCGTCCTCATCCAGGTAACGTCCCCACTCACCGCGGCGTTCCTCCAGGTCTTTTTCCCACAAGATCTTACCGCGGTCCATCGGTTTATCCGGGTATGCAAAAGGTCTGGTCATCCAATATTGCATCCCCAGGTCGAGGTCTGAAACGACAAAGATCGGGGTTTGAAAACGATCGGCGAAATCCAGCGCCTTCCATCCGTACTCAAAACATTCATACGGGTCGCCGGGGATGAGGATGATGTTATCAATGTCCCCGTGCCCCAGGTTGTATATAAAAGCCAGGTCGCTTTGCGAAGTGCGCGTCGGCATCCCCGTGCTGGGACCGACGCGGGTGATATCCCAGATGACGAGCGGCGTTTCGGTGAAATACGCCAGCCCGGTCATTTCCGCCATCAGAGAGACGCCAGGACCGGAGGTGGAGGTCATGGCGCGCAGTCCCCCCCAGCCGGCGCCGATTGCCATGCCAATGGCTGCCAGTTCGTCTTCCGCCTGAACAACCACGCAGGTCATTTTCCCGCTGACCGGGTCTTTGCGCAGTTTGGGCAGGTAATAATTCAACTCTTCCGCCAGGGTCGTGGCGGGAGTGATAGGATACCAGCTCACAAATTGCACCCCACCAAAGAGCGAGCCAAGCGCCGCCGCAGTATTCCCCTCCGCCAGAATGAGACCGTCCGTTTTATCCATAGGCTCAACGCGATAAGGGTCTTGTTTTTCCAGGTTCACGGCTGCCCAGTTGGCTGCACTCAAGATTATATTGTAGTTCAAGTCAGCGGCTGTCTTTTTCCCCTTGAAGTGAAAATCAACCGCCTTGCGAATTTTACCCATGTCAATTCCCAAGAGCTGCGCCACCACGCCCACGTAAACCATGTTGGCGGCATACGTGCGCAGGTTAGGCGACATTTCCACCGTTTTCACCAGGTCTTTGACAGGCATGGGGTAACAAATTACGTCGTCGCGTTTGATTTCGAGGTTGATGTCCTGGTCGTAAAATAAGACACCGCCGGGTAATAATGTAGCCACGTCTTCGGCAAAACTATCCTGATTCATCGCCACCACGATCTCATGCTCGTCGCGGCGCGCCAGGTAACCGTCCTTGCTGACTCGGATGGTAAACCAGGTTGGCTGCCCTTGGATGTTGGAAGGGAAAAGGTTTTTCCCCGAGACGGGAATTCCCATGCGAAAGATAGCTCGCAGCAGAGTCAGGTTCGAGGTGGCGCTGCCAGAGCCGTTGCGCGTGCCGACGGTGATCGAAAAATCATTCACGACCGCCTCTGCATGTTTGCGTTTCTCTTGCGCGGGAGGGGAAGAAGGGTTGGCTGTCATAAAGCTTAGCTCCTATTCTTTGGTTTTATTTTGGGGTTTGTCATGGTTAACGACAGCGACAGTGCAGACAAACAAGCTGGTGAGACAAAATCCCCCGCCTGAACCGACGATGACCTGCATCGTCGCAAACGCGGGCTGAAGAGAACTCTATTTATATTATACACGTATGAAACCGATTCTACTATCGAGATAATAGGTCGTCAAGTTTCTTGCCCCCAATTTCTCTTGACGCAAACCCTCATCTTTGGTAAGATGAAACTACCGAACGGTCGGTAGGGAAAAAACCGTGCAGAAAAGGAGGTTCCCTTGAAAATTGTAGTTTGTGTCAAACAGGTGCCCGATTCCGCCGCCGTAGTCAACGTGCAAGACGGAAAAGTGAGCTGGGGAGATGCGCCCCTCGTGCTCAACCCCTGGGATGAATATGCAGTTGAGGTCGCCTTGCTGCTCCAGCAAGCCCACGGCGGTGAAGTAACCGCCCTCACCATCGCCAGCGAAGACGAGAAAGAAGCCTTGAAAATGGCAATTGCGATGGGCTGCCAGGACGCCATTCGCATCAACGACCCCGCCCTGTCAAACCTGGATACCCAGGCGACCGCTCGCCTTCTGGCTGCCGCCATAAACAAAATCGGGGCGGTGGATTTGGTTACGTTTGGAATGGAAGCCATTGACAGCAATTCCGGCGTAACTGCGGCGCAGACCGGGCGCGTCTTAGGCTACGCCGTTCTAACGCGCGTGGCGAAGATCGTCGCTCTCGACCCCATCGCGCGCACCATCAGTGTGGAACGCGCCATCGAGGAAGGCAAACAGGTGATCAGCGCTAAATTGCCCGCCGTGCTCAGTTTCGTCAAAGAAATCGCCGAGCCGCGCTACCCCTCTTTTATGGGCATCCGCAAAGCCGCCAAAGCCGAGGTGAAAACCTGGAGCCTGGCAGATTTAAACCTGGCTGCGCCTGCTGCAGCGGTGCGCTGGCAAGAGGTCTTGCCGCCCGCCAAGCGCGAAGTCGTTACGGAGATGCTCACAGGTGGCAGCCCCCAGGAGATTGCCGAACAACTAGCCGATAAACTGATTGCAGAGAAGGTGGTATGATGAGCAAGATTTGGGCATACATTGACCATTTTAAAGGGCAGGCTTCGCCTTCTGCCTGGGAGGCGCTCAGCGCAGCCGTCCATCTGGCGCAACAAAACCGCGCTGCGGTCAGCGCCCTGGTGTTTGGCAAGGACGTGCAACACATCGCCAAAGCCGCCGCCGCTTTCGGCGCAGATGAAGTCCTCCTGGCAGACGACCCTGTTCTGGAGGATTTCCGCCCCGAAGCCTACGCAAGTGTATTATCCCGCCTCGCCAGTGAAGCCCAGCCAGACATGGTGCTGTTGCCCAACAGCACGCGCGGGCGCGACCTGGCGGCGATGGCATCCATTGACCTGAACAGCGGCGTGCTGCCGGACGTGATCGCCCTGGAATGGAGCGACGATACCCTGCTCGCCACGCGCCCCATTTATTCGGGCAAACTGTTGAGCAAGGTAGTCTGTCAGACGAAACCGCAACTGATCACACTGCGCCTGCGCGCTTTCAACGCTCAGCCCAAAGATGACAGTCGCAGCGCAGAAATTCACAAGGTTGCAGTAGAACTGACCGAAGACAGCCTGCCCAGCCAGGTAAGCGGCTACACCCAGTCCGGCGGCGGGGTGAGCCTGACGGAAGCGGCGATTGTCGTGGCTGGCGGGCGCGGACTGGCAAACCGCCCGGCGCTGATCCCTCCACCGGAATTGACCGACGCAAAGGAGCAGGACAAGTGGCGCGCCGCGCAGGGCTTTGCCCTGTTGCAAGAATTGGCAAACGTGCTGGGCGGTGCGGTGGGCGTCAGTCGTGCCGTGGTGGACGCCGGCTTCATTCCCTACGAATACCAGGTAGGACAGACCGGCAAGCTCGTTTCGCCCAACCTGTACGTCGCCTGCGGCATTTCCGGCGCCATTCAGCACCTGGCGGGAATGCGCACCAGCAAGGTCATCGTCGCCATCAACAAAGACGCCAACGCGCCCATATTCCAACTGGCGCGCTTTGGTGTGGTGGCAGATTTATTCGACGTTCTACCGCCGCTCATTGCCGCCCTGCGCCAACGCCTGGGGAAATAAGAGTGTCAACGCCAACGCCAACGCCTGGCAGGTCAACCCGTCAGGCGTTTTCGATTCCTGCAATTCCTTCCAGGGCGGCTTGCAGCGCAGCGGCGGAGACGGGTCCCTGGCGCAAGATGCGCAACGGACTGACAGTACAATCCACCACCGTGGAGGAAACGCCGCCGCGGGTCTTACCGCTGTCCAGCAAGAGATCGAAGCGCCCGCCGATTTGCTCCAGCACCTGCGCGCTATCGCAAGCGCTGGCTGCCCCGGAGAGGTTGGCGGAGGTAACCGCCAGCGCGCCTGCCCGGCGCAGCAATTGTAGCGCGCCGATATAGTCGGGCATGCGCACGCCGATCGTGCCGTTGGGGGAGAGCAGGTCGGGCAAGCCCGGCTTGAGGCGCAGGACGAGCGTCAACGCGCCAGGCCAAAAAGCCGCCATCAGGCACCGCGCTGCCGCGCCCACCTCGCCGGAAATTTCTTCCACAGCCGCGGCTTCCGCCGTCAGCACGGCAATAGCTTTGTGCGGCTCGCGCTCCTTGATGTGGTACAGCTTCTCAATTGCTTCCGCCCGGTCGGGCAAAACACCCAGCCCGTAGACCGTATCGGTAGGAAAGGCAACCACGCCGCCGCGTTGTAGAACGCTCAAGGCGCAGGTTATGTCGTCCTCTGAAAAACTGCCGTCGGGCAGGGCAATCCGTATTTCAGTGTGCATGGCTCTCTTTACCCCTTTTGGTTTTTAGTGTAAAATTCCTTATTATTGTATAACCTGGAGGTAAATTTGAAAAGATATATACGCGATTACGCCATGTTGGTGGGCATTGCGTTGGTTATTATTCTCCTCGACCAGTGGACGAAAACCCTCGTCCGCCAAAACCTGGAGTTTGCCGAGATGTGGATTCCCCTGGGCATGGAATGGCTCTACCCGTATGCATACGTGGTGCACTGGTACAACACCGGCGCGGCGTTTGGCATTTTCCAAAACGGAAGCATGGTCTTCACCGTTTTGGCGATAATCGTATCTATCCTGATTGTCATTTATTATCCCAAACTCGCCAATGAAGACTGGTCGCTGCGCCTTGCCCTGGGGCTGCAATTGGGCGGCGCCATCGGCAACCTGATTGACCGTATTACGATCGGGCACGTAACCGACTTCATGGCAGTGGGCAGCTTCCCCGTCTTCAACGTCGCCGATGCGAGCATTACCGTTGGCGTGGGTGTGCTCCTCCTGGGAATGTGGAGGAGCGAAAAAGAGAAGGAAAAAGCCGCCGCCCTGCTGGAGCAGACGCCGGATGAATGAAGGCTGGTGTGAATTTCTGTTCACAGAAGAAACCCCGCAACGCCTGGATCAATTTCTCGTCGCCCGCCTGCCCGAATTTTCGCGCGCCCGCCTGCAAAGCCTCATCAAGGACGGGCAGGCGCTGATCAACGATGCGCCGGCGCGCAAAAGCGGGCAAATGCTGGAAAACGGCGACGCGGTACGCCTGCACCTGCCCGCGCCTGTCCCTGCGGACTTGCGCCCCGAAGCCATTCCCCTGGACGTCCTTTTTGAAAACGCCGACGTGCTGGTGGTCAACAAACCCGCCGGCATGGTTGTGCACCCTGCCGCAGGGCACGCTTCGGGGACGCTGGCAAACGCCGCCCTCTCTCACGCAGCGGATATCGGCGGCATCGGCGGCGAACAGCGCCCCGGCATCGTTCACCGTCTGGATAAAGAAACCTCGGGCATCCTCGTCGTCGCTAAAAATGACCGGGCGATGCGCTTTTTACAAGAACAGTTCCGCAGCCGCAGCGTGGAGAAGAAATACCTGGCGCTGGTGGACGGGCGCCCGCCCACACCGCGCGGCAGGGTGGACGCAGCCATCGGGCGTGACCCCAGGCAGCGTCAGCGCATGGCAGTCCTGCCAGACGACAAAGGGCGCGCTGCGGTCAGTGAATATCACACCTTACAGGAATTTCCCCGCCACACCCTGCTGGAAATACACCCCCACACCGGGCGCACGCATCAAATCCGCGTCCACCTGGCGTTTTTAGGCTGTCCGGTGGCGGGGGATACGGTTTACGGGCGCACACGCCCCAGCCTGCCCCTGGCGCGCCACTTTCTGCACGCCGCCTCTCTCACCATCCGCCTGCCGGGGGAAACCACCCCGCGCAGCTTTGCCGCCCCCCTTCCCCCGGACCTGGCAGACGTTTTACACAAATTGAGCGCCTAAACCAACCCAATCATGTTTTTGTTCCACCTTTGGATTAGCAACTACATACTTGTTATTTTAAATAAATTCATTATAATAATTAATGAGGCGTGATTCACGTTGTCTTAAAAAACATCGCGTTAGTCTAATATTTACCTATATTATAGATCGAGCATCCAATGGTTAGGGTCAATCCAGATATTCTTCGATGGGCACGAGAAACGGCAGGGTTTTCTCTTGAAGAAGCCAGCCAAAAATTAGATTTTAAGGGAACAGCCGGAGTGCACCAATTAGCTGCACTTGAAGCTGGTGAAATCAATCCAACTAGATCTATCCTTTTAAAAATGACGAAGAAATATCATCGTCCCCTTTTAGTCTTTTACATGGCAAAGCCCCCACAAAAAGACATACGTGGACAAGATTTCCGCACCCTGCCCAAAGAATACACTTTAGCGTCTGACGTTCTGGTGAATGCTTTGATTCGGGATATCCAAGCGCGACAAAGTATTATCCGTGCTGAATTGGAAGACGATGAAGACATCGCACCCTTAACGTTTGTAAATTCCATGCAGGTAGGCGATGGGGTGCTTGCGATAATGGAATCTATTAAAAATACTTTAAATTTTAATTTAATTGAATTTCAAAATAAGCCATCTCCAAAAGATGCATTTACATACCTTCGGTCGTGTGCTGAATCTGTGGGTATTTTTGTGTTATTAATTGGAGATTTAGGCAGCTACCACACAGCCATAAACCTCGAAGCATTCCGCGGTTTTGCAATTGCAGATACTATTGCTCCTTTCGTTGTTATAAATGATCGAGATTCAAAAGCAGCTTGGTCTTTCACACTTATCCATGAAATGACACACATCTGGCTTGGGCAGACGGGAATTAGCAATTCCAATAATGAAAAGGATGTCGAGCAATTTTGTAACGACGTAGCAAGTGAATTCCTTTTGCCCACCCAAGAATTAAGCCAATTTGATATCAATGATAAGATTGATGTTAATGACTTAAAGCTACTTATCAGTCAATTTGCTTATGCGCGCAATTTAAGCAATTCTATGGTTGAATATAAATTGTTTAAATTAGGACGGATAAAGAAAGAAACATGGCTTCAACTAAACTTAGCTTACCAGGTTTTTTGGAATCTGAATCGAGATAAACAACAAAATGAAGCCAGTGAGAAGAAAAGTGGTCCAAGTTATTATATTGTTCGCCGCGACCGTATTGGTACGAATTTGATTTCTACTGTTCAACGCATGGTAGAAGGGGGAACACTTACGTCTACAAAAGCTGGAAAAATCTTGGGTGTTAAAGCAAAAAACGTTCAAAAATTATTAGAGTCACTCAATCCACCCAAAAACAGCTAGGTTCGATAGGAGTATTCCTTGATTTATTTACTTGACACAAACGTCCTTATTGATGCCAATCGGGATTATTATCCCATCAGGCGTGTGTCAGAATTTTGGGAATGGCTTGAGTACATGGGCAAGAAGGGTTCTGTAAAAATACCAATAGAAATTTATGAAGAAATCAAGGAAGGAAGTGATGACCTCTCAATCTGGGCAAAGAAGCCTTCCGTAGAGTCAGCCCTTCTACTAATAGAAGAAGCAGATGTTGCTTTGGTTTCGTATGTCATTGAGCGTGGATATGCCAACGACCTAACTGAGGTTGAAGTGGAAAGATTAGGACGCGATCCATTTTTGATTGCTTATGCTCTTCAAGATATTAACAATCGCTGCGTGGTAACAACAGAAGTATCAAAACCAAAATCACAACGTGCTAATCGCCATATTCCAGATGTATGTGGCACGTTAAACATTCCTTGTTGTAATACATTCAGACTTATTAGCGATTTAGATTTTAGCACGAAATGGACAACTATTATAGACACAGCCAATATTATCGGCATATAAATAAGAACAAGAGACGTTATCAAGAATTACCCTGTTCTTTTTTTGCGCGACCTTACTTTATACTTTCTTTAAATCGAGTAGGTATTTAAAAAGGTATTTCTCGCGCAAAGCCGGGCTGTCCAAAAACTTTGAGATAAACTCATCAAACGCCCAAGGGCTTGACGTATAGAAAATGTCACCCATACGAGCATTTCGTTTTGGACAGCCTCTCTTCAATCGCAATCCGTTGCAGAAAAACTACTATTAAGACAGTCCTTTCCCCTCTGCTTGCGGATTACGTGGTGCACTCGACCACGTAGCCGGTGCCTGGTTTCCACACCCAGTGGCAGCACATGCGTTCCTTGTCCTTCTTATACTTCCACCAGCCGCTTGGGCAGGTGTAGCCGGCGCGTAAACCGCTATGCACAAGCACACCAGATGAAGAATGGGGTAAACGGGTTTCGGAAATGGATGTTCGTTCGCGTTTCATTTTTCCTCCTATTCTAATTTTATTTCTTATGCGATCCCCTTTGACATGCCCAGGTAGTACAGAGGCTCCTGGAGCATGAAAATAGGCAATGCTTTTTCTCCAATCCAGCTCAACGCCTCAACGAGCTTGTTATCTGCAACGTCGGGAATTTTAATAGCGCGTTGTCCGTGCGGATAAAGCACTTTTCCCAAGACAACGCCGAGCAGAATGATTCCAAAAAACGGTAAGAGCGGCAAAAAATCCAATCCACCACCTGACCAGGCGGCAACGCCGAGGACGCCGAGGAGAGGGTTTTGCACAGCCATCGGGTGGTATGCAAACCAGATGCCCGCCCCGATGCTGCCCAAACCGGATAGCAACGTTACCCCAACCGGCAGGGAGAGGAAGGGAAATGCCAGGAAGACCGAAACCGCCAGCATGTGCAAAACACCAAACGTAACAATAAGGTCAGGCTGAATCAAGAAACTCGTCAGCGTGAGCAGCGCCGCCAGAGCCAGCATCTGTAAGCCGCGTTTGGCGTATTTGGGAAAGACAGACCTCTGCCCGGGACGGGCTTTGGCGCGGCTGTAACTGATCGTCAGGCAAACGCCCATAACCAACAGGAAGCTGGCTGCGCCCGACCCGACGGCAGAAAGCCAGGTAACCACGGCGATTAGCAAGACCAGTTCTGCGCTGACGACTGCGGCTTTGCCCAGGGAGGGTTTTAGACGGGCGCTTGGCTTGGGAAAGCGCGGCGAAAAATACGCCGTCAGCGCGTAAGCGCATACCAATCCCATCATAATCCACGCCCTCGCCAGGTTCCAAAGCCCCAACCCTGCCACCAGCATAGATTTACTCACCAACCCCACGCCAGCTTTGATAATGTGTTGGGCAACCATCATGCACACGCTCAACCCGCGCAACGCGTCCAATTCCCAAAAGCGCTCCGCCAGGATGACTTTTTGGCGGGGGTGGATCGTCTCCCGCCAGCGCGCGGCTGGGTCGCTCAACCAGCCGTCTATCTCTGCCTGAATGGAACGTAAAAGCCGCCCAGGCTGCGCCAAACCGCCTTGGTACGGATAGACACCCGGTGTTGTCCCATAACTCACCGATACCGTTTCCGCCACCGGGACGTTGCGAGGTGCGTTCGATGTCGCTCCTGAATACAACCCAGTGCGTACTTTAAGCGCGCAATAATTCATCCGTACGATACTCCTCGTCTGCTAGCTGCGCGCTGTCCACGCAGCCCACCGCAAGCCGATTGATTTGATTTTCCCATCTTGAAATAGGATAACATAAAAATGGCAAATGTCTACCGTAATTTTACGGTAATCCCCACCACACACAACTTGTGCGCCGCGAATTTGACAATCCCTCCCTTTCTATGGTAAACTACGGGCATAGAAACCGGCTTACGCGGGCGTTATGCCGGTTTTTCTTATTCTTGATTCTGGCTGTCTCAAAAAGACGCACGCGTTGATACGCCCTGCTGCGTGCATCAAACGCGTCCTTGCCTGCCCGAGACCGCCGCAAGGGGTGAGACTTATGCACACTCGCAAATATACAAATCGCCGTTATCTGGACGCGCTGGCAGAGCGCGTGCTTGTCTACGACGGAGCTATGGGCACCAACATCCAGGCTTTGAACTTGAGCGCCGCCGATTTTGGCGGTGAAGCCTACAACGGCTGCAACGATTACCTCGTCATCAGCAATCCGCAGGCAGTCGAAAAAGTACACCGCGCCTTTATGGAAGCCGGGGTGGACGTGTTGGAAACGGACACCTTCCGCGCCAACCGTATCACGTTAGCAGAATACGGACTGCAAGAGCGCACGCTGGAAATCAACCAGCGCGCCGCCGAACTGGCGCGCCGCCTGGCGGACGAATATTCCGCCCGCAGCGCACAGACGCGCTTCGTCGCCGGTTCGATGGGACCCAGCGGAAAACTTCCCTCCGCCGACGACCCCGACCTTTCCAACGTAGATTACGATGACCTGGCAGAGGTGTTCCGCGAGCAGGCAACCGGCTTGATCCGCGGCGGTGTGGATTTGCTGATCGTGGAGACTTCGCAAGACATTCTTGAGGTCAAAGCCGCCATTCACGGCATCACCCAGGCGTTTGCCGAAACGGGCGTCTATCTGCCCATTCAGGCGCAGGTTACCCTGGACACCAACGGCAGGATGCTCCTGGGCACAGATATCGCCGCCGCGCTCGCCATTTTGGAAGGGCTGCCAATTGACGTGATCGGCATGAACTGTTCCACCGGACCGGAGCACATGCGCGAGACGGCGCGTTTCCTGGGCGAAAATGCCACCCTGCCCGTCTCCACCATCCCCAACGCCGGGCTGCCCATCAACGTGGATGGCGAAGCGGTTTACCCGCTGCAGCCAGAACCTTTCGCCGAGGCGATGGTGGAATTTGTGGAGAAATACAAAGTCTCCGTAGTGGGTGGGTGCTGCGGCACGTCACCCGCCCACCTGAAATGCCTGGTGGACAGGCTGCATCAGCGCGGCGCAAAACCCTCCCTGCGCCCGCAGCAAGGCACCCCCCGCCTCGCTTCTGCTGTGCAGGCAATGGCTATGCACCAAGAGCCGCCGCCTTTGCTCATCGGTGAGCGCTGCAACGCCCAAGGCAGCCGCGAGTTCAAGCGCCTGCTGCTGGCGGAGGATTACGACGCCATCTTAGCCCTCGCCCGCAGGCAGGTGGATAGCGGAGCACACGCCCTGGACATTTCCGTCGCCGTTACCGAACACGCCAACGAGGAAGAGACCATGCGCAGCGTCATTCGCAAACTGGTGGTGGCGGGCATCGGCGTGCCGTTTGTGATTGACACCACCGAGCCTTCTGTAATGGAAGCCGCCCTCAAAACCGCCCCGGGGCGGTGTATGCTCAATTCCACACACCTGGAAGGCGGCAGGGAAAAAGCCGAGCGCGTCTTCCGTATGGCAAAAGAACACAACGCCGCCGTGCTGGTGCTAACCATAGATGAAGAAGGCATGGCGAAAACGGTGCAGCGCAAAGTGGAAGTCGCCCGGCGCCTGTTCGCAATTGCCGTCAACGAGTTCGGCTTGCGTCCCCAGGATTTGGTCTACGACGCCCTGACCTTCACCCTCGCCACCGGAGACGCCGAATTGCTCGATTCTGCCATCGCCACGATTGAGGGCATCCGCCGCATCAAAAGCGAACTGCCGGGAGTGTTCACCTCGCTGGGCGTCAGCAACGTCTCGTTTGGCTTGGCAAAGAACGCCCGTCCGGCGCTCAACAGCGTTTTCCTCTATCACTGCGTGCAAGCCGGGCTGGATATGGCAATCGTCAACCCGGCGCAGGTTCTGCCCTACGCTGAAATCCCCCAGGAACAGCGCGAATTACTGGAAGACCTGATCTTCAACCGCCGCCCAGACGCCCTGCAGCGGGTGATTGAATTCTACGCCGCCCAAACCGGTGAACAGAGCGGCGCCCAAGAGACAAGCGCCAGCCCGCTGGACGGCTTGCCCGCCGACCAGCGCCTGCACCAGCGCGTCCTCCTGCGCCACAAAGACGGCGTGGAGGTGGACATTGACGAATTGATCGCCCGCAACGGCTTTCCCACCCGCCACGATTGTGCCGTGCACATTCTCAACCAGGTCCTGCTGCCTGCCATGAAAGAAGTCGGCGATAAATTCGGTTCCGGAGAACTCATCCTGCCTTTCGTTTTGCAATCCGCCGAGGTGATGAAAAAAGCCGTAACCCACCTGGAGCAATACCTGGACAAAGCCGCCGGGGTGAGCAAAGGCACGGTCGTGCTGGCGACCGTCTACGGCGACGTGCACGACATCGGCAAGAACCTGGTCAAGACCATTCTCAGCAACAACGGTTACACGGTGTTAGACTTGGGCAAACAGGTGCCCGCCGAGACGATCATCTCCAAAGCCATCGAAAACAAAGCCGACGCCATCGGTTTGAGCGCCCTGCTGGTCTCCACCAGCAAGCAAATGCCCCTGGTGGTGAATGAATTGCAGCGCCGCAACCTCTCCATCCCCGTGCTGGTCGGCGGGGCAGCCATCAACCGCCGCTTCGGCTACCGCATTTTCTTCGCCGAAAACGGTGCTGCCTACTCGCCTGGCGTCTTTTACTGTAAAGACGCCTTCGAGGGGTTGGATAAAATGGACAAACTGATGAACCCGCAGGTGCGCCCGCAATTGCTGGAAACCTTGCAGCGCGAAGCCGCCCACGAATTGGAACGCGAGGCGCAGACTTCCGCCCGCCCACCGGCGCAAAAACAGCGTTCGCAAACGCCGCCAGCCCCCGCCATTCCCAAACCTCCCTTCTGGGGAGCGCGCCGCGCCGCAGATTTGCCGCTGGACGAAGTGTTTGCCTGTTTATCAAAGAACGAACTCTTCCGGCTTTCGTGGGGCGCCAAAAACGCCCAGGGGGAAGCCTGGCAAAAATTAAACGCCGAATTTGAAGCGCGCCTGGCAAACATGCAGCACGCTGCCGCTCGCCACGTATGGCTTTCTCCGCAAGCCGTGTATGGCTACTTCCCCGTCCAGGCAGACGGCGACGACCTGGTCATCTTTGACCCGGCGACCGTGAACGCCAGCGCCCCCCAGGAGCTGACCCGCTTCACCTTCCCGCGCCAGCCCTCCGCCGAGGCGTTGTGTCTGGCAGATTATTTCCTGCCCCTCGGTGCAGAGCAAGTGGACGTGGCTGTCTTTCAAGTCGTAACCGTCGGACAAACCGCCTCCAGCCGCTTTGACGAATTGCAAGACGCCGGGGATTATTCCGAGGCGTACTTCTTTCACGGGCTGGCGGTGCAAACCGCTGAAGCAACCGCAGAATACCTGCACCGCCGCGTGCGCCGTGAACTGGGCATAGCAGAGAGACAAGGCAAGCGCTACTCGTGGGGCTTTCCCGCCATTCCCGAACTGGACGACCACCTGCGCGTCTTCGAGTTGCTGCCCGCCGAGCGCGAACTGGGGATGTCGCTTACGCCTGCCTGTCAGCTGGTGCCAGAGCAATCCACCGCCGCCATCATCGTTCACCACCCCAACGCACACTATTTCGGCGTTGGCGAAACCCGCCTGGAACAATTAAGGAGAGAGAAATGAAAATCGAACGTGTAACCCTTTATCACGTCAGCATGCCCCTCAAAGAGGTTTTTGAAACCTCCTCCGAACGAATTGACTTTCGCGAGTGCATCATCGTCGAAGTGCAGTCCGAGGGTTTGCGCGCTTATGGTGAGTGTGTGGCAGCCCGCGACCCCGGCTACTCATACGAAACAGTGCCCACCGCCTGGCACGTCCTCAAGGATTTCCTCATCCCCGCCGTGCTGGGCAAAGACCTGCCCGGCGCACAGGGCTTCGACGAGAACATGAGCTTCGTGCGCGGGCATCCCATGGCAAAAGCCGGGCTGGAAATGGCGTTGTGGGACTTACACGGAAAAGCCGAGCGAAAATCGCTGCGTGCATTGTTCGGCGGCGTGCGCAGCAAAGTGGACGTGGGCGTTTCCGTGGGTATTCAAACCTCACTGGATGAACTGCTTGCCACAGTGGATGGTTACCTGCAAAAAGGCTACCGACGCGTGAAAATTAAAATCAAACCCGGACGGGAAGTAGCCGAAACGCACACCCTGCGCCAGGCTTACCCCGACTTGCGTTTACAAGTGGACGCCAATTCCGCCTACACGCTGGAAAGCGCCACCGTCTTACGTCAACTGGACGACCTCGACTTGCTGCTCATCGAACAACCCCTGGCGGACGACGACCTGTGGGACCACCACACGCTGCAAGCGCAGATGCGCACCCCCATTTGCCTGGACGAAAGCATCCTTTCTGCCCGCCACGCCCGGCAGGCATTGGAGATGAACGCCTGCCGCGTAATCAACATCAAAGCCGGGCGCGTGGGCGGCTTAGGCGTGGCGCTCGCCATCCACGATGTGTGCCGCCAGCGCAACGTCCCCGTTTGGTGCGGCGGCATGTTGGAAACCGGCGTGGGCAGAGCCGCCAACCTCGCCCTGGCTGGCTTGCCCGGCTTCCTGTTGCCCGGCGACATCTCCGCCACCGAGCGCTATTACGATCACGACATCACCGAACAGCGTTTCACCCTCAACCCCGACAGCACAATTGACGTGCCTGATGGCGTCGGACTGGGCGTGAGCGTAGACCGCGCCGCCTTGCAGCGCTTCACGCTGGCGCAAGCCGTCTTCTCCGCCCCAGCGTAGCCCGCGCCACCCCAGGATGGCTGGTCTTGAGAGATCGCTCCTCAATACCAAGCCTGGTTCAAAGCGCGCTTTTCTCATCAGGCGGCGCAAATCCCTGCCCCGCCTGGTTGATTACAATCCACCTCCTCCGCCGCGTCGCCCCCTCGCAGCGCGTGCGCAGATTGACATTCTAAGCCACATTATCCTCGCACAGGCAGAACCAAATCCTCGGGATAAGGCGCCAGCACTTCGCCGCGCCCGTCCGGGCGTATCCACAAACTGTCTTCCAGGCGCACTCCCATGCTTTTGGCGGGGTAATACAAGCCCGGTTCGATGGTCAAGGTCATGCCGGGGCGTAAAACTTCCTCGCCGGAGGCTTTGCTGCTCAACCAGGGCGCTTCGTGGACGTTTAAGCCTATCCCGTGTCCGATGCTGTGTACGTATCCTTCTTGCGTGCGCGGGTCGCTGCGCACGGTCGCGTACCCGCGTGCCTCAAAAAGATCACAGGTGAGGGTTTGGTAAGAATGACACGGCACGCCGGCGCGCAATTCGCTTTTCACGCGGTGGCTGACCGCCAGCACGTCCTCGTACAGCGCCACAACTTCGTCAGGTGCATACCCCAGGCACCAGGTGCGCGTGAAATCGTAGAAATATCCGCCGCCCGGCTCACAGGGGAAAATATCGAAAATAATCGTCTGCCCCAGGCGCAATGGATGGTTGGCTGTACCGGTGCTGTGCGGTACGGCGGCGTCGTAACCGATGGCGAAGATCGTGCCTTCGGGGTTTTCCGCGCCTTGCTCGGCGAGCCATAGATTGATGAGGCGCTTCACCTTGCCTACCGTAACCGGCAGCCCGTCGCTGGAAACCAAAACGCCGTCCCTGGCGCGCTGTGAGCTCAGATATTCCGCCACCCGCCCGACAACTGCGGTGGTGATTTTACCCATCTGGCGGATACGCTCCACCTCGTGGTCTTCCTTGGTGGCGCGCGCCTGCAAAAGGACGTTGGCGTCTTCCCATTCCCCCACCAAAAGCAGGTCTGGCATCAGACGCTGCAATTCCGAGAAAACGGCAAAATTCGACCCGATTTCCCCTCTGCCTAAAATACCCATGCGTCCCTGGGTAACACCAACGTCAGCCAGCATTTTTTGATAGCGTAAGGCGCTGGCTTGAATGCGGTTGCCTCCCGCCGTCTTGACGAGGTCGTCGAAATCGAAATCGGCGAAGTCTTTCGTGCGTAAACCGGTGCGGGCGGCTTCGTCGCGTTCCATTGTGCGATAAAAAAGCACAGGCTCCTCGCCGGCTTTCTTGATCAAATCCGCGTGGGTCAAATGCGCCCCGCCAGTGAGATAAACCATGTCGGGATTGTGTTGTCCGGCGCCACTCACCAACAAGGCGTCGAGATGCTTGAGACGTAAGATATCATCGAGTTCGTTTTTCATACCTGAATTCCTTATCCGTTGTTTCCCAATGCGTCCGCTACAGCGCGCAGCAGATGCGCTTCTTGTTCTGGCAGCACAGTGCGCGGGTCAAGCAGGACGCGATTCCCCTCCACGCGGGCGATGACCGGCGGCTGCGCGGCGCGCAGGCGCGCCAAAAAGGCTTTGCTGTGTTTGACGGGCAGGGAAAGCACCCAGGTGGGTAGGCTTTCACCGGGCAGGCTGCCCCCGCCGACGGTTGAGCGCCCGACTTCGACCGCGCCGCTCTGCAGCGCCTTTTGCCACGCAGACGCCCGAAGCTGAATTTCCTCCGGCGCTTCGCCAATCATGCGCCAGATGGGAATTTCACGCACGGCTTCACCCTTCACGTAATGCAGCAGCGTGGCGGTCAACCCCGCCAGGCACAGTTTATCGGCGCGCACAGCGCGCGCCAAAGGGTGTTTTTGCAGCTTGGCTACCAGTTCAGCGCGCCCCAGCACGATCCCGGCTTGCGGACCGCCGAGCAGCTTATCACCCGAAAAACACACCAGGTCCACCCCGGCTGCCAACGATTCTTGCACCATCGGCTCGTGTTCCAAGCCGTAGAGCGCCGTATCCAGCAAACTGCCCGAACCTAGATCGTCCAACACGCCCACACCTCTGGCGTGCGCAGCCTGAACGATGGCTGATAAGGGCGGTTCTTCGGTAAAGCCGACGATTTTAAAATTAGAACGGTGGGCGCGCAGCACCAAAGCAGTTGACTCTTGCAAGGCTTCTTCGTAATCTGCCAGGTGGACGCGGTTGGTGGCGCCGATTTCCACCAGGCTTGCGCCGGATTGGCGCATCACGTCTGGCACACGAAAGCCGCCCCCGATTTCCACCAGTTGGCTGCGGGCAATCACCACCCGCCGCCGGCGCGCCAACGCGCTCAGCGCCAGCAAGAGCGCCGCAGCGTTGTTATTCACCACCAGCGCCGCCTCTGCCCCGCTCAAGCGCTTGAGCAAACTTTCGGCATGAATGAGGCGCGAGCCGCGTTGTCCACTCGCCAGGTCAAATTCAAGCGTTGAATAGGCGCGTCCGGCTTCTTCCACCGCCTGCCTGGCAGCGCAGCTGAGCGGCGCGCGCCCCAGATTCGTGTGAATAATCACACCGCTGGCGTTGATAACCGGCAGCAAGGTGGGCTTCGTCCATTCCTCCAAAACCTGGGCAGCGCGTTGCACCAGTTGCGCTTCTTCCGGTATGGGTGCGCCTTGCGCATACGCCAGACGTGCATCTTCCAGGGCGCCGCGAACGGCTTCCACGACCAGGGCACGCCCATACGCTTCAAGCAGCGCCGAGAAAGGCTGGGTATGCAAAAGCGCATCTACGGAGGGAAGCGAGCGCAGTTCGGACATGATTAAGAAAAGCGATTATGGATTCCAGCGGCTGCTTTCGCGCACACGCAGCAACCACTCGATGGCGAAAATGCCAATTCCCAGCAAAACAGCCACCGTAGGACTAAGCAGGTGCGCAATTTGCAGCCAGAGCAAGGCTGTGAAGTAAACGCTGATCCACAACGCCTCGCGCACGATCGTTTTCATCTGCACGGGCGGTTGGCTGGGAAACCGGCGGTGAATATAGGCGACAAAAGGTAAGGAAGTGCCGCTGACTGCCAGCACGCATAAAAAGAAAAACAGCCAGCGTGGACCGATGGTCGGGCGCGTGGAATCCAGCAGCCAGACCAAACCTACCCACCCGATGAGCGCCAGAACGAGCGCCGCCGGAGCAACTTCCCGTACAGAAGGAGATTGGTTAGAATCCATGTTCCTGTTACTTAACCCTGCATTTTCACCCGTTAAAATACCTTTAGCCCTGCCCTGATTATACCATACGTGCAAAATCCATCGCCAACAGACCATCAACTCGTCTGCCAACGCACTCAGAACCACACGCTACAGACTGCCGCGCGCCTTCCGTTCCGCGGGCAGCAGGCTGGAATAAATGAAGTGATTCAACGGGGTGGGTGTACCGCTTTGCTTTCCCAGGCGCACCACCGCCCCGTTCTGCGCTTCCAGCTCCGAAGGTCTGCCCTCCATGATGTCGCGCTGCATAGATGCGGTGCCGTCGGCGGGCATCTCGTCCACTTGTTTAATAACGAGCTGAATGGCTTCCTGCGCCAGGTTTACTCCGCACGCCCGCCCCACGCTATACACCTCCTGCACCGTCTCTATCAGCATCTGGCGCGTTTCGGGCAGGCTGCGCAGCACGCCCGCCGGGGCACGCGTCACCGCCCCCACTCCGCTAAAAGGAGCGATGAATAGAAATTTTCCCCACATGGCGGCTTGAATATCTGCCGGCGTGCTCACGCTGACGTGCGCCCTCTCAAACAAAGCTCGCAGTTCTGCCACGCGCGGGCTGGGGCGGTTATCCACCTCGTTAAAAGCCACGTGCGGCTCCAAACCGACGTGGCGGAGCTGCCCCGGCGCAGTCAGCATACTCATAATGCGACAAAAACCACCCAACACGTGCTCTGCACCCAGCGCCTGGGCAAGCTGACTGGGGGCTTCCACGCCATTCAGCAGGGGGATGACCACTGTCTGCGCACCCAGCATGGGGCGCATTTGCTCGGCGGCATCTTGCACCTGCCACGCCTTCACCGCCACTAAAATCAAATCCACCACACCCACCTGGCGCGGGTCGTCGCTCGCCTGGATGGGATGGAGGTGAGCGTCTCCCTTGATGCTTTCCATGCGCAAGCCCTGGGCACGCAGCGCCTGCAAGTGACTGCCGCGCGCCATAAACACCACGTCTTCTCCCGCCAGCGCCAGACGCGCCCCAAAATAACCACCCACGCCTCCGCTGCCCATGATTGCAATTCGCATACTTGTTCCTCCTGTGTTTCATTTTTCTGTGAACCTGCCAGTGCCGCGCAACTGTCCAAATCTTTAAAGCCAGGCAGGTTTCCGGAAACCTGCCTGGTCCCCACCCGCTCTCAGCCAAGTCTTACACAATCAATATTATACATTATGTAGAAAGGTTTCGGGCAGGCGCGGCTGGAATAAACAAACCGCCGCGCAGCCAAGCGCGCCTGATTTGACGCTGCCGCCAAAGACGGGTACAATCAACGCTAGAGGATTGCATGACAAAACCAGACTGCCACGACCTGATCATCGTCCCTGGCGGAGGTGTGCGCCCAAAAGGAGAACTGCCACCCTGGACGCAACGCCGCCTGGAACGCGCCATCGAGCGCGCTCAGACTGCCTATATCCTGGTGCTTAGCGCTGGAACGACCTATAAGCCACCTCCTTTAAATGAAAATGGTTTCCCCATATTTGAGGCGACCGCCGCGGCAGATTACCTCGTTCGCAGGGGCGTCTCCGCCCACAAGCTGTTTATTGAAGCCTGTTCATACGATACCATTGGGAACGCTTATTTCTCACGTCTCCTGCACGTCGAGCCGGGTGGTTTCCAGCGCCCACTGGTCATCACCTCTGAATTTCACATGCCGCGCACGCGCCGCATCTTCGATTGGGTGTACGCTTTGGACGCCGAGCCGGGCAGATTTTCAATCTCCTACGAGACGGTTTCAGATGAGGGCATAGACGCTCAAATCCTTCAGGCGCGGCGAGAAAAAGAACAGCAAAGCCTGGCGCAACTGGAAAACGTCATCTCCAGCATCGCTTCGCTGCGCGCCCTGCAGCGCTGGCTTTTCACACAACACCAGGCATATTGCGCCGCGGCTGCGCCTTCTTCGCTAAACCGCGCCGTATTGGCTTCCTATTAATCAAGGGATAGAAAAGTAAAGGGTGGAAAAGGCGGCGTGCCCGCCTTCCCGGTATGAAAGACTGTCCGCCCCCG
>CAZGDA010000018.1:21827-36623 GCA_964524425.1 uncultured Anaerolineaceae bacterium | reverse complement strand
TAATCTTCTCATTTTGACATTTTTTGGTATTTTAAGGTAAAATACGTTCTGGCAATATTCTAACAACGCGAATTACAGGTATGGGTCGTAAATCAAACGTAGATAAAATATCCAGAAGAGATTTCTTAAAGATTATCAGCCAGGCGATGGGAATAACAGTGCTGAGTTTTTGGGGAAGAAACGTGCTTGCCGCTCCGGGGGACGGGAAGCCGACTATGATTCCCTGGGAAAAAGGCACCGCCAGTGTTTCTCCACCACCAGATACGCCAAAGCCGACCAGCACACGCGAGCCTACGTTTACAGCGCCCCCCTCCAACACACCCACACCGTCTAGAACCTACAAACCCACCGCCACGCGCCCCCCAACCATCACGCCCCACCCCACGCGCACCCGCACTCCAACAGCCACGTCTACTTTCACTTCCACGCCAGATAAAACCGTAATCCATTTTCCAAACCTGGATAATTTCGAGATGATGGCTGGCTTCATCGCTGAAGCGGTGAACGCAACGAATGCCATTCAGGTAGGCAAGAGCGCCATTGACCCCACGGATCAGAAAGAAAATTACCTGGATTTTGATTTTAATAAGTATGAAGAATACATGCGCGGGGAAAGACCATATAAATATCTGCGCTTTAACGAGTACAGGAAAGAGCTTTCCATGAAGGCGGAAAAACACGTGCGCGCCAAAGTGGTCGTAACACAGGTGGATCACAACCTCACCAGTGAAACGCAATATCTGAATGAAGTTTTGAAGTATTTGCACGATGACCTCAAGGTGGATATTTCCAGAATTAGCGCAGAACAAAGATTCCAAATCGTGCGCGACATTACGGATTACAGCCAGCGCTTTACCTGCGTAAAGTTTTTGCGCTTTGTGTGGGCGCTGTTTGGCGATTTCGACGAGAGCGGCAGAGGCTTGTTCCCGCAGGTTTACCAAGCCCGCATCAAAAACGCCGGGGAACTGGCTTTCCAATTTTACGGCGGCGGGGGTAAAAGCCTGTTCTCTTACGAAAACCTGGCTACCATACGACAATCGTTGATTCGCAACGGGGAAACTTGCAGCATTCACCCGGAAGACAGACCCGAAATGTTTGACGGTAAAGTGGTGGTTTTCTTCCGCCCGCAAAACGGCTCACAGGAACCCGGGCACGTGGGTGTGTGTAAGCTGATTGCGGAGTATAATCGCGACCAAAGCCTGAGGCGGTTTCTGGTTACTTTTTTGGAAGTGGATGGCTATACGGGACAGGCAAACTATAAATACCGCATAGATTTAGATCAGTTTCGAGCGCACTTGTATTCCGATAAATCGAAGAAAGAAGGTTTTTCTAAGCGCGCCATCGGATGGTTGTATAATAGAAATAACGGGCATTAACCGGGTTTGAAAAGCGGAGGCAAAGTATGGAAAACTTGATCATCGTATTGGTTATTGGTTTGATCGCCGGCTGGTTGGCTGGCAGAGTGATAAAGGGCAGAGGGTTTGGCATCCTGGGAGATTTGATCGTCGGCGTCATCGGTGCTTTCCTCGGCAATTATATTTTCGGGCTGCTGGGAATCTCGCTCGGCGGCGGCGTGGTCGGTTTGTTTATCGCGGCTTTCGTCGGTGCAGTAATCCTGGTTTGGGTTATTAGACTGGTTGTGCGCCGCTAAACGAACAGGCGCCGGGCAAAGTTGTGGAGGTGTATTATAAACGACGGGGGATATACGTCTGCGGCTATGCTGGAGCAGCAATTAAAAGAATTGGCGATAGCCTTAGGCGAATTTGGAGAGCAGGTCGCCAGTAAACAGGTGAACCTGGAAACGACTGCCAGCACGTTGGCAGCGTTTGCGCGCGACCTGGAAGCGCTGCGCGTGACCAGCCGGCGTCAGGCGGAGGAAAACGCCCAGCTCCAGGCGCTCGTTGAAATCGGGCGCACGATCAACTCCAGCCTGGAGGTGAACGAGATGCTCCAATTCGTCATGGATAGCATCATTCAACTCAGCGGGGCTGAGCGCAGTTTTCTGATGCTCAAGGACGAAAACGGCACGCTTGCCATGCGCATTGGACGGAATTGGGAAAAGGAAAACCTGGACGTCTCGGATGGCATCATCAGCCGAACTATCGTAAATCGTGTCGTTCAGGAAGGTAAACCGATCATCACCAGCAACGCCCAGGAAGACCCACGTTTTGTGGAGCTGGAAAGCATTACCAATTACAAGCTGCGCTCCATTCTGTGCGTGCCGTTGATGATCAAAGACAAGGTAACTGGCGCGATCTACCTGGATAACCGCATTCAGACAGGCTCTTTCACCGAGGCGCACGGGGCGATGTTGACGGCGTTTGCTCATCACGTAGCCATCGCGCTTGAAAAAGCCGCCCTCTTCGACCAACTTCAATCTTCCACGCAAGACGTAACCCAGGCTTACGACGTCTCTATTGAAACCTGGGCGAAAACGCTGGAATTGCGCGATTATGAAACCCTTGGGCACTGCCAACGGGTTACCAACATGACTCTGCGTCTGGCACAGGTCATGGGTGTGGAACGCGAGAAAATGGCGCACATCCGCCGCGGCGCCATCCTGCACGACGTGGGTAAAATGGGCATCCCGGATACCATCTTGCTCAAACCCGGTCCCCTCAACGAGGCGGAGTGGGAAGTGGTGCGCATGCACCCGCAGAATGGCTACGAATGGCTGCAGCCGGTGCGTTTTTTGCACGAGGCGCTGGATATCGTGCGTTTTCACCACGAACGCTGGGACGGGAGGGGGTATCCAATGGGGTTAAAAGGTGAGCGTATTCCCCTCGCGGCGCGCATCTTTAGCGTGGTGGACGTGTGGGATGCCCTGGTTCACACGCGTCCCTACAAGAGAGCCTGGACGAAAGAGGAAGCCCTGTTTTACATTCAAACCCAGGCGGGGGAGTGTTTTGACCCGCAAGTGGTGAAAGCTTTTTTGAAAATCACCAGTGAAGTATAGGAGTAATATGAAATATCACATCTGGACTGCCGGCTGCCAGATGAACGCGGCTGATTCTGGGCGCGTGGCGTCCACCCTGGAAGAGATGGGCTACGAGAAGAGCGGGCGCGCCGAAGACGCCGACGTGATTGTGTTAAATACCTGTGTGGTGCGCCAGTCTGCCGAAGATAAAGCCTACGGGCGCTTGAGCAGCCTGCGTCCGCTGAAAAAGCGTAACCCCAATCTCATCATAAACTTGATGGGTTGTATGGTGGGGATTAAAAATAACCAGGCGCTGCGCGAGCGTTTTCCTTTCGTGGACGTGTTTTCTCCGCCTTCAGACGCGGCGCCGCTGCTGGCTTACCTGGCAAACCGTCAACGCCAGGACCTGGATTGGGACGAAAACGGCGTGCAGCCAACGTTGATGTATCGCCCGCAAACCCTGCGCGCCAGCGGTGTAACCGCCTTCGTGCCGGTCGTTTTGGGCTGTTCGCACGCCTGCTCGTTTTGCGTCATCCCCTATCGGCGCGGCGCCGAACGCAGCCGCTCGCCGGAGGATATCCTGGGCGAAGTGCAGGCTTTAGCCAGGCAAGGCGTGAAAGAAATCACTTTGCTGGGGCAGATCGTAGATCGTTATGGCAAAGACTTGGGGCAGGAGCTTACCCTTTCTGGTTTGTTGCGCCGGGTGCAGGCTGTGGATGGAATAGAACGCATCCGCTTCCTCACCTCTCACCCAGGCTGGATGACGGATGAATTGCTGGAGACAGTAGCCGAACTGCCCAAGGTCATGCCGCACATCGAAGTCCCCGTGCAGGCGGGGGACGATGAGGTGCTTGCCAACATGCGCCGCGGCTACACGGTGGAAGACTACGAAAAACTCATCCAGCGCATCCGCCGCATCTTGCCCGGCGCTGGAATTGCAAACGACGTCATCGTTGGGTTTTGCGGGGAAAGCGAGGCGCAGTTCCAGCGCACCTACGACCTGGTGAAGCGCTTGCGCCTGGACGTAGTGCACCTGGCACGTTATTCCGTGCGCCCCGGCACACTGGCTGCCCGCCAAATGGCGGATGACGTTCCAGAAGAGGAGAAATGGCGCCGCTTTCGTTTGATTGAAACGCTGCAAGAGGGCATTGCTGCTGAAATCAACGCCGGTTACCAGGGAAAAACCGTGCGCGTGCTGTTTGAGGAACGCATCAAAGGGCGCTGGATGGGGCGCACCTCCACAAACAAGATCGTCTTCGTTGAGAGTGATGAAGTTTTGCTAGGCAAAATCCTACCTGTAACCATTCAATGGACTGGTCCCTGGTCTATGCGCGGCGTTTGCGCCTCTGCCGGCGCGGCGGTGGACATTGTGTAGCCTGTAAAACCGCTTCCGTAAACCTATACAGTTTTTGGGTTTTATGGTATAAAAATAACACCCTGCTGTGTACGTGCTTTGCTGCACTCTGAGGGATGTACCAACACTCATATTATTGACCCCGACTTACGGGAGAGATGCGATAGACGAAAGTCAAGGTTGATCTTCCGAGTAGGGCAGGTACTTGCGAAAGCAGGTTCAAACCTTTGCAGCACACGGCATGGTGGGGCACAAGCAATTATTTCCATCATTGCCCGTCTGGCGCGGCTGACGTGAAAGTCAGCCTGGGAACGGCTGGAGAAGGGGTTTTCAGAAGAGATACCTGGAAACTAAACGGCTCCAGTCGTTTGATTTAACGTTTGCCAGTTTTTTGGGTGGTTCTGGTTACAGTATTATTCAGCGAGGTTTGCCTTATACCATTTTCTCATCTTTAGGGATGCTCGAAGGTCATGGCTTGGTTTTGCAAAGAAGATAGGAAAACTGGCACGAAATTTGCAAGTATACAGGACACCTGGCTTTCTTGACGCGCGGGCAGGCTTATGCTACTATCTATCCAGAAAGCTATCCAGCTCGTTTGGCAGCATCTAACCATCAATACGCCGCCCGAATTCAACTGAACTTGCTGGCTGAACTATTTATAGGAGAGGAAAGAATATGATGATTAAACGTTTCCTGTTATCTATTGCACTCGGCATGGCTGTGTTGGGCTTGACGGGTTGCGAAATGTCCAAATCCACGCCGCCGCCCGAAAAGAAGAACCCGCCTAAAAGTTCAATCACCAGCACGGCAATTATCGAGGTAGCCGACCAGGAGCAGGTGTTACGCGCCTATGCGTCTCAGACTGCGCTGGCAACCACGTTGGCAGGGATTGAACAGACCCCCGCGTCCGACGGGACAGTAACCACCGCTGAGGAGACGCAACCTGCCGCGCCTGGTACGCTAGAGGCTGCCCCCCTGGAAACCCCCGTGCTGGACCTGACCAACCAACCCGCCCTGGTGGGCACGCCAGACCCGAACGCCATGCCTACCGTTGTGGCTTTGGCGAACATCCCCACCGCCACCGCGGGACCCATCCCCCAGACCTACACCCTTCAGGAAGGGGAATTCCCCTTCTGTCTGGCGCGGCGTTATAACGTCAGCGTTGCCAGCCTGCTCAGCTTAAACGGATTGGGCGCAAACAGCATGGTTTCGCCGGGGCAAACCCTGAAGATCCCCCAGGGTGGGGCTGCCTACGATGGACCGCGCGCCCGCATGGCACATCCCACCACGTATATGGTCAAAGCGGGGGACACGGTATACAGCATCGCTTGCATGTTCGGCGACGTTGACCCGTTTTACCTGGCGCAGGTCAACAACATTGCCGCTCCTTATACCCTCAGCGCTGGGCAGACGTTGCAGGTTCCGTAAATTTCCAATCGTTCTAAACCCGGCTGCCGGTTGGGATTGGGTTTAGCCCAACCCCCGGCAGCTCTTTAATGGTGTTTCCCCATGTCGTTTGATTTAATTCGCTCTGAAACCGTATATCGCGGACGCGCCTTTAACGTGCGCCGCGACGAGGTGCGCCTGCCGAATGGAAGGACTTCTCGCCTGGACGTGGTAGAACATACCGGCGCAGTTACCCTGGTGCCGTTCGACGAGGAGGGGCGCATCTGGTTCGTACGCCAATACCGCCACCCGGCGGGTGGGATGTTGTTGGAACTGCCGGCTGGCACACTGGAAGAAGACGAGCCAGCCGAAACATGTGCCTTGCGCGAAATTCGCGAGGAAATCGGCATGTCTGCCGGTGCGTTGCTAAAACTAGGCGAGTTTTACATGGTGCCGGGCTATTCTTCTGAATTGATGCACGTGTACCTCGCCACCGCCCTTCAGCCGGACGCGTTGCCGCAGGACGCAGATGAATTTATTGAGGTCGAGCGCATCCCCGCCCAGCGCGCCTTTGAGATGATTGAGGAGGGGCAAATCCGCGACGCCAAGACCATCACCGGCTTGTTGCTGGCGCGCCCGCACCTCAATCTGCAAGCTTAACCTGCCTCGCCCACAAGCCGAAAGGCAGGCTATCTGCCCTCCGAAGGTATGTAATAAAGAAGGGTGTACCTTCGTTGACGCCGTCTGGGGGGGTGAAAAACAGATACACGGCTTTTGGGATAGACCCTAAGGCAGCGCTTTCGTGTAGCGCAATGGATCTTTGCGGCTGTTGCCCGAAAATGCGCTGGTGCGGCGAGATCGCTCGAAATGAAAGGGGCTGCCCAGGAAGAATGGATTTCTCTCATCCCACTATCCCAAGGAAAGCTGATCTCTAAACGCCAATCCTTATGCCAATCCTTATCTGGCGGGTGGAGCGAATGGCAACCTTCGTGGACAGCCCGTTTTGTTGATTACCCCTTGTATGCTTTATCGGTGATGGCAAGCGCCTCGTCAATGATCTGGAAGCCCTCGTCAATCTGCTCGGCGGTGATGATCAAGGGCGGTACGATGAAGATCATGTTGGCAGACCAATACGTAAACAAGCCGTGCTGGGAAAGGTATTTTCCCAATTCTTTCATGGTCGCCAGTTCGGCGCCCTTGGCGTTCCTTCCGGCGCTTGGTTCTTTGGTGGCGCGGTTTTTCACGGTCTCAATCACCGAGAACAAACCGATGTAACGCACGTCGCCTACGGAAGGGTGTTTTGCCTTCATGTCTTCCAGGCGTTTTCCCAGGTGTTTGCCGGCTTTGGCGGCGTTTTCGATGATGCCCTCTTCCTGGTAGGTTTTAAGGGTCGCCACGCCAGCCGCGCACGCCAGCGGGTGAGAACTGTACGTCAGACCGCACCACAACATTTTGTCGTCAAAATATTTGGCAATGCGCTCTGAAACGACCACAGCGCCCAAAGGGACGTAACCAGAGGTGATGCCTTTTGCCATCGTCATTATGTCGGGTACGACGCCCCAATTATCCACGGCGAACCATTTGCCGGTGCGCCCAAAGCCGCTCATCACCTCGTCGCTGACGAGCAGGATGCCATACTTATCACACAGGGCGCGCACGCGCTGCCAGTAATCGTCTGGCGGGATGATAATGCCATTTGAACCGGTAACGCCTTCCAGGAAGATGGCGGCAATGTTGTCGGGACCTTCGTATTCGACGATTTCTTCCAGGTGACTGATGCACTCGCGGTGGCAGGTTTCGCGCGTCCAACCGAAGGGGCAGCGATAGCAATATGGATTGAGGAAATGTACCCCGCCGGGCATGGTCGGCTCGACTGCCCAACGGCGCTTGTCCCCGGTGAGCGCCATGGCGCCGTGTGTGGCACCGTGATAGGAAATGTAAGTGGAGAGGATTTTGTGCCTGCCGGTGTAGGCGCGGGCGATTTTGATGGCGTTTTCCACCGCTTCTGCCCCCCCCAGGCAGAAGAACGACTTTTTCAAGTCCCCGGGGGTAACCTCTGCCAGCATCTTGCCCAGCATACCGCGCGGCTCACTGGCGACGCTGGGATGGGCAAAACAAAGTTTGGCTGCCTGTTCCTGGACGGCTTTTATCACCTTGGGATGCTGGTGTCCAATTTGCAGGTTCATCAATTGGGAAGAAAAGTCAATGTATTTCTTGCCGTTTGCGTCCCAGAAATAAACGCCTTCGCCGCCCGCCATTGGAATGGGGTTTACTTCTCCCTGCACAGACCAGGAGAAAAAGGTGTATTCTTTACATAATTGCACAATTTCTTCTGCAGACAACTCAGATTTGTTGCTCACATCAACCTCCTGTATGAATGAATAGTATAAATAGAGAAACGATGCACACGATTATAATCGAACACCGCCAGCTTGGACATGCCAAATCGCGATTCCGTCCTGGTATTCATAAACCCGGCGGTTGGGAAGAAGAAGCGCAGACCGGAAAGGTTGACGAAAACCTGCCGGGTCTATGTGAAATGTTGAAAAATGATAAGAATTAGCATATTCACTTATTAACGGGAAGTGCTGGGATAATGCTATAATAAGAGTAGTCAGGAGGAACAGGATGGTGCATGCACGACGAGCCTGAACAGGCATTGGAATTGAATAGCCTGACCATCTGAAAATAGAGGATTTTTATGCAGAAACGTGAAATCATCAAAGCCATATTAGAAGGGGGAAAACCTCCCTACGTGCCCTGGTCGCTGGGGTTCACCAAGGAAGCCAAAGAAAAATTGCATCAGCATTACCAGACGCAAGACCTGGAAACTGTGCTGGAAAATCACCTGCTCAAATTGGGCAGCGACATCGGTTTCTTCAGCGACCTGGGCAACGCGCGCGTGCAGGACGTTTTCGGTGTGGTGTGGGACCGCAGCGTAGATAAGGACATCGGCATGGTACAGGGTTGCGTGTTGCCCCAGCCAACCCTCAAGGGCTATACTTTCCCCGATCCCCTGGACAGGCGCTTCTTTAACGACATCCCCTCCAAAATACAGCGCTTTGGCGACCGTTTGCGCGTTTTCCAGATCGGTTTTTCGCTGTACGAGCGCGCCTGGACGCTGCGCGGTTTGCAAAATTTGCTCATGGATTTTTACGACAACCCCCAATTCGTCCACGACCTGCTCAACGCCATCGCCGATTACAACATCGCTCAAGTTCACGAAGCGCTTAAATACGACATTGACGCGGTTTATTTTGGCGACGACTGGGGACAGCAGCGCGGCTTGCAGATGGGTCCGAAAACCTGGCGTACGTTCATCTTCCCGGTACTGAAGCGTATGTACAGCGTGGTGCGCCAGAGCGGTAAATACGTCTTTATTCACTCTTGCGGCGACGTGGATGAACTGTTTGACGATTTGATTTCCATCGGCTTGAATTGTTTCAATCCCTTCCAACCGGAAGTGATGGACGTGGCAGCCCTCATGCAGCAATATCACGGCAGGCTGACTTTTCACGGCGGGCTTTCCACGCAGAGGACGTTGCCTTACGGCAGCGTGGAAGACGTGCGGCGGGAGACGCAGCGCCTGTTGGAATTGGGCAGGGACGGCGGTTATATTTTCTCTCCCGCTCACGACGTTGAGGGCGACGTGCCTTTAGAAAACATGCTCGCCTTTATTGACGTCATCCAGTCCCAAGCGTCTTTTCAGGCACAGGGATGAAAAGGCAAGCCGTCGTTTGAATTTGACGTGCCATACTAGTGTTTCGTGAAGTGGTATTTTTGGTGGAAATGGAGTATTTTTAGGTAACGTTGCCTTATTGCAAACAGTATGAAGCAAAACAAACTGCTTACGTTGTGGAAAACCTTGACCCAGCCTGTGTCTGTTCATCCAGATGAGGCGCGCCGCGAGTACATGACGCGGGTCGTTTCTCTCATCACCGCCCTGGTTGCAGCGCTGCTGGCAGTGGGTTTTTTCATTGGCTTGGTGAGTGGGTCTCTGCCGCTGGACTCGCTGCTGATTTCGGCGGGCATGTCCGTGCTTTTCGTAGCGAGCTGGGTGTTGACTTATCGCGGTTACTGGCGGGTGGCAGGGATGATCCCACCACTGTTGCTGTTTTCCAGCGCGGTGTATGGCAACCTGATTGGCGGTGCGGGCGCCCCGGCGATGGTTCTTTACGCAGATGCAATTCTCTTGACGGCTCTCTTGCAAGGCGAGCGCGCCCATTGGATCACCTGGGCGTTGAGCCTGATTTTCTACCTGGGAATCTACACCGCCCAAGTCAACGGCATTCTCGTCCCTTCCCGTTCTGTGGAAAGCGCCTACTGGAACAGAGTGGTCATTTCCTTTGGCGCTTATACAACCCTGGCAGCCTTGATCTGGTTTTTGACCAGCCAATATAAAATTGCCTTGTTTGAGTCAAACAATTATGCCAGGGAAGTCTCTGAAACCAATCGTCTGTTGGAAGAGGAAATTGCCGAGCGCGAGCGGGTGGAACAGGAGATCCGCCAGGGGGCGAAAACCACGCAAGAGCTGAATATGCTCGTGGTCGAGTTAGCCTCCGCAGCCTGGGACGCCAACCTGTTTGAAATCATCGCCACCCATCTCAAGCGCTTCACCAACGCCCTGGGAGTTAGTTTCAGTGAGTACGACCCTGAGCAGCGTTGTTTAATCGTCCGGCACATCGCAGTTCAAGAGGAATTGTTACGTCAGGTTGAAAAAATAGCCAAGGTTAATTTAATTGGCATGCACATCCCGTTGTCTTGCGAGGACATGCAACGCATTTTAGATAACGTCGTATTGACTTCCACCAACATCGCCGACGTGTTTTACGGTATGCTTCCAAAAGAAGCGTTACAAACAATTCAATCTTTATTTAACATTGCGGAAGTTACGGTATTTTTCTTCCGCCATGGGGATGAATTGTTGGGCAGCGCTGTGGTTGCCTTACCCCAGGGGCAACCCAGCCTGGACACGAATATCCTGCGCATCTACGCCAACGTCGCCTCCGTGGCGCTGCAACGCAAGAAAGCCGAAAGCGCCCTGCGCGCAAGCGAGGTGCTGTATCGCAGCCTGGTGGAAACCAGTCCGGACGGGATCGCAGTTTCCGACTTGGAAGGAAGGATCATTACCTGTAACCAACGCACTGCTGAAATGTGGGGTTTCGCTTGCTGTGAGGATTTGAAGGGTGTACTTGCGTTAGAACTGGTTGCTGCGGAAGACCGCTCGCGGGCACAAAACAATATGCAAAGGATTCTTGAAAATGAAACACTGTACGGAGTGGAATATACGTTATTGCGTAAGGACGGCTCGCGTTTCATCGGGGAATTAAGCGCGCGCTTGATTGCCGATGCACACGGCGACCCGGTTTCCTTCGTCGTAATTGCACGGGACATAACGATACGTAAACAGGCAGAAGAAGAAATCCGCCAGCGCAACCAGGAATTGGGCAGCATTGGTAATCTCATCGGGAACATCGCCACCAACCTGAATATTTCCGAGATTTTAGACATGGCGCTGAAAGGCGCGCTGGAAATCACCGGGCTGGAAGGAGGCACTCTGTGTTTGACCAACCCGGAGCACAACACGCTGGTGTTGTCTGCTTTCCGCAACGCTTCCGAGGAAATGGTGGCAGAACTGGGCGCCGAGGAAGTGCAGGTGGGGGACTGCCTGTGTGGATACGTAGCCCAAACCGCCAAGCCGTTAATCCTGTGGGATAACGCCTCGGGCAGTGAGTTTGCCACGTATGAAGCCGTGCGCAACGAGGGCATCCAGTTCCACGCTGCCTTTCCAATCGTCATCAAAGAAAAAGTGATTGGAATTTTGTGCATTTTTTCCCGTTCAGAGGTTCGTCCCACGCAGCGCAGCCTGGACGTGGTGGAGCGATTGTGCGGCTCGATTGGGTTGGCTATTGAAAATGCCAGGCTATACGAACAAACCCAACGCTACGCCGGCGAACTGGAAACGCACGTGCGCCAGCGCACGAACCAACTGGAAGCCGCGAACAGGGAATTGGAAGCCTTCTCTTATTCTGTCTCTCACGATTTGCGCGCCCCGTTGCGCGGCATTGACGGGTTTAGCCAGGCTCTGGTGGAAGACTATTGGGACAAACTGGACGAGCAGGGGCAGCATAACTTGCAGCGTGTGCGCACCGCCGTACGGCGCATGAGCAACCTGATCGAAGACCTCTTACAGCTTTCCCGCATCAGCAAAAGCCAAATGCGCCACACCAGGGTTGATTTAAGCAGCGTAGCCGCAAGAATTGTTCAGGATTTGCGCCAGCAGACACCCCTGCGCACAGTGGAGGTGGTGATCGCGGAAGGCGTTCAGGCGCAAGCCGACGAACACCTGATTCAAATTGCACTGGAAAACCTGCTGGGGAACGCCTGGAAATTTACCACCAGGCAAGAGCGCGCCCGCATAGAGTTTGGAATCGCCGGGCAAAAAGAAGGCAGCCCAATTTACTTTGTGCGCGACAACGGCGCCGGTTTTGACATGGCTTACGCGGACAAACTGTTTGGCGCTTTTCAGCGCCTGCACAACGAAAAGGAATTCCCTGGCACGGGCATTGGGCTGGCAACCGTACAGCGCATTATCCATCGCCACGGCGGGCAGGTGTGGGCGGAGTCTGGTGTTGGGCAGGGAGCAACCTTCTTCTTCACGATACCGACGTAACCGGCTTATCCAATTTTGTGTTTTATGAAGGATGCCTGCTACAAAGGTAAACTCACGCCTGTTGTTCTTTCGTTCCCAAAGCTCTGGCGGGTCTTCCACTTTTACCGATTCTAGAAACGTCTGCTACTCACTCGCTTGACCTATGTATAAGTGATGTTATAATTCCGGTAAGGATCACAGCTCACGGCGCTGCCCTCCGTTGTTTTAATGCCATCAGCCCGTCAGTATCCTGAAAAAACCAACCTTATAGGCTTGCTGGGGTTTGCAAAATCAATCTGCTTTCCATCATTTCTGCAAATCTTTGGCAAAATGCAATTACTCACGGTTAATTTTTTAAGGAGGAACGACCAATGACAGACGAAACAGGACCCTTTGGATACACAGGCAAAATATTACACGTTGACCTGACTCACCGTACTTTGGAAATCGAGGAGCCAGCAGAAACGTTTTACCGCAAATACATGGGCGGTGGTGCAATGGGGTTGTATTACATCTTGCGCGACATGCCAGCCGGCGTTGACCCGCTGGCGCCTGAGAATGTGATGACGATTATGACCGGGGTTACCACCGGCGCGCCAATCTCAGGGCAAAGTCGTATCGTCATCAACGCCAAGTCGCCCATGTCCGGTGCGATCGGCGATTCACAAGGGGGAGGGTTCTTCCCCGCTGAACTCAAGTTTGCCGGGTTCGACGGGATTGTCATCAAAGGTCGTTCGCCCGAGCCGGTTTACCTCTCTATTCTGCACGGCAAAGCCGAACTGCACGACGCCGCCGATTTGATGGGAAAATTCACCGCCGAAGTGGACGCCATTCTGTGCCAAAAAGTGGGCGATCCCAAAGCCCAGGTCATGCAGTATGGACCGGCAGCCGAAAAGGGAGTGCGTTTCTCGGCTATTATGAACATGTCTAACCGCGCTAACGGGCGCACCGGTATGGGGCTGGTGATGGCAAGCAAAAACCTCAAAGCCATTGTCGTGCGCGGCACGCAGCGCGTGCGCGTGGCAAATAAAGCCGCCCTCTCCGCCGTCAGCCGCGTCGGTCCGCAGCTCATGGAAGAAACGGGCAACAACGCCCTCGGTGAGCTTGGCACTGCCAGCGTGGTCATTCCGCAGCACAACATGGGCACGCTGCCCGCGCGCAACTACAACGAAGGGCAATTCGAGGGTTTTGAAGATATTTCCGGTGAGCGCATGCAGGATACTGTGTTGAAAGGGCGCGACACTTGTTACGCCTGCATCGTGCGTTGTAAACGCGTGGTGGAAATCAAAGCAGGTCCTTACCAATCTGACCCCGTGTACGGCGGTCCAGAATACGAAACCCTGGGCACGTTTGGTTCGTATTGCGGCGTCAACAACCTGGAAGCCATCTGCCGCGCCCATCACATCTGTGATGCCTACGGCGTGGACACGATATCGTGCGGGGCAACCATTGCTTTTGCGATGGAATGTTTCGAGAAAGGCATCATTGGCTTGCAAGAGACGGGCGGAATAGACCTGCGTTTCGGCAACGCGGACGCCATGCTGGAAGTTTTGCACCAGATCGTTACCAAAAGCAGCCCGTTGGGCGCACAGCTCGCCGAAGGCTCTGCGCGCGCCGCCAAAGCCTGGGGCAACGGGGCTGAAGAATGTCTCATCACCGTCAAGGGAGAGGAAGCCCCTGCCCACATGCCGCAGGCGAAGAAATCCCTGGCGATCATTTACGCCGCCAATCCCTTTGGCGCAGATCACCAGTCCAGTGAACACGACCCGTTCTACGTGCCAGGTCCGGATAGCTTTCTGCTCAGCCGCTTGCGCGAACTGGACCTGAAAGACCCACCGCCGGAGGGTGACTTTGGACCTGAAATTGTGCGTTTTGGCGTGTACACGCAGCGCTTTTATAGCATGATGGACAGCCTTTCCCTGTGCCAGTTTGTGTATGGTCCCACGTGGGGAGTGTACGGTCCCAAGGAGACAGTGGATATGATCAAAGCAGTTACCGGCTGGGACGTGAACCTGTTCGAGTTAATGCTGGTTGGAGAGCGACGCATCAACATGATGCGCGTCTTCAACGCCCGCGAGGGGTTGAGCCGTAAAGACGACCGCCTGCCGGAGAAGTTCTTCAAGCCGCTGGTTGGCACAGGACCTACCGCCGGCGTGGCGATTGACCGCAAGCAGTTTGAGGAGAACCTTGACCTTTATTATCAGATGAACGGCTGGACGCTGGATGGCACACCCACGCGCGCCAAGCTGCACGAACTGGGAGTCAGTTGGGTCGCCGATGCCTTGCCCGTCGCCTGACGCTACTTGAAACTGTAATAAAACTGACAGGGACGATTGAACCTGTCAGTTTTTTTTAATCACAGGTCCTAGAAGCCCGTCAGGTTTTCGTTTTATTTGGAAAAAGAAAACGAATGCTAGTTTTTCTTTTTCAGCGCATCCTTAATCGCGAAGGGCAGGTAGAGAATGACAAATTCCAGCACAGCCACGC
>CAZGDA010000018.1:0-21727 GCA_964524425.1 uncultured Anaerolineaceae bacterium | reverse complement strand
GCATCCTTAATCGCGAAGGGCAGGTAGAGAATGACAAATTCCAGCACAGCCACGCCAGCCAGTTCGAGGATGTACCAGGGCCAGGGGGCAAGCAGGTCTATCAAGCTAGGGTCGAGCGGTTTGTGGGCGATGTACAGGTAATTGCTGCCGATCAACAGGTTGAGCGGGAAGATAACCGCGGCGTAAATCGTTAATAGAATCAGCACACGCAGGATAGAGGATAGATGCGGGCGGTATTTTTCCACGGCGGTCATGTAAATTGCCGCGATAACGATGCTGCCGTGCGAGACGAACACCTGAAAAAAGCGTATGTGCGGAAACCCGTATTTTCCCAAATCTGGGGTTAGGTAGGCTTGAATTGCCCCGCCGATGCCCAGGAAATAGATGATCTCGTAAAGCGTGTAATTTTTGGTTACCAGCATCACTGCGCTGAGGAAGACCAGCACGCTGCACAGGTGAAACGGCAGCATGGTCTGCACCGTCCAAATCCCGTTGAAATAATTCCAGGCGTGCCAGGTCATCTCGTTGAGGATGAGCACAGCCGCCACGCTGTAACGGAAATTTCGCTTGGTGCGCTCGCTGGGGTTGCGCCAAAGAAACAGGAATATACAAATCGCCAACAGAGCTGCCAGGGCGACGAGATGGTGAGGTCCTAAGAACACGAACGCTTCGCCGATGTAATCTTTGGTAAAATAATTGCTCATAACTCTCCTTAACCTGGTGAACTGTGTAAATTAAACACAGGGAATATGAGAAATTAAACACCGCTGAAGGATAAAAGGTGCGCGAAAACTAGATTCTAGCTTTTAATCCTAAAATGCGCCTGGCTTGGCAGATGTGCTATAATCTAAAAAAACGCTTTTCCGCTCTAATCAAACCTTTCCACACAGGACTGTACTCATGCGAAACAAAGCGCACTTTCTCTCTCGAACCGTTCTTTTTTACGCTCTCATTGTTGTTGGATTTCTGATTGCGTCCTCTGCCTGCAACCTGCCCGTGCGCCAACAGGATGCTTTCAAGGAGGCGGACGCCGCCTTTTGGCGCAGCCGCTTCACCGAAGCCGAACGGCAATATCAAAAAGCCCTCGAAGCAGCCCAGGCGCCAGCGCAGCGCGCCCAGGCGTATTTGCGCCTGTGCCGTCTCTACCGCTATCACAACAAAACCACCCAGGCGCTGGAAAAATGCCAGGCAGCCTTGCAGGAAGACGCCCAAACCGCCGACGTCCTGGCGCAGGCTGCGCGCACTTACGACTGGATGGGCAGTTACGCCGAGGCGCAACGATACGGACGCCAGGCGCTGCAAATCAACCCCAACCACGCCGACGCGCTCTCTTTCACCGCCGAAGCAATGGCGGACCAAATTGAGGAGGACGGTAAATCCGATTTCAACGAAGCCTTGACCCTGATCAACCGCGCCATCCAGGCGGACGCCCAAAACGCCGAAGCCTTTCGCAACCGCGGCTTTATCTACGAATATCAGGAACACTTGCCGGAAGCCAGCCAGGATTACCAGCAAGCCATCCTGCTCAAGCCGGAGTTCTTTGCCTTTTACAACGACCTGGGCAACGTGCGCAGCGCCTTAAAAGACTACGATACCGCCCTGAAAATGTTCGATACGTCCCTACAGCTTTCCCCAGATAACGTCGTGGGCTTAAAAGGCAGAGGCTGGACGTGGTGGACGAAGGGGGAGTACGAGAAAGCCGCCAGCGATTTTCGCCAGGCGACTCAGCTCTACCCGACGGATTCCTACGCCTGGAGCGGGTTGGGCTGGTCGCATTACCAGCGCGGCGAGCAGGAACAGGCGCGCCAGGCGTTTGAAAACGCCATTCACATTGACCCGCAAAACGACAGCGCCCGGCGCGGGTTGGATAATTTCCAGTACGGTTTGCTGCCCAAGGCGTACCTCGACCGCGCCATATCCGCTGCCGTGCAACTACTCATTTTCGACGCGCAGGACGAGATCATCGGTTTTTGCTCCGGTTCCATCATCCACCCGGACGGGTACATCCTGACCAATTCGCATTGCGTGGGGGACGTGGAAAAACAAACCGCCTACCGCACCGATCAGACCCTGGGTGTGGGGGTGATGCGCGACCCGAAGGAAGCGCCCGTGAAAGAATATCTGGCGGAAGCAGTTCGGGTGGATTATAAAATGGACGTCGCCATCCTGCGCATCGGTTGGAATTACGAGGGCAGAAGCCTGACTCAGACGCCCGTCCTGCCCTACCTGGCAATGGGCGATTCGGACACGGTGAAGGTGGGCGACGAGGTGTGGGCGCTCGGCTTTCCGGGCATGGGCGGTGAATCGCTCACCGTTACGAAAGGGGTTGTCAGCGGTTTCAGTGAGGGTCCCTGGATCAAGAGCGACATAATGACCGGGCCGGGCAACAGCGGCTGCATGGTCATCAATAAGGACGGCAAGATCGTCGGTTTGCACACCGAAGGTTGGGCTTCAGAAAAGGGCAACGCGCGCATTTCCGCCGAGCGACCGGTGAACGCCATCCAATTCATCTGGCAAGATTACGTGCCGCAATAGTTTATTCGTCCACAGGGGCAGCCGCCTCGCCGTAATCGAGCACGTCGCGCGTGCCGGTTTCGGGCGTGGGGGGTGCGACAATACCGTGTGTTTCCATCGCCTCCACCAGGCGGGCGGCGCGCGTGTAACCGATGCGCAGGCGGCGTTGCAGCATGGAAACGGAAGCGCGCCCCTGGCGGCGCGCCAGCTCAACTGCTTCCTTGTATAATGGGTCTTGCTCGTCTTCCTGTTCCCCTTCCAGAAAAGTGAGTTGTTTCAGCGGCGCGCCGGCGGGGACGGAATCTACCATGCCGCCCGCTGCGACAGGCGGGCTGCCTTGTAGGGCAAAGCCGCGCCAGTAGCCCACCAGGCGTTGAATTTCCGCATCCGAGACGAAGACGCCCTGCAAGCGCAGCGGGGCGGGGGCATCTGGCGCTTGAAAGAGCATGTCGCCGTTGCCCAGCAGGCGTTCGGCGCCGGGCTGGTCTATGATGACGCGGCTGTCCACGCTGGATGCGACGGTGAAGGCGATGCGGGCAGGAAAATTCGCCTTGATGACACCGGTTACCACGTCCACCGAGGGGCGCTGCGTCGCCAGGATAAGGTGAATGCCGGTGGCGCGTGCCAGTTGCGCCAGGCGGGTGATGCTGCGCTCGGTTTCGTCTGGCGCCAGCATCATCAAGTCCGCCAGTTCGTCAATGATCACCACCAGGTAGGGCAGGGGTTTCTGCGCGGCGGGGCTGCCGTTGGCTGCGGCGGCGGGGGCGGCTGCGTTGCGGTTGTAGTCGGCGATGTTGCGCACGCCCAGGTCGGAAAAGAGGTGGTAGCGGCGGTCCATCTCGCGCGTCACCCATTGCAGCGCGCCGACCACCTGCTTTAGTTCCACCACCACCGGCGCCAACAGGTGCGGGATGCCGTTGTAGCCGGTCAATTCCACCCGCTTGGGGTCTACCATTAAGAGGCGCAGGGTGTCGGGTGTGTTGTGCAGCAGCAGACAGGATATGATGGCGTTCACGCACACGGATTTTCCCGAACCGGTTGCCCCGGCGATGAGCAGGTGCGGCATGGCGCTTAGATCTACGCTGACCGCTTCACCGGATACGTTTTGCCCCAGGGCAAAGCGCAGAGAAGACTTCAGGCGCTGGAAGGCGGCGCTTTCCACCACACCACGCAGCGAGACGAGGGCGGGGTGTTCGTTAGGCACTTCGATGCCGATGTAGCCCTTGCCAGGCACGGGTGCCTGAATGCGGATGCGTTTGGCTGCCAGCGCCAGGGCGAGGTCGTCTGCCAGGGCGGCAATTTTGCCCACGCGCACGCGCATTCTGCCGCGCCGCGTTTCGACGAAATCTGGCTCGACACCGAATTGGGTGATGGTCGGACCGCGGCTGATCTCTATCACGTGCCCGGGGGCGCTGAAAGAAGCCAGCGTCTCCTCGATGATGGCGACACGTTTTCCGTCCGTTTCTCCCTCCTGGGGTGCGGCGGGGGCTTGTTCGAGGATCTGGTCAATGCCTGGCAACACCCACGCCTGGGCTGGCTGGGCTTCTTCAGCCGCAGGGGTCATCAGCGAGGGGGAGGTAAGAGCAGCGCGGGCGTCCATCCCCGCCGCAGAAGGCGCAGGCGCGGCGCGATTTGGGGTTACGGGTGGTGTGGCGGCGCGCCGGTGGGTGAGGTCTGCCAGCGCTTGGGTCAGGCGTTGTTGTTTGGTGCGGGCGGCTGCCCAAAACGGCGCCAGCCAGGCGAACAATTCCGGCACAGAAACGTCCAGGCTCATCGTTAGCGCAATCACGAACCAGGCAAACAACACGATCGCTGCTCCCCAGGCGCCCAGTCCCAGGAGCAACAAGTAACCGAGCAAACCACCCAGGTACCCGCCCGAATGGCTGACCACGTCGTAAGCCAGGGCGTTGTCCAGGTTCTGCACGACGTCTGCGCCCTCGAAGGAGGCGCGCAGCAGGTTTTGCAGGTAATATAGCCAGGTGATGAAATTGGTGTAGAGCAGCAAGATGCCCACCAGCCGTTCAAGCGCCAAATGCGGCAGACGGCTGGAACTGCGCAGCGCCATCCACACCCCCACGCCGCTTAAACCCAGCGGCAGGAAGAACGCCCCCAACCCAAACATGCCGCGCAGGAAAGTCATCCACGCCCCGCCAAGCCCTTCCCCTTTGGTAGCAAACAGGCTGAAGAAGGAGATCACCCCCACGCCGGCTAAAAGCACGCCGGCGATGTCCATCTTGCGCTCTGGGGAGATTCCGCCGCCGGGTAGTGTGGGCAGGGAGGGCAGGCTTTTGCTGCCCGATGAGGGCTTTGCCGCGCCGGCGCCGCGCCGGCTGGGCGCATCTGGCTGCGCGGAGGGCGAGCGACGGCGGGTTAGAAACGACAAGGCGCCCAGCAGCGCAGAAGGGCGCTTGCGCGGCGCTACGTAACGCACATTTTTCGAGCGGGAATGTTGAGGCATGTCCGCTTTTTCTCCTGATCTATCATCAAATGGAATATATGTTCCATGTTGACTTGATTATATCACATTCGCAAATCAAACTGCCTTCTGTGTGGTACAATAAGAAAAAAAACGAGGAGGAGCGTATGCGCCGGTTTTGGATTGACACCGATACCGCATCGGACGATGCGGTGGCATTGTTGATGGCTTTGCGCTGGCAGGACGTGCACGTAGAGGGCATATCTATTGTGGCGGGGAACGTGCCCGTAGAAATGGGCAGCCGCAACGCCCGTTACACAGTAGAATTGTGCGCTGAGCATACGCCCGTCTACGAAGGGGCGCAGAAACCTTTCTGCCGCCCGCCGGAGTGGGCGTATTTCTTTCACGGTCCCGATGGCATGGGCGGTATGAATTACCCCGCCCCCAGGCACGCCCCGGAGGAGAAACACGCCGTCCAGGCGCTGATTGACGCCGTGCGCCAGCACCCCGGTGAGATCAGCCTGGTTACGCTCGGTCCGCTGACCAACATTGCCCTGGCGTTGATGATCGCCCCCGACATCGCCCAGAAAATCCCGGCGTGTTACGCCATGGCGGGCGCGGCAGCCACGCTGGGCAACATCACCCCCGCGGCTGAGTTCAACATTTACATTGACCCCGAATCAGCCCAGATGGTCTTTCACTCCGGGCTGCCCCTGCTCATGGTGGGCTGGGAGCATTGCCGTTTTGAAGCTAACCTGACTGCTGAAGACATCGCAACCTTACGTTCGCTGAAGAATAAATTTGCCGATTTCACCGTGGACTGCAACCGCAACGCCATCCAGGCGAACCAGACCCTTTACGGCGACCCGGCTATGCCCCTGCCGGACCCGGTAACCATGGCAATAGCCATTGATCCCAGCGTGTGTACCAAACGCTCGCATCACTACACCAGCGTGGAAACCGCCAGCCCAACCACGCGCGGCATGACGGTGGTGGATCAATTGCACGTTTTGAAGAAAGAGCCAAACATTGAAATTTGCTGGCAAATTGACGTTCCAAAATGGAAAGAGATTCTTTATACCACGCTGCGCGAGGGATAACCCGCCTGGACGGGGTAGCGTTCAACATCGTCATTGACGACGTAGTCTTTCCGGATGGGCGCACGGCAATGGGCGTGCTGGGCGGCGGCGGCGTTCAGAGCGCGTTTGGGATGCGTCTGTGGACGGACAACGTAGCTCTTTCCGGCAGCGTGGGGGCAGATTTTCCCGACGCTTTATACGGCGCTTTGCAGCAGATGGACGTTGACGTGGCTGGCGTGCGCCACAAGGCGCAGCCCAGCGCCCGCGCCTGGCAGATTTTTGAAGCCGACGGCAGACGGCGGCAATTGTGGCGCGTGGAAGGCGCCGCTCTGGTGCAGCACCTGGCGCGCCGGGTGGATTTGTTGCCCGCTCATTATCTGCAAGCGCGCAGCTTTCACCTGGGGGTGCATCCCCTTGAGCCGGATTTGGGTTTCATCGCTGCGCTGCGTTGCGCGGCTGCACTGGCGAAACCAGCCTTATCGCTGGCAACGCCTGAAAGAGCGCTGGCAGAAGGGGACGCGAAACGCGCCGTCGGCGAAACCAGCTTCAGCGAAGCCCCCCTCATCAGCGTAGAAACCTTCAAACCCGCAGAGCGCCGGCTGGAAGCGGACGAACTGCGCGCTTTGCTCACAGCCGCAGACGTCTTCTCCCTTAACCTGGAAGAAGCCCAATCCCTGCTGGGGGAAGGCACGGCGGAACGATATCTGGCGGATTTGTTTGCAGCCGGGGCGCGCCTGGTAACCCTGCGCATGGGCGCAGAGGGTGCGCTCGTCGCAGATGGACAGCGAGTGCAGCACATCCCCGCTGCGCCGGTGCGCGTGCAAAGCCTGCTGGGAGCCGGCAACGCCTTTTGTGGCGGCTTTTTGGCGGGCTGGCTGGAATCACACGACCTGAAGGAAGCCGGTTTGCGCGGCGCGGTCTCCGCTTCGTTTATGATGGAACAGGTCGGCGCGCCGCCGCTCACCCCCAAAACCCGCCTAGCCGCGCGCTGCCGCCTGGAACACCTGCGTAAGTTCCAAACGTAATTTTACAGACAAGGCATGAGAATTTCAAGGATATTTTATATGGATAATTTCCAATTCGTATACGCCAACCGCGCCCAAGCCTATCACGAGATGATCGCCGCCGAGGACGCCGACCAGCGTCTGCTGCCCGCCTTGCAGGAAATTGTTTCTTTTCAGGGAAAACGCGTGCTCGATCTGGGCAGCGGCAGCGGGCGCATTCCCCTGCTCGTCCATCGCATGGCTGCCAGCCTGCTGGGGCTGGACCTGAACCTGCCTATGCTGCGCGAGCAGCAGGTGCAGCGTCGGCGCGCCGCCGGCGAGTGGCGTATTTGCCAGGCGGACATGCGTAGCCTGCCCGTGCGGAACGGCTGGGCAGACGTGGTCGTGGCTGGCTGGGCGATCGGGCACCTGCGCAGTTGGTTCGAGGGGGACTGGAAAACGCAGATCAGCCTCATCCTGAACGAGATGGGACGCGTTAGCGGGCGCGGCGGCGCAAACATCATCTTGGAGACGCTGGGCACCGGCAGCCTGACGCCCGCCCCGCCCACGCCTGGCTTGGCGGAGTTTTACGCCTGGCTGGAAAACGAGCACGGCTTTACCCGCCGCGCCATTCCCACCGATTACGTCTTCGGCAGCGTTGAAGAAGCCGTGCAGAAAACCGAGTTCTTCTTTGGGAGTGAACTGGCGCAAACCATCCGCCGCAACGGCTGGGCGCGCCTGCCCGAATGGACTGGCGTGTGGAGCCGCACCGCGGGGGTATAGCCCGGTTTTTTGAATCCTGGCTGATTTGCGATACAGAAGTGTTGTGTTTCATTACTCACATCCCCTGGCTTGGCAAAACTGCGCAAAGCAGTAAATACCTAGACGAATGGCTTAAAAATTTGCTATAATATTATATAAGCAAAGAGCGTTGCCGCCAACATGTACACTTCGTTGAAAGGGGGGAAAATGGAGTGTGATCGTTTTTCGCAGCCGCGCTGCAACGCTGAACGTTTGGATTGGCGCCGTTTTTTGATAGGATGTGTTTGTTATGCAAAAGAATAGCTGAAAACAGCCAGGATTGAGGAGGCAACCAGATGGATACGGACGTCAATGCTGCTTCCCAGTATGCAGAGGAAAACCGGCAGCTGCGCGCCAGGCTGGAGCAAACCGAACAGGTTCTGAAGAATTGCACACAACAACTGAAAGAAGCCCAGGATAGCAGTGCGCGCTGTCGCGGCTTGTTTGAGAATATGCTGGAAGGGTTCGCCTACTGCAAAATGATCTTTGAGAAAAAACAGCCGGTTGACTTTATTTATTTAGAAGTCAACAACTCGTTCGAGCGCCTGACCGGGCTTAAAGACGTGCTGGGAAAGAAGGTTAGCGAGGTCATCCCTGGCATTCAAAGCACAAATCCGGAATTGTTTGAGATCTACGGCAGGGTAGCCTTGACCGGCAAACCGGAGAAATTCGAGACCTACATTGAAACGCTGGACCTGTGGCTGTCTATCTCCGTATACAGTCCCGAAAAAGGGTATTTCGTCGCCATCTTCGAGAACATCAACGAGGATAAACAAAGCGAGGCGGAACGGCGCGAGAGCGAGGAATATCTGCGTATCGTCTACGCGGCGGCGGAGCTGGGCACCTGGCAGCACGATCTTCAAAACGGGGAAGTGCACCTGGATGAGCGCGCCCGCATCCATTACGGCTTTAGAGAAAATGCAGTCTTGTTCGCAGACGTAATGGAGCGCGTCCATCCTGACGACGTTTTGCGGGTGATGCAAGATATCGCCGCGAAAATCGCCTCGTTTAGCGAGGAGAGTTTTCTTATGGAATATCGCGTCCTGCACGCAAACGGAGAAATCCACTGGCTGGCGGTGCAGGCGTTAATTGCCTACGCTGGAGAAGGTACCCAGCGCCGCCCCTTCCTGATATACGGCACCAGCCAGGACGTCACCCAGCGCAAACAAGCCGAGCAAGCCTTGCGCGAGAGCGAGGAGAAATACCGCCTTTTGCACGAATCCGCTGGGGTTGGCATTGGCTATTATTCACCCGCTGGCAAGGTTATCTCTTACAACAAAAAAGCCTGCGAATACATGGGCGGCAAACCGGAAGATTTTATCGGCAAGTCGCTCTACGACATCTTCCCCAAAGCAGACGCAGACGGATATTTTGGGCGCATTAAGCAAGCGATTGACTCACAAACCTCACAAGCGTACGAAGATAAGGTGAATTTGCCCCAAGGAGCCATGTGGTTCGAAAGCGTTTATACACGCGTAACAGATATTACCGGCAAAGTCATCGGCATTCAGATCGTTTCCACAGACATCAGCGAGCGCAAGCTGGCGGATGAAGAATTACAAAGAGAAAAGCAACTCCTGCGTTTGTTCGTGGAGCATAGCCCGGCGGCGATTGCCATGCTTGACCGCGAGCTGAAATACATTATTACCAGCCGACGTTTTCTCACAGATTATCGTTTGGGAGAACAGAATATCATCGGGCGCTCGCATTACGAAGTCTTACCGGAGATATCAGATCGAATTAAGGAAGTTAACCGTCGCTGCCTGGCAGGTGCTACAGAAATGTGTGAGGCAGATCCATTCCCACGCGCCGATGGAAGCCTGGACTGGGTGCGCTGGGAAGTTCACCCCTGGTACGAATCCAGCGGGCAGGTCGGCGGCATCCTTCTCTTTACAGAAGTGCTCACGGAAACCCGTCGCGCCCAGCAGGAAATCCTCCTCCTGGCTGAACGATTGGACATGGCGACCCACGCCGCTCACCTGGGCGTGTGGGACTGGGATATGATTCACGATACGGTGTGGTGGTCCGACGAAGTGTACCGCATTTTTGAACTCACCCCGCAAGAGTTCACGCCGGGCTTTGAAGCAAACGCGCGCTACGTGCACGCGGATGACATTGAACGGTACCGTCAGGAAGTCGCCAAAGCCATTGACAGCCGTCAGGATTTAAACATTGATTTACGCATCGTTACCCAAAGCGGGGTAAAACATTGTAATTGCAGTGGAAAAGTGGATTATACCGAGGACGGCAAACCAATGCGCTTCTTTGGTACCTTCATGGATATTTCTGAACGAAAACGAGCCGAAGAAGAAATCAACCTGTACCGCGAACACCTGGAAGACCTGGTTTGGGAGCAGACGACCGAACTCGCCCAGAGCGAGGAACACATGAGACTGCTGTTTCGGTGTATGCCATCCGGGTGTATCATCTACGACACTGACTTCCGCGTGCAGAACTGGAACCCCGCCGCTGAGCGCATCTTTGGCTACACAGCCGAGGAAGCGAATGGGAAACTTGAGGTTGACTTGATCCTGCCCGCTGAACTGGCGCACATGGTAGATACGTTTCGGGAACGAGCCATTTCGGGCAAGGGGAACGAACGAAACGTTAACGAAAACGTAACCAAAGACGGTCGGCGTATTTTATGTGAATGGACGGACACCGCCCTGCGCAACGAGGGCGGAGAAGTGGTCGGCATTCTTTCGATGGTGCAAGACGTAAGCGAGCGTGTGCGCGCTGAGGAGGAGCTGCGACGTTACGCCGCACAGGTGGAAGACCTGTACAATAACGCCCCGTGCGGCTATCATAGCCTGGATAAGGACGGCGTTTTCGTCTCCATGAACGACACAGAATTGAACTGGATCGGTTACAGCCGTGAGGAAATTGTCGGACGGAAAAAATTCACCGACATCGCCACCCCAGCCAGCCGGGAACTCTTCGCGCGTAAATTCCCGATTTATCTGCGCCAGGGTTGGATCAAAGACCTGGAATTTGAGGTCATCCGCAAAGACGGCAGCATCCTGCCGGTGTTATTGAGCGCCACGGCGGTGAAGGACGCGAACGGTAACTATTTACACAGCCGCTCGACCATGTTTGACATCACCGACCGGAAACGACTGGAAAAGGCGTTACAGGAAAACATGGAACGGCTGGAACTGGCGTTTTCCAGCGCCGGTTACGCCTGGTGGGATTGGGATTACGAGAGCGGACAGGTGCTCACCCATCCTAACCGGTTTAAGATGCTGGGTTACACAGCCGAAGAAGTTGAAAATACCTGGACGTGGTGGGCAGACCTGATCCACGCCGAGGATAACGAGCGCGCAGCCGATGCGTTACGTCAACACGTTTTGGATCAAACCCCCCTCTTTGACGTAGAATACCGTTTGAGATCGAAATCAGGAGAATGGTTGTGGGTGCGCGAGCTTGGAAAAGTGATCACCCGTGAGGCAAATCACACTCCTACGCGCATCTTGGGGACGACCCAAAACATCCACCTGCAAAAAACCGCCGCACAAGAACTGCTGGAAGCCAAACAAGCCGCCGAGGCGGCAAACCAGGCGAAGAGCGCCTTTTTAGCGAACATGTCGCACGAAATTCGCACGCCCTTGAACGCCGTACTTGGTTTTGCCCAGTTGATGCAACGCGACGCAGCTCTTTCTGCCCTGCAAAAGTCGCGCCTGAATACCATCATCCGCAGCGGCGAGCATTTGCTGGCTTTGATCAACGACGTGCTGGACATATCCAAGATCGAAGCCGGGCGGATGACGTTGAATCTAAACAACTTCAATTTACTGGATTTGGTTTACAGTCTGGAAGCCATGTTCCGCATTCGCACCGACGCCAAAGGCTTAACCTTTACGGTCAAGGTCAGCGAGGGCGTGCCGCGTTTTGTGTTCACAGACGAAGGCAAACTGCGCCAGATTCTGATGAACCTGCTCGGCAATGCAGTGAAGTTCACCCATCACGGGTACGTCAACCTGCGAGTTGCAATGGATGGGGAGGAGGAAGAATCCCTGTGGCTGGCTTTTGAGGTAGAAGACAGCGGGGTGGGCATCCGCAGCGATGAACATGAGAAATTGTTCCAGGTCTTTAGCCAGGGCGCCAGCGGTGTGCAAAGCGGTGGGGGGACCGGATTGGGACTGGCGATCAGCCAGCAATACGCTAACTTATTAGGAGGGGAGATCACGGTGCGAAGTGAACTGGACAAGGGTTCCACATTCCGCCTGCAAGTGCGCGTCCGACCCGGCGAACCAGCCCGCCAGGAAAAGGCGCCCCCGGCGCGGCACGTGATTGGCTTGCAGCCCGGGCAAGAGAGTTTTCGTATCCTTATTGTAGACGATGTGGAAGAGAACAGAACGCTGCTGGCGGAATACCTGACCCAAGCCGGGTTCGAGACCCTTCAGGCTGCCAATGGAGAAGAAGCCGTTTCCTCTACCCTGTTATGGCGCCCCCACTTGATTTTAATGGACATAAACATGCCGGTGATGAACGGCTTTGAAGCCATGCGCCGCATAAAGGAATTGAACCTGGATTATCGCGTCTTCATCATCGCTGTAACGGTCAGTGTGTTCAGCCGCGAACGCGGTAAAATCAGCGAGGCTGGCGCGGACGGCATTCTGTTCAAACCGTTTCGAGATCACGAGTTGTTTCACACCATTCAGGAGTACCTGGACGTCAAGTATATTTACGCCGCGGAAGAAAGCCAGGGCGAGGAGACGAACACGCTGGAAAGCGTCAGCGCTGACGAACTGGCACAATTTCCCCGTAACCTGCTGGAACGGATGCAGCAAGCCACCATCCGCGCCGATTACAGCCGCCTTCTGGATTTGATAGATCAGTCCGCTGCAATATCCCCACTGCTTGCTCAAAAACTGCGCAAATTCGCCAGCCAGTTCCAGTACGAAAAACTGTTGGACGTCTTTCAGCAAGGAAGGCAAGAAAAATGAACGTTCCCTTGGAAGAAAAGAGCCGCGGGGATATCCTGGTGGTGGACGACACACCAGAAAATTTGCAGGTGCTGACGCAGATGTTGCAGCAACGCGGCTTCACTGCCAGACCGGTGCCGAACGGTAAACTGGCGCTTTTGGCAGCCCAAACCGAAGCGCCGGACTTGATTTTATTAGACATCAACATGCCGGAGATGGACGGCTATGCCGTGTGCGCGGCGTTTAAGAGCGACAAGAACCTGCAAGACGTCCCGGTGATTTTCATCAGCGGTATGAATGACACGCTGGATAAGGTGCGTGCCTTTCAAGCCGGCGGCGTGGATTACATCACGAAGCCTTTTCATTTTGAGGAAGTACAGGCGCGCGTGGAAACCCACCTCGCGCTGCGCCGCCAGCAGCGCCAGTTGCAAGAAAATTACGCGCAAATTGTTACTCTGGAGGAGCTGCGCGATAACCTCGTGCACATGATCATCCACGATATGCGCAATTTACTCTGGCTTACGCAGGTGGTGCTAGAAAAGCTCGAAGAAACCCAGGCGGCGCTGCTCGACCAGGAGGGCAAAGATTATCTGGCTAAGGCTTTTTACCACATTTCCAGCCTGACGGAGATGAGCCGCGCCATCCTGGACGTGAGCAGGCTGGAATCTGGGGCGATGAAGCTGGATTTAGGGCAATGCGACCTGGCAGAGATGGCGCGCCACGTTGTATCGAACATGGAGGCGCTGCAGGGGGGAAAACAATTGACGCTGCACACCCCGCCTGCCCCGGCGCTGGTTGTGGGAGATGCAAATCTCTTGTCGCGGGTGATTCAGAATCTACTGGATAACGCCCTCAAGTTTTCCCCCCCAGACGGACGCATTTGTATAACCATCGAGGCGTTGGCGGAGGGCGTGCGCGTTGCTGTGCAAGACAACGGCGCCGGTATCCCGGTGGAGTACCATGAAAAGATTTTTGAAAAATTTGGTCAGGTGGAAACCAGGGCGGAAGGGTATAAATTCTCCACCGGTTTGGGACTGACGTTCTGCAAGCTGGTTGTGGAGGCGCACGGCGGGCGCATTGGGGTTATCAGCGCCGCGCAGGAAGGAAGCACGTTCTGGTTCGAGCTAGGGCGGGAAGTACCTGCGCCAGGCGGAACGCCAGCCAATGCGCTCTTTAAGAATTAGAAGGGGGATGAAACGTTTAGTGAAACGGCTCAAAGCCGTCTAAGCTGCCGTTGTACCAGTTGTACCAGTCCAGGCGCCAGTGAATTTGGGCGCGGTAAGGCGGGTACAGGTAGCGCAGCAGGTCTTCATCTGTGATGGCAGAACGAATGTCCCCGGTGAAGCGTTCGTTCAGGGAGAGGCGCTCTAAGAGCAATTCGTCAAGCGCGCCGTCTTGCGGCTCGGTTTTAAGCAAGTCCACTTTTTCCAGGGAGGGTTCACCGGCGTTTGGCGCGCCGCGATAGGCGTTGTTGTAAAAGCAGAGCGGGAAAACCAGGCGCACGTTTTTATGCATGTTCAGCGTGCCGGTGCGCTTGTAGCCGCAGGCGTAAATGGCGACGAGGTAAACGTCCTTGTGCACCTCGAAGACTGTTTCTTCGGGGTGGTCTTTGGCGCGTTCCGTAAAGTAATAAAACCTGCCGTTGTTAATCCCCAATAAGCCGACGTGCACATCCTCTGCGCGGTTTTTGTTGATCAGGGTGAGCAGAGACGTGGGGGCGTCGTCCGGCAGAATTGCAGCCAGGTTCAAGAGCGCCAAAACGAGCAAAAGCAGGACTCTGGCTTTCATAGCTCACTTGGCAGCCAAAACCTGGCGCAGCGCCTGCGCCTGTTCAGACGAAATGGAAAATTCGTTCAAGACGGCTGGGTTGTCGTTGAGGATTTGTTGCCCCAAGCCGGAATGCTGCCACATTTTCAGGTCTTCTTCCAGGGGTGAGCCGATGATGTCCTCGCGCACAATCCGCCCATCTGCCATGATGAGCACGCGGCGCGTCTGGCGCGCCACCGCCGGGTCGTGGGTTACAATGACGAAGGTGGTGCCCTGGCTGTGGTTTAGTTCACGCAGCAGGTCCATCAATTCCTGCCCGGCTGCGGTATCCAGGCTGCCGGTTGGTTCATCCGCCAGGACGAGGGGCGGATTATTCGCCAGGGCGCGCGCCGCGGCAACGCGCTGGCGCTGCCCGCCGGAGAGCTGCCCCGGCAGGTGATTCATGCGCTCTTTCAACCCCACCAGGGAAAGCAATTCAACCGCGCGCTTGTGGCGTTGACCGGCGCTGCGCTGTCCGATCATGGGCAATTCCACGTTCTCTTTGGCAGTCAGGGTGGGAATCAGGTTGTGCAACTGGAACATGAAGCCTACCGTTTTGGCACGGAAGGAGTCTTCGTTGCGAATCTTGGCGATGTCCTGCCCATTGACGATGACCTGCCCGCTGGAGGGGCGGTCGAGCGCGCCGATCATGTTGAGCAGGGTGCTTTTTCCACTGCCGCTGGGACCCATCACCGCCACCAATTCCCCGGCGGCGATACGGATGTCCACGCCGTCCAGGGCGCGGATTTCCTGCTCTCCATTGCCATAAATGCGCGTCAGGGCGCGCGTTTCAATAACGTATTGCGCTGCGACGTCCATGCTATTCTCCTGCTGTACTCTGCCGTTATTTCACCTGGATGTCGGTGAAGGCTGTCATGCCCCAACGCAAGCCCTGGGGGATCTCATCTAAGGTGATCAACACGGTGTAATTCACGCCCGAACTCTCGGCGTCCTTGGGGGAAATGCGCAAGACTTTGCCGCTGCTAATCACGTTTGGCAAAGCGTCGTAGGTTATGGAGACCGTGTCTCCCTCGGAAATGCGGGCGACGTCAACTTCGCCCAGGTCGGTGGTTTCCACGCGCAGGGAAGTGGGGTCTGCCAGGATGACGGCAGTTTGCCCGGGCGCCACCCATTCGTGATCGCGCACGTTCAGGCGGCTGATCTCCCCGGCGAAGGGGGCGCGCAGTTCCAGGTCTTTGACGGCGCGCTCGGCGGCGGTCAGGGCGGATTTGGCGTTTTCCAGGCGCGCCTGCGCCAACCGTACCTGGTCTGGGTCGGGTCCGTCTTTGCACTTCTCGTAATCTTGTCTGGCTTTGTTCAATTTCGCCTGCGCCAAACCCAAATCGGCGGCGTAGGTGATGCGCAGCATGGCGGTGCGAAAATCACCCTCGGCGTCGTCCAGGTTTTTCTTGAGTTTGCTGCGATTGCTTTGCGGCAGAAATTCCTCCTGGTACTTGTACGGGTCCCACGCCTTGCGTGCTTCGGCGAGGATGGTCTTCATCTTATCTGCCGCCGCGAACATGTCCAGGTCACGCTGGTTCACCGGCACGGTGAAATAATACAACTGACGGTCGGCGCTGCGCAGGGTTTCGTATGCCTGCGCAATGGCGATCAAGGCTTCCTGGCGGGTGATGGCGGCGTTTTCGTTGAGGTCGTCCAGCGCCTTTTGGGCGCTTTCAAGCTCATACTTCGCCGCGCTGACGGTGGCTTGCTGCGCCTCTTGCCCTTCCAGGCGGATGAGCAGTGCGCCTTCTTCCACGCTTGACCCTTCCTCCACCAGCACTTCGCTGATGACACCGGAGGTGGACACGCTCAAATTTGACCAGTGTGTCGGAATCACTTTTCCGGTGGCGCTTACCACCGGCGCAAACGCCTCTTCTTCCTGTGGTTGTAGGGTGGGTTCTGCTTTTGTCGCGCCGGCGTTGCAGGCAGTCAACAGGACAAGAGAGCCCACGAACAGACAAATTGTCAGGCTTATTCGGTTTTGCTTCATAGAATGCCCTCGCTTTAGGGTAAATTCTAGCACAAATATCGCCTGGAGGGCAGGATTTTTACGCCTTTTCAGCGCTTTTGTTGAGAGTCTGATAAGAAATAATCCAGCATAGTGGCATAAAAAGGAAGATAGGCTATAATTAACTTGAATTGGATGTGATTCAGGAAGCCTGTGTGAAGCGGCACAGGCAGCGAAGAAAACTGGTAGGAAGAATCTGTTGGAAAAATCAGGAGTTTATAAATGATGAATGGACGTAATATAATCGTGGAGTATGACTATCCATGGCGCCCTGTAGAGCGCGGTTACGCCGGACGCACTCTATACTTGAACCTGTCCGATAACAGCATGCGCATCAAACCGGTATCTGAGGAGATGAAAGAACGCTTCACCGGCGGGCGAGGTTTTGGTTTGTGGCTGCTGTGGAACGCTATCAACGACAACACGAAATGGGACGACCCCGAAAACGAACTGGTGTTCGCCAACGGTCCCATCTGTGGGACGACGGCTTACCCAGGCGCGGGTAAAATCACTGCCGTTACCCTTTCGCCACTGACCCTTTCCGTGGTGGATAGCAACGGCGGTGGTTATTTTTCACCTTACCTAAAGTTTTCCGGCTTCGACGCCCTCGAAATCCAGGGCAAAGCCGAACAGGACGTGGTTGTTTTTATTGATGGAGACACGGGCTACATTTCCATAGAGACAATTCCCTGCAAAGAAGTGGACACACACAAACTCTTGCGCTACCTGGCGGATACATACGCTGACGACGAGCGCGGCAAACAAGCCATTTCCACCATCACCAGCGGCGCGGCAGCCGAGCACGTGCTTTATTCCATGCTCAATATCAGTTGGTACGATCTGCGCCGCAAAGAGATGCGCATCAAACAGGCGGCGCGCGGTGGACCCGGGCGCGTCTTTCGGGATAAGAAGCTGCAAGCCATTGTGGTTAAATATTCCAGCCTCAAGGGGGACAGCAACAACCCCGCAGACATGGAACCCATCCGCCGCGCCGGAAAGCGCATCAACAAAGAGATTGCCGAACTGGACGACGTGCAAAACCAGATGCGCAAGCTGGGCACGGCAAATCTGATGGACGTGATGAATCATTTTGACCTGCTGCCGGTGCACAATTACCGTTTTGGGGCGCACCCCGAAGCCTCGAAAATCGGCAACCAGATCTGGTTGCAAAGCTTTACGCAGGGGCTGCCGGACGGCTGCTGGGTGGGTTGCAGTATGTCCTGTTCGCACGGCGTGGACCATTTTCACCTCAAAAGCGGCCCGTATGCCGGAGAAGCGGTTTTGGTGGACGGACCGGAATACGAAACAGCGGCGGGTTTGGGGTCAAACATCGGCAATTTTGATCCGCTCGGCATCTTGGAATTGAACTTCTACGCCGATACCTACGGCATTGATTCGATTACGCTGGCAAACGCCCTGGCTTTTGTGATGGAATGTTACCAGGAAGGCATTCTAAACGAGGAGCGCACCGGCGGGCTGAAGCTTACCTGGGGCAACGTGGAGGCGGCGCTGGAACTGGTGCACCAGATGGCGCGCGGCGAGGGTTTTGGACAGATCGTCGGTTTGGGCGTGCGGCGCATGAAACAAATTTTCGCCGAGAAATATAACGCCGACCCCGCCTTCCTCAACGACATCGGCATGGAAGTGAAGGGCATGGAAATATCGGAATACGTAACCAAAGAGTCGCTCGCCCAGCAAGGCGGCTACGGCATGGCAGTTAAGGGCGCCCAGCACGACGAAGCCTGGCTCATCTTTATGGACCAGGTGAACAATCAACTGCCTACCTTTGAAGATAAAGCCGAAGCGTTGCACTACTTCCCCCTGTGGCGCACCTGGTTCAGCCTGCACGGGCTGTGCAAATTGCCCTGGAACGACATTTTACCCAGGGATAACGCCAAAAGCGCCGCGCCGGCGAAAGTTCCCGAACACGTGGAAAATTACACCTGGATTTTGGAAGGTCTGACGGGCAGGAAACACACCATCGAGGACATTCTGGCGCAATCGGAACGGGTGTACAATTTCCAGCGCGTGTTTTCCCTGCGTATGGGTTATGGGACGCGCCAGTACGATTACCCACCCTACCGCGCCATGGGTCCTGTGACGGTGGAGGAGTACGAATCGCGCGCAGAACGCTACGATAAACAATTGCGCCAGCAGGTGGGCGTTGAGCCGGACGGGTTGAGCAGCATTGAAAAAATCGCTCTGCTGCGCAAGTACCGCCAGGAACGCTACGAAACGTTAATGGATACCGTGTACAAGCGCCGCGGCTGGGATGAGAATGGCATTCCGCGCCTGGATACGTTGAAAAAATTAAACCTGGATTTACCGGAAGTGGTGGAAATTGTCCAACGCGCCACGAACGGAGCAAAGAAAACCGCTTAGGGATTGGAAAGAGAGGAAACACTTATGCTGAAGCAAACACGCGCGCTAACAGGATTGTTATTCATTTCGGTGATGGTTGCCTCGTGCAATCTGCCGAACTCGGAAAAAATGATCATTGCCACCCAAACCGCCCTGGTGCAAACCGTAGAAGCCGGCGTCACCCAAACTGCGGCTGCCAAGCCAACGGACACCTTGACCCCGCTTCCATCACCCACGCCATTGGCGACCATGGCGGCGGCGACCTTGCCGCCCTCTCTGCCCACGCTGCCGCCGCTGCCGACTTCGGCGCCAGCGGTAACCCCCTGCAATCGGGCTAGCTTTGTGGCGGACGTTACCGTCCCGGATGGCACGAAATTAACCCCGGGCGCCAGCTTTACCAAAACCTGGCGTCTGCAAAACACCGGCACCTGCACCTGGACGACGAGTTACTCTGTGGTGTACGTCTCTGGGAACATGACCGGACCGGATTCCACCGCCCTGACCACCACGGTCGCGCCGGGCGGCTCGACGGACATCTCGGTTAGCATGACCGCCCCGGCGACTGCCAACACGTATTACGCCTATTTCCGCCTGCGCGCCCCAGACGGCACGCAATTCGGCGTGGTGCAAAACAGCAGCGGCGCTTTTTACGTGCAAGTCATCGTCAGCGGAGGAACGGCGACCGTAACGCCTACCCCAACTGGTTTGGTAACGCCGACGATCAGCAGTTTGAACCCCGCCAGCGTGGCGGTCAACTCGGCGCAAACCACGCTGACAGTAAACGGATCGAATTTCGTCAGCGGGGCGGTGGTGAAGTGGGAAACTATCAGCCTGGCGACTACCTTCTACAGCGCCAACCAGCTCACTGCTGTCATCCCGGCTGGTTATTTGACGGGTCTTGGCAACGTGAACGTTACGGTCGTGAATCCCAGCGGTGCCACATCGGCGAAGGCTGTTTTCACGGTTACCAGCGTTACCTATCCCGCACCGACCATCAGCAGCATAGACCCCACCAGTACGACCGCCAACGGGCTAGGGTTCAACCTGACCGTGTATGGATCGAATTTTGTTTCGGGGGCGACGGTGTACTTTTCTGGAACAGCGATCAGCACTACCTACGTCTCTGCCAGCCAGTTGAACGCTTCCGTGCCGCAGGCACAGGTAGCCAGCGCAGGCAATTATCCTGTTTACGTCATCAACCCCGCTCCGGGGGGTGGGCAGTCCAATTCCGCTACCTTTAAGGTTACCAGTCCGGTGTCTTTGCCCACCATCAGCGGCGTTTCCCCGGCGACTTTTTCCAACGGCGCGGATGCAACGATTACGATTACCGGGACGGACTTCAGCACGGTTTCTTCGGTATCCTGGAACGGCGGCGCGCTGGCGTTTTCTATTGTTAATGCAAACACATTGACTGCCACTGTGCCGGGGGCGAACCTGACTGCCTCTGGTGCGGCGGTGATTATCGTGAACAACGCGGTGGGGTCGTCCAACGCCTACTCCCTCGCTTACACCGTGCAATAAGGGTTACCAAGACCTGGCAGGTATTTCACAGCCTGCCAGGTCTTTTTTTGACGTAGAAATTTGATGAACGAGCCTCACTCTACCTGCCTGGATTTCGACCTGCTGCGCGGTTTGACGCACACGCCCGCCCTGCCGGGGCGCGAGGCGGCGCTGGCGCGCCTGATTCAATCTGAACTGCCCGAAGAAGGCTGGCAGACGCGCCTTGACGGCGTGGGCAATCTGATCGCCACCCGCCCCGGCGGCGGCAAACACGTCTTGTTCGCCGCTCACATGGACGAGGTGGGCTTGCTTGTGCGCCGCATCACTCCGCAGGGTTTCCTGTTGGTGGAACGCCTGGGCGGGATGAGTATGCACGCCCTGGAAGGCAGCCGCCTTTCCCTGTGGACGGAAAGCGGCGAGCTGGACGTGCAGGTTGGTTTGCTGCCGGAACACCTGTGGACGCCCGCCGCAGCAGACGTGCGCAGCCTTTACCTGGACGTGGGGGCGCGTTCGGCGCAGGAAGCCGCCGCTATGGGCATTCAAGTCGGAGACGGTCTGACCTGGTCTTCTCCCCTGCAAAGACTGGGTGCGCATTTCGTCAGCGGTAAGGCGCTGGACGACCGCCTGGGTTGTTACCTGTTGCTGCGCCTGGCGCGCCTGTGGCAGGCGGTGCCGCCTGGCTGCACGCTCAGCCTGGCTTTCGTGGTGCAGGAGGAGACTTCGGAAATGGGCAGCCTGCCGGTGATGCAAACGATCGCCCCGGATTTCGTTATCGGCGTGGATTGCACGCTGGCGTTTGACACGCCCGACCTGGAAGGCAGGCAAAGCGACGTGCGCCTGGGCAAAGGCGCGGCGTTGAAGTGGCTGGATACGATCCCCGGCAAGCCGGTTTTCGTGCCAAACCTGGAGCTGGCGCGCCGTATCCGCAGCGTCGCCCGCGCCCAAAACATTCCCTTGCAAGACGAGGTGGTTACCGGCATCATCAACGCCTTGATGCCGCTGCCGTTTGCCGGACGGGGAGTGCCCTGCGCGGCGCTTTCCATTCCCTTGCGCTACCATCATTCCCCCGTGGAAGTCGCTCACGTGCAGGACGTGGAAAACACCCTGGCGCTGTTACGCTGTCTGATAGACGAGATTTGACTTTTAGAAAAAATCTGCGGGCGCAGCCCGCAGCCAACCCGGTGTGGTGAGAAGTGGGGAGGGGCGCGGTGTGCGCCTGGGGGTTAAGAACAAATCTGCGGTGCGCAACCACAACCTACGTGTTGTCATTGCGAGCCGCAGGCGAAGCAATCTGTGGCATTTTAGGGATTGCTTCGGTCGCTGCGCTCCCT
>CAZGDA010000017.1:35175-36945 GCA_964524425.1 uncultured Anaerolineaceae bacterium | reverse complement strand
GGTCGAGGCGCTGTGGAGTCTGGCGCCGGACGCCGCCGCGCCGGCGCGCTTCCCGGACGGCATTTTGTTCTACAGTTTTTACGGCAGACCGGACACCGCCCTGGTGTGTGAGCACTTCGTGCGCAGTTACGACGAGGCGGCGCGCGACACGTCCCTGGCGGCGTTGCAGCGCCTGCTGGCGCGCAAACAGGCGCTGCTCGTGCTGGACGGCGCCGAGCAAGCCGCGGACCTGCCCGCCCTGTTGAACGCCTGTGGCGCACAATGCGCCGTGCTGGTAACCACGCGCAGCCTGGACGACGCCGCCGGGCAGTGGGCGGAGCTGAAACCGCTGGAAGATGAATCTGCCCTGGCGGTGCTGCGCGATTGGGGCGGAGAGTGGCTGGACGACGCGCACGCTGCGGCTGAGATCTGCCTTCTGGTGGGCGGGCTGCCGCTGGCGCTGCGCCTGGCGGGCGCCTACCTGTGCCATCACCAGCAAAAAGCGAGTATGTACGTGGAGGACCTGCGCGATTCCCCGCTGCAAAGGCTGCAAACCAGACAGGGGCAACACAGCCAGGAGAGCGTGCGCGTGCTGCTGCAAAAAAGCCTCGCCCGCCTAAGCCAGGAAGCGCGCCGTGTGCTGGGCATGGTGGGCTGCCTGGCGCTGGCGCCGTTTGGCGGCGCGGCACTGGCAGCCGCCCTGGGCGTGGAAAGGCGTGATATCGAACGCTGGCTGGGTGAACTGGTGAGCATCAGCCTTTTGCAGCGCAGCGGGGAAGGTTACGAAGTCAGCCACGCCCTGGTTCACACCTACGCCCGCACGGAAATGGAAACAGAGGGCGCAGACCTGGGGCGCCTGGCGGTGTATTACACGGAATTGGCGCAGCGCGAGAGCGCCGCCGGGGTAGAAGGCTACGCCCGCCTGGACGGCGAGCGCCGCCACGCCTTGAGCGTGCTGGCAGCCTGCGCCCGGGCGCAGCAGGCTGTGGCTGTGCGCGGATTGGTGTGGGCGCTGGACGGTTACCTCGACCGGCGCGGCTACTGGGTCGAGCGGGTGCAGGCGCTGGAAGCGGGCGTGCAGGCGGCGCGCCAGGCGGGAGAACGCCAAGAGCAAGGCAACTTCCTGGGCAACCTGGGGATTGCATACAAGGACCTGGGGCAGGTGGACAAGGCGATCGGCTATCACGAACAGGCGCTGGCAATCCATAAGGAAATCGGCGACCGGCGCGGGGAAGGGGCAGATCTGGGCAACCTGGGGATTGCATACAAGGACCTGGGGCAGGTGGACAAGGCGATCGGCTATTTCCAACTTGCGTTGGAAATAGCAAAGGAAATCGGCGACCGGCGCGGGGAAGGGATTGATTTGTTCAACTTAGGAATCGCATATAAGAAATTGGGTGAACGCGAGAAGGCGAGAGCGTGTCTCCAGCAGGCGCTGGCGATCTTCACTGAAATTAAATCGCCCTACGCCGCAAACGCCCAAAGCGACCTCGACGAATTGGCCGCCGCCGGGGATTAACGCCCTTTGTCATTGTGAGGGAGCGCAGCCTCACTTTGTCATTGCGAGAGAGCGCAGCCTCACTTTGTCCTTGCGAGAGAGCGCAGCCTCACTTTGTCCTTGCGAGGGAGCGCAGCCTCACTTTGTCCTTGCGAGGGAGCGCAGCCTCACTTTGTCATTGCGAGGGAGCGCAGCGACCGAAGCAATCTCCTTATCTCACCATCGTTGAGATTGCTTCGCCTGCGGCTCGCAATGACAGGTTAGCGAAGCAATCTCCTTATCTCACCATCGTT
>CAZGDA010000017.1:0-35075 GCA_964524425.1 uncultured Anaerolineaceae bacterium | reverse complement strand
CGCAATGACAGGTTAGCGAAGCAATCTCCTTATCTCACCATCGTTGAGATTGCTTCGCCTGCGGCTCGCAATGACAGGTTAGCGAAGCAATCTCCTTATCTCACCATCGTTGAGATTGCTTTGCCTGCGGCTCGCAATGACAGGTTAGCGAAGCAATCTCCTTACCTCGCCATCGTTGAGATTGCTTCGCCTGCGGCTCGCAATGACAGGTTGTGGCGAGGCAGCGCAAAGGGCTGTGGAAATTGGAAAGAAAAGGGGAAAAACGCCAGGTTTCCTATTGTATTGTGGAAATTATCCCTATATAATCTATGTATTGCACATTTTAAATATCCGTTCCATATCCTGTAAGTGGAGGTGGCTATGGCAAAGGGGAGTACTGCACCAGCGCGCAGCCGCAAGGGGCTGCTGACGTGTGTGTTGATTGCTGTTGTCGTAATAATCGGCGCAGTCTTCGTGGCTTCCGCTGCGGCTTTCTTTTTGCTGCGTAATTCCCACCCGCCCAACGAAGCCTTCCTCACCACCATCCAGGCTCCCATCAGCGGGACGACAGTCCTGCGGGGAGAGGCGGTATCCATACAAGTTACGTCGTCTTATCCAAGAGGCGTCAGGCGGGTTGACCTGTACGCAAACGGGGCGCTGATCGCCAGCAAGACCTCCACTCTGGCAGGCGGCTCGAATCCGCTCGTGTTGGCAGAAGGGTGGACGCCGCCCGCCAGCGGGCGCATCCTTCTCATCGCCCGCGCCACCACCCAGGATGGCAGGCATTCCGATTCGGCGGTGGTTTACCTGGACGTGAGCACGGAGCAGTATCACCCCGTCGTAAACGTGAACGATCTGGAACAGGCGGACGGCACACTGCCCAGCCTGGAACAGCTTGCCGATAGCGCGGGCGTATCGGTGGGCGAGATTTTAGACCTGAATCCCGGCTTGAGCAGTGCAAACACGAGCGCTTCCTTGCCGCCGGATACCGAAGTTACCCTGCCCGGCGCGCCGCCCCCCGAAGAAAGCGAGGAGGCTCCACCTCCAGCCGTGCCAGACGCGCCGCTTCCCCCAACCGACCTGACAGTTACGTTCACCTGCACGGAAGCGACCCTGCAATGGACGGACAACAGCCACGACGAGACGGAATTCATCGTCTATCGCATAGACCCCGGCACGAGCACGATCCACCAGGTGGTCGTGCTGCCGCCCAACACCACCACCTACGTGGACACGTTGGTCGGGTTTGGCACCTACACCTACATGGTTACCTCCATCCGCGGCACGGCGGAATTGCTGACGCCGCCGGTGAGCGGCGCCACTGCGGATGCGTGCGCTGCCCCGCCGCCCGGGGCGCTCGACCTGGTTTTGACCCTCGGTTCCCTGGAAACCGACAACGCTTTTGCCGGCATCCACTGTTACGCGGCGATTATTTCGGCGGGCGGAGTGTGGGAGCGCCTTCCGCCGGGAGATTTTAACGGACTGGCGCCCAGCGCAGGCAACCTGTATCAGTTATCCGATATGCCCAATCACGGGCGCTATTCCCTGGCGCATCATTCACCCAGCGATGCGCTGGAATTCCGCCTGTTTTGTTTCGGCAGGAATCCGCCCGTCGTAGATTACATTGGGGTGATAAACCCCGTTGTACCGCCTGAGCAGTGGAACGGCATCGTGCGCATGGAGACCAGCACAGACGGCTTGAACGGTAATTACACGTTGTATTACTGCCTGGGTCCCGCCGCTATACCCTGCGCCATTCCTGGCGTACCGCCACCCTCAGACCCGACCTGGATGACAGACCCCTTCTTGCCGCCGCCCACCAACTTGAGACTGGAACCCTCCTTCGAGGGTTGCGCCGATTTGCCCACGCCTTTAGAGCGGGTTATTTGCGTCTTTTCCGGCATTCCCAGCGGAGTCCCCTCCCTGTTGTGGGATTGGGACGGTGCACCGCATTATACGGAGGCGGAATTGACCGGTTACCACGTCGTCTTGCGCCGCCTGGAACGCCAAACCGGCAACGCCGCGACGGTGGGCGAGTGGGACGTGCTGCGCCGTCTGGACGGCACACTGCCGCGCGTCATTCTCGACCGCATGGATCGCAGCGTGTGCGGGATGACCTACGCATACAACGTCTCGGCTGTGGCGTCTAACCTGCGTTCTTCGGAAAGCGTGCCTGTTTATTACACCACCCCAGATTGTTTCCAACCAGTGGACGTTACCGTAACGTTCAACACGTTGCAGATGAGTGCGGACGTGGACGATTGCGGCGATTGGGGTCTAATGGATAGCACGCTGGATAGTTCCGGGTATCTCGCCGTTTACGGCTCAGAAAACGCCTTCCGTTTCCTCCTCTCTGACCGCGACACCACGGAGGGCAACACGTATACCTTCACCGATTTGTGGGGCGGCAGTGCCAGTTTAACCGTACCGGTGAATAATGAGACACAGACGGTAACCATCCTCACCAGGCTGCACGACGAAGACAACCTGTTTGCCTGCCGCAACGAGCCGGATTACTGCCGCGTGGAGTTTGAGCTGCCAGCGCGCAGCACGGCAGATTGGACGGCGTTGAACAGCGATCTGACCGGCAGCACCAGTAACCTGGAAGGCGGTTGTACAGTTAATGTCCACGTACAAGGGGCGATCCACCCCTAGGAAAAGGAGGCATGTATGGCTGGAAAACGGAATAGATGGAGCGGCGGCGAACGAAAAGCGTGGCTGAAATTTGTCTGTTGTCTGGCGCTGGTTAGTCTCCTGCTGGGGGCTTGCAACCTGGGGGTGAGTGAAATTGGGCAAGGCAGCGCTTCCTCATCCGGCGGGGCGGTTGCCTGGCTGGACCAACCCGCCAGCGACGCCACCCTGCCCCTGGCGCCCTTTCCTTTAAAGGCGCACGCCACGAAACCGGGCGGCGGGATAACGGCGATCGTCTTTTTCGTCAACGACGTACCGGTGGGCACCGTTAACACCAGCGCCAACGATACGCTGGTGAACGCCGAATTTAACTGGAATCCCGTCGCGCCGGGCTGGTATACGATTCAAGCGCACGCCTTGAGCGGGGGTGGGACGGCGCGTTCCGGAGTGGCGCGCCTGTGTATCGTCTCGTCATCCGCGGACGCAAACGCCTGCGGCGTGGCGCCGCAGGTGAGCGAAACGCCCTCCCCGACGCCACCGCTGACAGAAACGCCGACGTTGACGCCAACACCTGGGGAGATCACCTTCCGCCTTGACGCTTCTCCCAGCCCGGTTTACGCCGGTCAATGCACGAACGGCGAGGCGACCTCTCTCAATATCTCTGCTGTTCCCAGCGACGTGAAAGACGCCGTTGAGGTAACTGCGCGTACGTGGATCGAAAACGCCAGTGGCAGCCGTCAGGAACTTGCCCCGCAGGCGATGCAAAACGACGGCAGCGGGAAATACTCCGTTCAGGTGGATTTGAGCGGGGTGGACATTCAGGCGTTGAACGGCGAAGCCGGGCGGCTGGTTTACAGCGTGTCTTTGATGAACGATAAGAAAGAATTTTACGCCGTCAGCGCCGAGGAAGCCGTAGTGTTGATCCCGTGCGTGGCGACGCCGGTGCCGATAACGATCAGTATGGCGGCATCTCCAGACCCGGTTTACGCCGGTGCGTGCACCCAGGGAGAGCCGCAGCTGGCAGCCTTCAAGGGTGTGCCCAGCGACATGAGCGGCGTGGCGGCGGCGAGTATCCGCGTCTGGCTGCAAAACCACAGCGGTTGGCGTTTCGAGTTGATGAACCAGGCGATGACACAAACCGGCAGCGCGTTTACTTCCAGTCTGGACGTGAGTCAGGTAGATGTGAAAATGTTGGAGAACCGCACCGGCAGGCTGGTGTACGTGATGTCGCTGAAAAACGCCGCTCAGGAAGTCATCCTCACCAGCAAAGAGTATGCCATCCGGTTGCAGCCTTGTGAGACGCCCACCGAGGTGTCGCCGCAGCAGGACACCACGCCGCCCACTATCAGCGGCGGGGGAACCGCGGGCACCCTGTACTTCGATCCCAAAAAGATCGGCTGTACACCCGTCAGCGCTAAGATTTCTGTCAATGTAAGCGATCCGTCCGGGTTGCAATACGTGTTGATGTACTGGTATTGGGCGGGCAGTGGCAATGCGAACAGCGCCCAGTACGTGCAGATGAGCGGCAGCGGTTCGGCATACACGTATAAATTCGTTCCCGACCGGGGAGGCGACAAGTTCATGTACTGGTTTAAAGCAGCCGATGCTTACGGCAACGTTCAGCAAACCGGCATGTTCAGCGTGGCAGTGCTCGACTGCGCCCGCAAGCCGCCGTCCAACATCATCACCCCCAAACCGCCGACAAACATCATCACCCCCATACCCCAGATAACCCTGGTCGTGCCGCTTATCCGCGTTAAAACACCAACGCCGATCATCATCAAGTAAGAACGTCAGTAGGGGATCTCTGCGTTGGTCAAGTCTGCCGGGGTGTGCGAGCTCGCTGGAGGAAAAAGGAAATGCTTGACAAGCGCTTTAGGCAAGGGTATGATAAACGCACGATTCCCCAAAGGAGGTATGGAACATGAACGGTGAGATTTTCGAAAAAGTAAAGACCATCCTGGTAGACCAATTGGGCGTTGAGCCTGAAAAAGTGAGCGCGCAGGCTCGTTTTCGCGAAGACCTGGAAGCCGATTCACTTGACCTGGTCGAATTGATCATGACTTTTGAGGATGAATTTGGCGGCGAGATCTCAGACGAGGAAGCCCAAAAAATCATCAGCGTCGGCGATGCGGTCAGTTTTCTGGAAAAGAAGCTGGGGAAATCATAGCCTTTTCCGATTCTGAACAGGCTTTTCGTTTGCTAAATTCGAGCAAATTACAAGGAATAGAAACGGATGATGAGACTTCCGAAGGTGAACAAAAACTTCGGAAGTCTTTGCAAAACGAGGGATTATCTTCCGGTTTTATGCTCATCGGGCAGTCTAAGGCGCAGGGCAGGAAAAAAAAGGAAGGGGTGATGAAACGCAGTCTGCTCCTGCTGGCGGCGACGGTTGGGCTGCTTGCCTGTAACTTGATGGAGGCAGTCCTGCCCCGCCAAGAGCCTCTCACTCCCAGTGCAGCAGCGCCAACTGCGGCGCAAAGCGGGGGTGAGGAAACACCTTCTGCACAAGCGCTGCCCCCAACGCAAGAGCAGGCTACTTCCCAAAATTGCGACAGCGCACAGAGCCTGTTGCATGTACGCACAGATTTCCCTTTCCAATCCCTATCTTCTGTGCCCGAGCACGCCGTAACGTATTACCAATTACACAACACCAAGGCGCTCACCATCTGGTTTGTGGATGCGGAAATAGAGACTGCGCCGGCGCAGGACGAAGTGGCGCGCTACACTGCCCTGGCGCGCCAGCACGCCAGCCAGGTGTTACAGCGCGTCGTCAGCCGCGACGCCTGCATCGCAGCCCTGTTCACCTCCCTGGAAATTATCGTTGTGGATGGGAATTACAACGCCTGGTTTTCCGCCAGCCTGGCACCCGACGATGTTCCTGGCGAGGAGGGTCAGGAAGCGAGCGCTTTCCAAAACGTGTATCTGCGCCAGAGCGTGCCGGAAACGGTGAGCGAGACTGGGCAATGCACCTGGGCAGAAGCGCGCGCCGCGGCGCGCGCTCACTTTGCTGGAACAGAGGATCCCGCCACGAACATGGATTTTTACCCGTTGATAGACCCGCGCGGCTTGAGCGTGTATGCCCAGTGGGTTGCCTTTAGCGATACCTTCATCACTGCCGCCGAAATGGCTTCTGTGCTCAACGTTGCGCAAGAGGTCAATTGCCTCTCCCGCCCGGTTGACCAACTCGTCGTCAAGGCGGTGGACAAGCACGGCAACGTGAAAATGCTGGGCACGCTTGCCGGGCAAGAGGCGCTGAAGAACCTGGACATCAGCCGGCTTGATTTTCGGGTCATCCCTTAAAGGAAAAACGACGTGGTCAGACGAGTTTTTGTGTGCGTTCAAGCCAGGAGAGAAGTGCAGGCGTGGGAAGACCTGGCACAAAGCCAGGGCGGCGAAGGCGTGCTTAGCGCCGCAGAACGCAGCGCCCTGGAATTTGCCATACGCTTGAAAGAGGAGGCTGGCTGGGAAGTCGTCGCGCTCTCTTTTGGGGGGCAGGCTGCGCAAAGCGCGCTGCACGCCTGCCTGGGACGCGGCGCAGCGCGCGCCATTCACCTGCTTTACGCCCAGGATTTGCAGCCGGATGCCTGGGTGACGGCTAACGCCCTGGCAGAGACGTTGGGCGCGGAGGAGTTTCAGCTTATCCTGTGCGGAGATGCCAGTGCGGACAACCTGGCAGACGAAATGCCCGCCTTTTTAGCGGAAGTGTTGGATTTGCCCCAGGCAACGCGCGTGGTGGATTTTGATATAAGTGAAAGCGGGATAACCATCCAGCGCCTGCTGGAACGCGGCAGAAGGCAAAAAATAGCCTGTGCGCTGCCGTGCGTTCTGGCGGTGGCAGCCAGTGCGGCAGGCGGGCGTTACGTGTCGGTGTACCAGCGCTCGCAGGCGTTTCATGGGCGCATCGAGACGCGCCCGTGCACCCCGGCGCGGGAAAATCTGATCACGTGTGAGGAGATCACCCCGCCGCGCGCCCGCGTGCGCAGAATCGCCGCCCCGCAAGCCAACCTGTCGGCGGCGGAGCGGATGAAGTTCCTCATGGCGGGCGGCAAACGCAACCCCGAAGCTGGTAGCAGTAGCGGAGTGTTTGAGGGCACGCCGGACGATGCTGCCGAGCGTATTTTCACATTTTTACGCGAACAGGGCTTCGTCTCGGGCGCACCTTCTTCCCCTGCCGCGTATCCCCCGGCGCCCAAGGCGGAGCCATGAATTACGCCTCTCTCAAGTCAATGCTCGTCCTGCTCGCTTTGGGCAGCGCCAGCCTGCTTTTTTTGTGGAAATTGTATTACACGGTGTGGCTGAATCTGCGCCGCGCCCAACCCACCCCCCTAAAAAGCGCATGGGGCGAACGCCTGCGCACTTTGCTGGTGGATGCCTTTGCGCAAAAACGGCTCTTTCGCCTGCCTGCGCCGGGGCTGGCGCATTTTTTCATTTTCTGGGGGTTTTTGATCTTGTTTTTAACCATCCTGCAAAGCATAGCCGAAGGGCTGGTTGCTTTTGCCATACCCCATTACCGCCTGCCGTATCTGACCAGCTTTCCGGCGCTGGCTGTGGCGCAAGACGTGCTGCTGGCGGCGGTAACGCTTGCCGCCGGGTACGCCTTGTATGTGCGCATGTGGGTCAAACCGGCGCGTTACCAGGGCAGCGCTGGGCGCCAGGGGGTTAAGATTTTGGTGTACATTCTCGGGATTATGATCAGCCTCTTGCTGATGAACGCGGCAGCGATTAACCTCGGCATTGAGCCAGGCGCAGCGTGGAAGCCGCTCTCGGCGTTGACGGCGCGGCTGTGCGCCGGGCTGGGCGCTGCGACACAATATACCCTTTACGAGGCGGCGTACTGGCTGCACCTGCTGATTATCCTGTGTTTTTTGGTCGAGTTGCCCGATGGCAAGCATTTACACATCCTCACCTCATTGCCGGCAGTGCTGTTGCGCAACCTGGATGCGCCCGGCAAATTGCCCGAAGCACCGCGTTTCGGGGATATGCTGGGGGTGGAAAAAGCAAATCAGTTACACTGGCGGCAAGTGTTAGATTTCTACACTTGCAGCGAATGCGGGCGCTGTCAGGACGTTTGCCCGGCGTTCGCCAGCGGTTTGCCGCTCTCACCCAAGCGCTTGATGATGGATTTGCGCGCCAGCCTGCCGAAAAAGGACAACCCCGCCTGGGGGCGTATCCAGGACGGGGTGATCAACAGCGAGGCTGTGTGGGCGTGCACGACCTGCCTGGCTTGTCAGCAGGAATGCCCCCTTTTTATCGAACACGTGCCGCTGGTGGTGGATTTGCGCCGCCGCCTGGTGGAAGAAGGCGCAATTCATTCCAGCCTGCAAGACGCGCTGGAAAACCTGGCGCAATGCGGCAACGCCTTTGGCTTGCCGCGTGCCCGCCGCGCCGAGTGGGCGCAGACGGTCAAGCCACCCATTAAGGACGCCCGCCGCGAAAAGGTGGAATACGTGTGGTTTGTGGGCGATACGGCGTCTTACGACCCCACTTTCATCCCCATCACCCGCCTGATGGCGGAGATGCTGCACAGCGCTGGCGTGGATTTCGGCATTCTCTACGAGGCGGAGCAAAACGCGGGCGCGGACGTGCGCCGCGCTGGGGAGGAAGGGCTTTTCAAGCTGTTGCGCCAGCGCAACCTGGACGCCCTGCGCCAGATAGAGTATCGCGCCATCCTCACCGGCGACCCGCACAGTTATAACACGCTGAAATGGGAATACGGCTTGCCCGCTGAAGTCCCCGTCTTGCACGTGGTTGAATTGCTGGGGCAGCTTTACGCCGCCGGACGATTGCCTTTCCGCCACCCGCTGCACGAGACGGTTACCTATCACGACCCGTGTTACCTGGGACGCTACAACGGCGTATATGAAGCGCCGCGTTTGCTCTTGCGCGGCGCAGGCTGCCGTCTGGTGGAATTTCCCGACCATGCGGAGCGCGCTTTGTGCTGCGGCGCGGGGGGCGGGCGCTATTGGATGGACGAGAGCGGGGTGAAGGAACGCCCCAGCGAGCGGCGCGTACGTCAGGCTGCCGCGCTGGAGGGAGTAAACGTCTTCGTTTGCGCCTGCCCGAAAGACCTGGTCATGTACCGCGAGGCAGCCCAATCCACGGGGTTGGACAAGCGCCTGGTGGTAAAGGACATCGTCGAATTGCTGACCCTGGCGCGGTGATTTGGGAGTGTGGGTTAAGGAATAAGGGTTAAGTATCGAAGTCCATTTCGTCCCCGCCCAGGGCGCCGCGAATGGTGGCAGCCGGGATGGTTTCATCCAGCATGTGCTTGATGGCTTCGGGGTCGCCGTGGCGCGCCAGGTAAACCAGGTCCTCTACGACGTCTTGCAATTTCTCTGCGCTGAGAAAGTCCTGATCTGTGAGGCGGATTATGTCGGGGTGGGAAGTGGGTTGACGGTTTGCCCAGGTATCCCACAATTCTTCGCTCAATTTCTCCCCTGGGCGCATTCCGGTGAAGACGATTTCCACGTCGCGGTACGGCTCCAGCCCTGAAAGGCGGATCAAGTCTTCCGCCAGGTCGAGGATGCGGATTTGTTCGCCCATGCGCAAGACGAAAACCTCGCCGCCTTTGCCAATCGTCATCGCCTGTAAAATGAGGTGGACGGCTTCGGGGATGGTCATAAAATAGCGGCGCATGTCCGGGTGGGTAACGGTTACCGGTCCGCCGTTGGCAATTTGATGTTTGAAGTGCGGGATGACGCTGCCGCGGCTGCCGAGCACGTTTCCGAAGCGCACCACCGAGAAAGGACGCCCTGAGCGCTTGGCGATATCCAATACGATCTGTTCTGCCAGGCGTTTTGTGGCGCCCATCACGCTGGAAGGGGCGATGGCTTTATCGGAAGAGATCATCACCAGACGTTCCACGTCAAAAGAATAGGCAGTTTCGGCGACGTTGCGCGTGCCCAGCACGTTATTGGTGATGGCTTCCTCGACGTTGGCTTCCATAAGGGGGACGTGCTTGTGGGCTGCCACGTGAAAGACCACCTGCGGGCGGAAGGTTTCAAAGACCGAGGCGAGGCGGTCGGCGTCGCGCACGTCTGCAATGACCGGGCGTAAGGAGGAAATAATGTTGGAGGCTGCTCCCCCTCGATCGGCGCCGTAGGTTTCTTGTAATTCGATGTAAATCTTAAAGATGCTGTTTTCACCGTGTCCTAGCAGGATTAGACTTTCGGGGCGGAAGTGCATCACCTGGCGGCAAAGCTCCCTGCCGATGGACCCCCCCGCGCCGGTGATGAGGACGCGCTTGCCGCTTAAATTTAGCCCGATGTTATAATCGTCCAGATGCGCCGGAGCGCGGCGCAACAAGTCGGTGATTTCCACCTCGCGCAGACGGCTGACGCTGACTCTGCCGTCCAGCAGCTCATAAATACCGGGCATGGGGCGGAAGCGGATGCGTTTTTGACGACACGCTTCGGTAACGTGGCGGATGATCTGCCCGGATGCGCTGGGTATGGCGATGATCACTTCCTGGATGCGGTGCTGGTCTATCAGGTGCGGCAAGTCGTCCATCGTGCCACAGACAACCACGTCGTGGATTTGTTGTTTCTGTTTGCTTACGTCGTCATCCACAAAACAAACGGGTTTCAAGTTCATGCGCGGGTTCTTTTGCATTTCACGCACCACCAGCGCGCCGGCATCCCCAGCGCCGACGATGAGCACACGTCTGGGTTTGTCTTTATCAAGCTGCTCCGCTTTCCCGTTTGCTGAGTATAGTTCAGTCAGGATGCGCGGAGCCAGGCGAAACCCGCCGACGAGCAGCAACGATAGCAAACCGTCTATGAGCAGCACGGAACGCGGGAAGCCGCGATAAGTAGCCGGAGAGATGGACAATTGGATCGCTGTTAAAGTGAAAACCCCCAGCGAAACGATCATAGACGAGACGGCAACGGCATACACAATTGGGCGCACTTCCTGCGCCCCGGCGTAAATCCACAAGCGCCGGTAAAGCCCAAAGCGCCGGTACACCACTGGTTTTACCAGCAGGGCAATGAGGATCATCCACAGCATTTGCGGAGTGTAATAATTAAAGGAGGCTCCCAATTCCAACCGCAACGCAAAACTGCTGATCACTGCGACAAGGGTCAAAATGACGTCCCCAAACAGAAACAGGCGGTTGTGCAGGGGCACGGCGAGCATCTTGCGCAGGTAAGTATAAAATTCATGCCATTTGTCAAGATTCATGCTGTTTGAATTATAACATAACTTCCCCGGCGTGCCAGTTGGCGCCTTTTTTAGCCTTTGATTACCACCAGCGGGAGCAGACGCGCCACTTTACGGCAAATTCCCGCGCCGCTGATCGTATCCACGACCGCGTCCACGTCTTTATAGGCGGCTGGGGCTTCTTCTGCCAAGCCGGAAAGAGAAGCGGCGCGCACATGAATACCCTGCGTTTCCAGGGCGCGGCGTAATTCCTCACCGCCTATGCTTTTTTTGGCGTGGTGGCGGCTCATCAACCTGCCGGCGCCATGACACGCCGAAGCGCACGAGAGCGTCATGCCCTGGGGATTGGCTGCCAGCACCCAGGAGGCTGTACCCATGCTGCCCGGCACCAGAACGGGCTGCCCCACGCTCTGATACTCGCCTGGCAATTCCGGCGCGCCGGCGGCAAAAGCCCGCGTCGCCCCCTTGCGGTGAACACAAACCTGGGTCGCTTTGCCATCTATGACGTGTGTCTCTATTTTACCCATGTTGTGCGTAACGTCGTAGACTTGAAGCAAACGCCAGTTTCTCAGCTTTCCGGCAAATACGTCTTCAAAAGCGAGGCGTACCTGGTGGGTTAACACCTGACGATTGGCAAAGGCGTAGTTCGCGGCGGCGCGCATGGCTGCCAGATAATTCTGCCCTTCGGGGGATTGGATTGGAGCGCAGACCAGCTCGCGGTCTGGCAGGTGGATGCCGTATTTATGCACGGCGGCTTGCAGCGTGTTGACGAAGTCGCTGCATATTTGATGTCCCAGCCCGCGCGAGCCGGTGTGGATCTGCACCGCCAGACAACCTTCCTGCAAACCCATCGCCTGCGCGGCAGCGGCGTCGAATATTTGTTTTACGAAGTCCACTTCAATAAAGTGGTTGCCCGCTCCTAACGAGCCCAATTGCGGGCGCCCGCGCTCCCTGGCGCGCAGGCTCACTTTATCGAAATCGGCGCCTTCCAGACAGCCGTTGTCTTCCGTGCGGCGTAAATCCGTTTCGCTGGCGTACCCCTGTTGTAAAGCCCAGCGCGCACCCTTGTGGCACACCTGCTCCAGTTCCGATTGGCTCAGGCGCACCACGCCGCTGCCGCCTACTCCGCTGGGGCAGCGGCGGTTGATGGCGGTAGCCAAACCGTCCAGATATTCTTCGGCTGCCTCGAAGGAGATTGAGGAAGCCAGCAGGCGCACGCCGCAATTGATGTCGTAGCCGATGCCGCCGGGGGAGATCACGCCGTCTGACAGGCGCGTGATTCCCACACCGCCGATGGGAAATCCGTAGCCCTCGTGCATATCCGGCATCACCAGCAGCGGCGCGGCTAAACCGGGCAGGCTGGCGGCGTTGATGGCTTGCTGCAAAGTGTTGTCGCGCAGGGCGGCGCTGAGGATGGCTTGTGTGGCAAACAGGCGCACCGCCACGCGCATGTCCGCCCGGGTATGGCGGGGGATCTCCCATTCGTAGGGCGATATTTGCACCAAATCAGCGAGGTTCATGACTAGCCTTGCCTTCGTTCATACGTCGAACACAATTTGCACAGTATACAAGCCATCCACCTGCTTCAACACCAGGTCGTGATAGGTTACTGCCTTGATTTGCCTTTCCAACGCTAGGAGGGGGGCGCCGTGCGCTGTGGCGGATACCGTATCCGCACCCATCTGGATGGTGAAAGAATCAAACCCCAGTCCTTCGCATTCGCTGAGGTACAAGAGTTCACTGAGGAAATTGACGAGCAGTTCTTCTACGTCGTGGGCGTTGAGGCGGAAGCGGTGTGTGACGCGTCCCTGCTGCGCCAGGCGCGCCCCGGCGAGGGCGTACATCCCCTGCGCGGCGCAGACGAACAGGTCCGCCAAACTCGCTGCCCAAACTTCGATCTGCCAGTCGGCGGTATGCTCTATTTCACGGTACCCGCATTGTCCAACTGCCATTGCTCCCTTCCTGCCCTCCTGGCGCTCACTGCAAGCCGCAGGCAGGCGTCGTAGGTAGGCTAAGACGGGTACTTAAATTATACTCCAGGGTTTGCGCAAGCGTTACACGAATAAGGCGCACTTGCGCTCCACAGGGAACTGGTGGCTGCGCTTCTCAGGCTACCTCGCCGAGGGCGCGCAGCAAGGCGGTAGTGTGTTCCGGTTTGCCCACGCTAATGCGGATGTGGTCTTGCACGCCGGGTTTATCGAAATAGCGCAGCAAAATGCCGTAACTTTGGGCAAGGCAGGCTTTCAGGGCAGCCGCGCTGCGCCCGACTACCTTGCACAAGATAAAATTGGACTGGCTGGGATAGGGCTGCAAGTAGGGGATTTGCTTCAATCCGGCAAACAAACGCGCCCGTTCGGCGCGCAGGACCGCCACCACTTCCGCCAGCGTATCAAGATCGTCCAGCGAGGCGAGGGCTGCCAGGCTGGCTGCCACGTTGACGTTGTAGGGCTGTTTGGCTTTCCAGAAGGCGGGCATCAGCCAGGCGGGAAACGCCCCGTAGCCCACGCGCAGACCAGCCAAGCCTGCCCACTTGCTAAACGTGCGCAGCACGATCAGGTTTTCGTAATCTGGCACGCGCCGTATCCACGAGGCGTCCTCCCCCAGGCGACCGTGATCGCAAAACTCGATGTACGCCTCATCCAGAACGAGCAACACGGGCAGGGAGAGCAGTTCCTCGATTTCCTGCACTGCGATCATCCCGCCGTTGGGGTTGTTGGGAGAGGCGAGGAAGAGCACTTTGGGGTGGAATTTCTGCACTGCGGCGCGGATTTCGGGTAAATTTAGGGAAAAATCACTGCGACGCGGCACCTCCACCAGCCTGCCGGCGTTCACCTGTGTATCGAATGGGTACATGCCGAAGGAGGGCGGGCAGTTCAACACCACGTCGCCCGGCTCCAGCGTCAGGCGCAAGATGACGTCCAGCAATTCGTCCGCTCCGGAACCGGCGGCGAGGTGCTCGACCGGTACGCCGCTGAAGCGCGAGAGTGCGCTGCGCAGGGCGCGGCTTTCCGGGTCGGGGTAAATGTGCGGGAAGTCCATCTCCGCCAGCGCCTGGCGCGCCTTGGGCGAGGGACCGTAGGGGTTCTCGTTGGCGTCCAGTTTGATGATGGCGTGGATGGGGCGCCCCAGGCGCTGCGAGAGCACTTCAAACGGCTCGATGGGGGTATAGGGCGGCAGGGCGTTCAGGTGGTTGCGGAGCAGGTTGTGCATTGTCTGTGTAATTAATTCTCTTCCCATAATTTTTTATAAATTCCTCGGCTCTCAAATTTGATGAGTCCTAAATCTCTAAGTTGTTGTAATTGTTGTCTTATTTTTGCTTCGAGGTGGTGGTTGTGTGGATATCTCGCCGCTAACATGGGAGTTATAAGTTTGAAATCGTCTGTTGTAAATATCGGTTTATCCAGTTCTTGTAACGCTAAGAAAACATACTTCTTCCAACCTGTTAAATTCGAGATGATTGCTTGTGTATTTTTGTCAAATAACGTGTCTAGATTTTCAGCTTCAAATGTGAATTCCGGTATTCGTATGTCGGCTGGTTTGGGAATAGACGCAATGATCCGCATAATTTCTTCAACGTGTTCAAAGTTTAGTCTCCCAGAAAGTTCACTGTTGCAGAGATATTTAAAATCATTACATATTCTCTCTATTGTACATTTATCGTCTACCAAGACGCCGTATTCATAATTCCTTTTTAAACCTGCCCCGGTCAGATTTGCAGAGGTGATGATTGCGTACTCTTCGTCAAAAATATAGAACTTTGCATGCAGACCCTGGTAGTTGAAAACGGCATCCTTATTATTTAATACCTCGAAAATTGCCTCTACATCGGATGATTTCTTATAAAAGTTCATTAAGTTAATGTTCGTTACAACAGATATTTTTATACCGTGTTGTTTGTTTTCATAAATATCTGCCATGATCTATTTTTTAACAAAAGGAGCGCAGAGTTTGATGCCTTCTCTTGATCCTTTCACGAAGCCAATGAATAAATCATACATGGGGTAATTGATTAACTGATACATATATGACCTCATTCCTAAGAAAGGGGATGCCAGCGAATTTTCGATAATTATATTTAAAATACCGAAACTTGTTCCAATTATACTTGATCTTTGTCGGTTTTTAGATCCTTATCTTATATAAATTGAGGTAGTGTAGTTGTGTACCTTGTGTGCTTTTTTAAATCCCCTGGGTTTGTGAATGCGTCTAATGGGCGAGAAACCGTTTTCCGAACCACGAAAATAGGGTAAAATAGACACAAGACGGTTAATAAACCAATGCAAGGGAAATGGAGAGTGTGATGGTTGAACTTATGAGGCAAGCTTACGACGGAGGCAGCACCAGCCTGCGCATCGGCGCGGGGGAACCCCTGCAGGTGGTGTTTGAGCATCCCGACTGCCCGGCGCTGTTGCGCGGTGTGCTCAGCGGAGCGGTGGCGTGGCAGAAGCGCAACGAGATGAAAGCCGCCGCAGCGCTGCGCTGGTCGGCGCAATGGCAGGCGGCGTTGCTGGCGCTGGGGGCAATTGTGCTCAGCGACGGCAAGGAAGAGACGCTGGCAGATTTTTTGGGGCGCGAAGGCGCGATCGGGAAGCTAAGCGAAATTCGCCTGCCCCTGGACGTGCCCGGCAGAGCGTGGGGCGAAGCACACGTGCGCCGCACCCCCACAGACGTGCCCATCGTCTCGGCGATCGCCGTGGTGGATGCGCCGGGCGGGAAGGTGCATCTGGCGCGCCTGGCGCTGGCGGGGGTTTGGAGCGAGAGTGTGCGCCTGGCAAAAGCCGCCGACTTGCTTTTGGGCAGCGCGCTGGATAAAGCCGCCATTCACAAAGCCGCCGCAGCTGCCCAGCAGGAAGTGAACCCCAGGGATAATTTCCTCGGCAGCGCCGAATACCGCCGCGAGATGGCGGCAGTGCTCAGCCGGCGTGCCCTGGAAATGTGCTTGGAAGGAGGAAAACAGGCATGAGCGAAAACAACCTTCAGATTAACGTTACCTTGAACGATAAGCTCCAACAGATTGTCATCCAAAAAGGGGAAAGCCTGCTCGACGTGCTACGCCGCGTGGGTATGTATTCGGTCAAGAACGGTTGCAGCGAGGGCGACTGCGGGATGTGCACGATCTTGCTGGACGGGCAGCCTGCCCCCAGTTGCATGATCAAGGCGCAGGACGTGGACGGGCGCAGTATCCTCACCCTGGAAGGCTTGAGCGGGCGCGGCGAGCTGCACCCCTTGCAGCAGGCTTTTCTCGATTCGGGGGCGGTGCAGTGCGGTTATTGCACGCCGGCGCAAATTTTGACCGCCAAGGCGCTGCTGGATAAAAATCCCAATCCCACGCGTCAGGAAATCGGCGAGGCGCTCAGCGGTGTGTTGTGCCGCTGCACCGGCTACGTCAAGATCATAGACGCGGTGGAGCGCGCGGCTGCCTGGCTGCGCCGCGAGCCGGTGGCGCTGGAGCCGACGCTCTCTGAAATTGTTACCCCGCCCGAAATGAGCGAATTTGAGGACTTGCAGGTGGTTGGCAAGCCAGTGCAAAAAGTGGACGGTTTGAAGCTGGCGAAGGGCTACCCCGTTTTCACCGACGACATGGTCATGCCGGATATGCTTTACGGGGCGCTGCTCACCAGCCCGCACGCTCACGCCCGCATCAAACGCATTGACGCCAGTAAGGCGCGCGCCCTGCCCGGCGTGCACGCTGTGCTCACGTATGAAGACCTGCCGCGCGTCAAGTACGCCTCCGGAGGGCAGAGCTATCCCCAGCCCGAACCGCACGATCAAGTCTCCCTGGATCATAAGGTGCGGCACGTGGGCGACCGCGTGGCGCTGGCAGCGGCGGAGAGCGCACAACTGGCGGAAAGAGCCTTGCGCCTGATTGAAGTGGAATACGAGGTGCTCCCGCCAGTGCTAGACGCCGAGGAAGCGATGAAAGAAGGTACACCGGTTATCCACGACGAAGAAGATACCAAGGGCATCCACGACGCCAAACACAACGTTTGCTATCACATCGAGGCGCAGGTGGGGGACGTGGAGAAATCTTTTAAGGAATGCGACCACGTATTTGAGGGTATCTACCACACCCCGCGTCAGCAGCACGCCCATTTGGAACCGCATGTGTGCATCACCTATTGGGACGAGGACGAGCGCATGGTGGTGCGTTCCAGCACGCAGGTGCCCTATCACTGCCGACGCATCATCGCCCCGTTAATTGGCTTGCCGGTCAAGCGCATCCGCGTGATTAAACCGCGCGTCGGCGGCGGGTTTGGCAACAAGCAAGAAATCGTGCTCGAAGACGCCTGCGCGCATCTCACCATCGCCACCGGCAGACCGGTGCGCATGGAATACACCCGCCGCCAGGAATTCACCAGCTCGCGCACGCGCCACCCGCAGAAAATCCATTACAAGGTGGGTGTGAAAGACGGGCAGGTGATTGCCATGGACCTGTATGTCATCGGCGATACGGGTGCTTACGCCACGCACGGTTTGACGGTGCAAATGGTGGGCGGCTTCAAGGGGTTGACCCTTTATAACCCGCCCAACGCTCGTTTCACTTCGGACGTGGTGTATACGAACAAACCCATCGCCGGGGCGTTCCGCGGTTACGGCACGATGCAGGAGACTTACGCCCTGGAAGTGCTGATGGAGGAAATTGCCGAGAAGCTCGGATTGGACGAGGTGAAGTTTAAACTGGACAACGTGCTCAAGGTGGGCGAACCGATGTACCTGGCGACCGAGTTAGGCGAGGGACGCAAGGGACATGCGCAGACTCTGAAAACCAGCGCGATTGACAAATGCGTGGAAATGGGTTTAAAAGCGACGGATTACTACGCCAAGCGCAAGGCGTTCCGCCAGCAAAACGCCGCCAGTGCCAGCCCGCTCAAACGCGGCATTGGCATGTCCATTATGATGCACGGCAGCGGCGTGGCTGGTTTGGACATGGCAGCCGCCACGTTGAAGATGAATGACGACGGTTCGTTCAACCTGACCACGGGTTCCACTGACATCGGCACCGGTTCGGATACCATTCTGGCGCAGATGGCTGCCGAAGTGCTGGGCGTGCCGGTGGATGACATCGTCGTTTACGCCGCCGACACCGACTTCACTCCCTTTGACACGGGCGCTTACGCCTCCTGCACCACCTACATCACCGGCGGGGCGGTGAAGAAAGCCGCCGAAGAAGTGCGCCGCCAGATTCAAGAGCACGCCGCGCCCATGCTCTCGGTGAAGGAGCCAGGCAAAATCTTGTTGCGCGAACGTAAAGCCATTGCGCCAGATGGGCGCTTTGTCAGCCTGGAGGAAATTGCCCTGGACAGCCTGCACTGGCACAATCAACATCAGATCATGGCGACCGCCTCGCACATGAGCAACGAAAGCCCGCCGCCCACCGCAGCGCAGTTTGTGGAAGCCAGCGTGGACGTCGAGACGGGTGAAATCATCGTTCACGACCTGCTCATGGTGGTGGATTGCGGGCGCATCATCAACCCCATCGCGGCTGCCGGGCAGGTGGAAGGCGGCATGTTGCAGGCGCTGGGCTTCACGCAATGCGAGGAGATGTACTTCGACGAGTTGGGACGCTTGTTAAACCCGCGTTTTGGACCTTATCGCATCTACAAGGCGAACGAGATTCCGCGCATGGAAGTGATGTTTGTGCAGACGGACGAGCCGAGCGGACCGTTTGGGGCGAAATCCATCGCCGAAATCTGCATAGACGGTGTGGCTCCCGCGCTGGTGAACGCGGTGCATCACGCCACTGGCGTGTGGATGCGCGATTTGCCGCTCACGCCCGACGTGGTGTGGAAATACTTACGCGGTTAGTTGCAGGTATGTAACCAGAATCCCTGACAGATTTTAGGAACCTGTCAGGGATTTTTTGATTTTAAATACTGGTTAACGTTGCCAGCCGCGCCGGGCGTAGTAATCGTCCAGCATCTTGTCCAGTTCGGCGCGGGTCAGGGTTCTGCCGTTGTCCAGCGGCTCGTTGAGGATGCGCGGCGGCAGGGTGTCGTCGGCGGGCGTCATGCCCTCCCCTAAATTGTAGGCGCGAATGAGGTTGGCAATGTCGGCGGAGATTTTTTGCAAAGCGGCTTTATCCACCTCTAAGCCGGTCAGCCCGTGCAGGATGGTGGGCAGTTCGTCCCAGCCGATCAGGTCGCGGTAAAAGCGGCAAAACACCAGCCCATCGTAAATGGTGTGGCGGTCTTCAAAATCCAGCACCAGGTCGGCTTTGCCTTCAATGGCTTGCGGGTCGGCTTTTCCGCTCATCTCAGCTTTGTACACGGTGGCGCGCAGGTGGCAGGCGCCGCGATCACTGACTGCGTAAGCCAGCCCCATCCCTTTTAGGGAGCGCGGTTCGTAACCGGCTGGTTCAAGCCCTTTGACGTGCACAGCCGCGTCTTCCATGCCCAGTTCGCGGCTGACGGCGCGCGTGCCGAGGGCGAAAAGCTCGCCGCGCCCGCGCCGGTTGGCTATATCTTGGAACAGGCTGGCAATACCTTCCACGTCGCCAAATTCGAGCTTGAAATCCACTTTGCCGCGCTGGCTGGCTTCAATAGCGAGACCGGCGATGTTTCCAGCGGAGATGGTGTCCAAACCCAGGCGGTCGCACAACTCGTTGAGATAGGCGATGGCGGGCAAATTGTCCACCGCATTCAATCCACCGAAGGAATAAATCGTCTCGTATTCCGGTCCTTCCACTTTCGTGCCAGCGTATTTGCCTTCCCCGATCGAGGTTATCTTGCCGCACGCCATAAAGCATTTCGAGCAGGCTTTGGGGCGCGGTTGATACCGTTCGGCGAGAGTTGTGCCGTTTATCTCCGTCCAGTGCGGCACGGTGCCCTTCGTCCAATAGTAGGAAGGGAAAGCACGCGCTTCGTTGGTCATGTTCACCACGCCAGGCGTACCGATGTCGCGGTAAAACTTAGCCGTGGGGGCGGAGTTGTTTTGTTTGCGAAAGGCGCGGTCGAGGTTTTCTATGGCTTCGCGGTCGTGCAAGGTACAGCGCGTTTTGCCATAAAAGACGATGCCTTTGACTTTTTTGGAACCCATGACCGCGCCCAAACCGGTACGCGCCGCCTGCCGGCCGCGATCGTTGTTGATGCCGGAAAACGCCACCAGATTCTCGCCCGCCGGACCGATGACGATTGCTTTAGCGCCGCGCACGTTCACCTCTGCCAGCAAGGCTTCTTCCGCAGCGTACCCATCCAATCCCCACAGGTGGACGGCGCTGTGGAAAGTGACGCCTTCATCGCTGACGATGAGGTAAACGGGTGCGTCTGCGACGCCCTCTAGTACAATAGCGTCGAAACCAGTGGCGCGAATCATCGGCGCAGTGTGCCCGCCAGCTGCGGCGTGCCCCAGAATGCCCGTTTGCGGCGACTTGGCGACGATGATGTGACGGCTGGCAGGCGCCATACCGCTGTCTGTGGCTGGTCCGGTTACAATGATGAGGGGATTTTCCGGCGCCAGGGCGTCCACACCGCGCGGCGCGTTTTGAGTCAGCAACCAGGCGCCCAATCCTTTGCCACCCAGGTAACGCGCTGTAATCTCGTCGGGAATCGGCTCGACGCTCGTGTGCCTTTCGCTGAGCTTGATGCGTAAGAAACGGTTATAAAATCCATCCATAACAATCTCCTTCTTCTTTGGAGACCAGACTGGTTTCCCTGCTGATCTGGTTTTCTCCACGTTGTATTTCCATTCTCACCTGGTAAGATGTTGGCAGCCGTGGTGAGGGTAAAACTCCTTGCAATCTCGTCTTTGCTGGTGCGCGATGTTGTGATTCAACGATACAAACGCGACGTATTATGGAAGATGTTTCCATCAACGCGCCAGCCTCTCCAGCTCCATTTGAATGACTTTTGCGGCATCCACCTGCACACAAATGTTGATTTTCCGCCTCCCCTGCCAGGCGCTCTCCTGGTCCGAGTGTCCCAGGGCTACCCAGGTCTTGCCTCTGCCGATGCCCATGGTTGTATCCACGCGCACCGGGTGTTGCACGGTGCGGTAGAGCGAAGGCGCCAGCAAATACGAGATGGTGGTGGAATCGTGTACGTGGATGGCGTCTTCACCGTAACGCTGGCGGTAAAATGCGCGGTAAAATGGCAGGATTTTCGCCAGGTGGCGGGCTTGCAGGCTGTCTATGGCGGCGATGCTGTCGAGCAGTGCGGCGGACATGACCGTCTTTTCGGTAACGTCCAAGCCGCACATGGTGATTGGACAATTTACACCGAAGACGACGTCGGCTGCTTCGGGGTCGTTGAAGATGTTCGCCTCTGCTGCCGGGGTTATGTTGCCGCTGCAAAATGCGTTCCCGCCCATGAGCACGATTTCGCGGAGGTTTTCCGGCAAATGCGGTTCCATCAGAAACGCCAGCGCCAGGTTGGTGAGCGGTCCCAGCGCCACCAGGGTTACCTCGCCGGGTGCTTTTAAGGCTTCCTCGATGATGAAATCGGCGGCGCGCTTGCCGGTGGGTTGCTGGTGCGGAGGTGGCAGGTTGCTGTTGCCCTGCCCGTCCGCGCCGTGCACGAAATCGGCGCCGCCGCGAAAGGGCATGACGAAAGGACGCTGTGCGCCGGCGGAAACGGGAATGTCGGCACGCCCGGAAATTTCCAGAAGGCGCAGGGCGTTACGCGTGCAGGTGGGCGTGGCGGCGTTGCCAAAGATGGTAGTCAGCCCGATGACATCCAGTTCCGGCGAATGCAGGGCGTAGAAGATCGCCATGGCGTCGTCAATGCCGGGGTCCGTATCCAGGATGATCTTTCTGCTCATAAACGAATCCTCGTCTCGCGTGTGTAGTTACAAATATGGTTTATTATAACCAAAATTAGAAGAAATGGTGTAATATCTGAAGCACGTGCCTTTCCCCGGTGCGGCGGTTGGGGCGTGGAAGCATGCTTTCTAGAGACCTGGCAGGTTTTGGGAGCCTCTTGGGTTTGTGCTTCTTCTCGTCATCTGGCGAGCTTGTGAAAGCCGTACCGAGATTACGTGGTGCACTCTACAACACTGCCAAAATGCGTTATAATATCTCTAGCGTAGCAGCAACGGAGTTTCCCAGAAGGGCTGCAATCCAGCTTAGAAAAAAATCTGTATTGGTAATACCATCTATATCACATTATGGAGTATCTTTATGTTTAACTATTACATTCCCACTCGTATCCTCTTCGGCGCCGGAAAACTAAACGAACTGGGGCGCGTGCAACTGCCCGGCAAAAAAGCGCTGATTGTGATGACGCACGGAAAATCCATGCGCCGCTTCGGAATTTTGGAGCGCGTGGAAAAACTACTGAAACAAAACGGTGTGGAAAGCCTGGTCTTCGATAAAATTCTGCCTAATCCGATCAAGGAGCACGTCATGGAAGCCGCCGAGATCGCCCGCAACGCAGGCTGTGATTTTATCCTGGGCTTGGGCGGGGGCAGCGCCATCGATTCTGCCAAAAGCATCGCCGTCATGGCAAAGAACCCCGGGGATTACTGGGATTACATCGGCAGCGGAACGGGCAAAAAACAACCCATTAAAAATGGCGTGCTGCCGATCGTTGCCATCACCACCACAGCCGGAACCGGCACGGAAGCCGACCCGTGGACGGTGGTTACCAACCCAGCCACGCGCGAGAAAATCGGCTTCGGCTGCGACGAGACCTTTCCCACCCTTTCCATTGTGGACCCCGAATTGATGCTCACGGTGCCCGCCGACCTGACGGCGTACCAGGGCTTCGACGCCTTCTGCCACTCGGCGGAGGGCTACATCGCCAAAACGGCTAACGTTATCAGCGACCTGTACGCTTTGAAGAGCATCGAACTGGTTGCCCGCTACCTGCCGCGCGCCGTTAAAGACGGCAGCGACCTGGAAGCGCGCAGTATGGTGGCGCTGGCGAACACCCTGGCTGGCATGGTCGAATCCACCTCGAACTGCACGTCCGAACATTCGCTGGAGCACGCCTTGAGCGCCTTCCACCCCCAACTGGCGCACGGGGCGGGTTTGATTATGCTGCTCGTGCCGTATTTCTCCTTCTTTGTGGATAAAGTGCCCGGTCGCCTGACGGACATGGCGCGCGCAATGGGTGTTGACGTGGACGCCCTCCCGGAAAAAGAGCGCCCGGCGGCGTTCCTCCAGGCGCTCAAGACGTTGCAGGCGTCCTGCGGCGTTGACCAGTTGAAGATGTCGGATTACGGCATCACCCCGGCGGAGTTCCCCGACATGATCAAGAACGCCCGCTCGGCGATGGGCGGGCTGTTCAACGTTGACCCTGCGCCGTTGACCGACGCAGACGTTTTGAAAATCTTCGAGGCGGCTTACCGCTAAAGCTGATTGGTTTTATGCCACGTACAAGGGCGGGTGCAGCCGAGATGCCCGCCCTTGGCGATTTAATTTACAATTGACAGATCAGGTACACTACGTTAAACTGAGAAATACATAGAAATACAGAGAAAAGCAGTGTAGAATGGAAAGAACCAGCCCGCGTATTATAAAATTTGGCACGCGCACCTCGCGCCTGGCGCGCTGGCAGACCGAGCACGTGTTGCAAGTTCTGACGCAAGCCGCGCCGCACGTGGGTTGTGAAGTGGTGGAATTTGTTACCACAGGGGACAGACTGCTCGACCGCCCGCTGCCGGAAATTGGCGGCAAGGGCGTATTCACGGCGGAACTGGAAAACGCCTTGCGCGGCGCAGAAATAGACCTGGCGGTGCATTCCCTGAAAGACTTGCCTATTGACGACGCGCCGGGCTTGTGTGTTGCAGCGGTCAGCCGGCGCGGCGACGTGCGCGACGTGCTCGTCTCGGCGGAAGGCTGGACGCTGAACGACCTGCCGGACGGGGCGCGCGTGGGTACATCCAGTGTGCGTCGCGCCGCCCAACTGCTGAACGCCCGCCCGGATTTAACCATCCTGCCCCTGCGCGGCAACGTGGACACGCGCATCCGCAAGGCGCTGCACAAGGAATACGACGCCGCCGTGCTGGCGGCGGCTGGGGTCGTGCGCCTGGGCTTGCAACAGCACATCACCCAATACCTGCCACTGGAAATCATGCTGCCCGCCCCTGGGCAGGCAGCCATTGCCCTGCAATGCCGGGCGGAGGACGTGGAATTGCGCAGTCTGCTCGCAAAAATCAACCACCTGCCCACTTACGCGGCGGTTACGGCGGAGCGTGCTTTTCTGGCTGCCCTCGGGGGAGGTTGTTCCTTACCCATTGCCGCTTACGCCCAGTCTGACGGAACCACGATTGAAATGACCGCGCTGGTGGCTGGCGCGGATGGGCAACGCTGCCTGCGCGTGCGGGGAAGCGGCGGCGACCCTATCGCCCTGGGCAGGGAACTGGTGCAGCGGGCGCTGGATATGGGGGCAGGAGATTTGTTACGATGAACGAACTGGCTGGCAAACGGATTTTGATCACCCGCCCGGCTGCACAAGCCGCTGAGCTGGTGGAAAAATTAGCTGTGTTTGGCGCCGAGGCGGTTTTCTTCCCCGTCATTGAGATCGCGCCTTTGCAAGACTCAGCTGCTCTGCGCCAGGCAATTACTGAACTGGAGTCTTATACGTGGGTGATCTTCACCAGCGTGAACGGTGTGGAGCACTTCTGGCGTCACCTGGCTGACGCTGGAAAGGGTGCGCATGCGTTTGCGCACTGCAAAGTAGCCGCCATTGGACCGGCTACTGCACAGGCGCTGGCGCAGCGCGGCGTGCAAGCCAGTTTCATCCCGGATGAGTACATCTCCGACGCTATCGCGGCTGGTTTGGGAGAGCTTCGCGGGCAGCGGGTTTTGCTGGCGCGCGCCGATATCGCCCGCAAGACGTTAGCCGAAGACCTGCGCCGCCTGGGCGCCATCCCCAATGAAGTGGCGGTCTATCACATCCGCGCCGTCCAGCCCACCCCCGCCGCTTGGGCGCAACTGGAACACGGCGTGGACGTGCTCACGTTCACCAGCGCCGCAACGGTGAAAAATTTCACCAGTCTGCTGGAAAGCCACACTCTGCCCATTCTGCGCCAGGCTGTGGTGGCTTGCATTGGACCTGTTACCGCCAGCGCTGCCAGGGAAGCCGGCTGGCAGGTGCACGTTAGCGCCAGCGAATACACGCTGGACGGGCTGGTTCAATCTCTGTTAGAATATTACAAAACGAAAGGGAATTTATGAACTCTCATTTGCACAATCATTTTCCTGCATTGCGCTTGCGCCGTTTGCGCATATCGCCGCAAATGCGCGCCCTGGTGCGCGAAACCAGTCTGGAGGTGAGCGATTTCATCTACCCCCTGTTCATCGTGCACGGTCAGGGCGTCAAACATGAGATCGCCTCCATGCCCGGCGTGTTTCAGTGGAGCACCGATCTGCTGGCAGAGGAAGCCCAAGAGATTGCCCGGCTGGGCATTCCGGCTGTGCTTTTGTTTGGCATCCCGCACAGCAAAGACGCGCTGGGTGTGGAAAATTTTGCCGCAGATGGCATCATCCAGCAAGCCGTGCGCGTGATCAAAAAAGCCGCGCCGCAGTTAATCGTCATCACCGACGTGTGCCTGTGTGAGTATACGGATCACGGGCATTGCGGCGTTTTAAACACGGGCGGCGCCGAAAGACCCAACCCGCACCTGCCCGAAGGGTATGTGCTCAACGATCAGACGCTGGAAATTCTCGCCAAAGTAGCGCTCTCCCACGCCGCCGCCGGGGCAGACATCGTCGCCCCTTCCGGGATGCTGGATGGCATGGTGGCTGCGATACGCGGTGCGCTGGATGCGAATGGGTTTGAACACCTGCCCATATTATCGTATTGCGCGAAATATGCTTCCGCTTTTTACGGTCCGTTTCGGGAAGCCGCCCAGGGAGCGCCAAAGTTTGGCGACCGGCGCAGCCACCAGATGGACCCTGCCAACGCCCGCGAGGCGCTGCGTGAAACCGCTTTGGATATCGCCGAGGGCGCGGATATACTGATGGTTAAACCAGCTCTGCCTTACATGGACGTGATTCGTATGGTGCGCGAGCGTTTCGCTGAATATCCGCTGGCAGCCTACAACGTCAGTGGTGAGTATGCTATGGTCAAAGCTGCCAGTGTCAAGGGCTGGTTGGACGAGGAGCGCATTGTGCTGGAAATTCTGACCGGTATCAAACGTGCCGGTGCGGACATGATCATCACCTACCACGCCAAAGACGCGGCGCGTTGGCTGGGATAAGCCTTGGCTGAGGATGCCGAAGCGAACGGGGAACAAGCCGCGCGGCGCAGGATAAGCAACGTCTATGAGTACGCATACCCCTTTTGTGGACACACGCCGCGAATCTTCGCTGCACCGCGCGCTGAAAGAATTTTGCTGCCAGGCGGGGGACGTGCAGGAAGCCAACCTGAGTGGCTTGCGCGTTGACATTTTGCACGGCAACACGCTCATCGAGGTGCAGACGGGCAATTTCAGCGCTTTGAAGGACAAGCTGGCGCGTTTGCTGCCAGACTATGCAGTGCGCATCGTATATCCGCTTGCCACGCAGAAGTGGATCGTGCGCCAAAGCGCCGACGGGCAGACGCTGGCGCGGCGAAAATCTCCTAAGCGTGGCGCGCTGTTGGACGTTTTTTACGAATTGGTTTACATTGCCGAATGGCTGGTTCATCCAAATTTGAGCGTGGATGTGTTGTTTGTTCAGCAGGAGGAGGTGTGGCGGGATGATGGTAAGGGAAGTTGGCGGCGCAAGCACTGGAGCATCCACGACCGCCGCTTGCTGGACGTGAGCGGGCGGAGGGAATTCCACACAGCGGCGGATTACTGTGCCCTGCTGCCGGACGTTTCCTCTCCATTCACCAGCCGGGGGTTGGCGAACGCCATGCAGGTAAACGCACGCCTGGGGTACAAGATCGTGTACACCCTGTGGAAGGCGGGTTGCCTGGAAAGGGTTGGTCAACAGGGCAGGGCGCGCCTGTACCGCTGCAAGCTTACGGCTGCGGTGTAGGGGCGATGCCACCTCCCATCTCTTCCATGCCGCCGCCCATCGCTCCACCAGGTTGCAGGCTGGTCATGCCGTTGCCTGCTTGCTCACCGCCGCCGCCCGTGGGTCCTTCTGTGGCGTAGGGAGTAACAGGGTCATCAGCGGTGTTGCTAGCCATGGCAGTTCCCTGAGCTGCGGGCGGATTTTTTGACGGTACACCCTCGGCGGTAAATTCCCCCTCGAAGGCGGGTTGCGGATTTCCGGTGGAAAAAATCTGCACTTTTGCCGTCTGAGCAGCGGGTGGAGGGGCACCAACGCAATACAGGCGGTTCGTGAATTGTTCCAGGGTGGTGCAGTTGTAGGCTTTATCGTTAACCTTTGCCGTAAGGCTTAGTGCGCTGCCTTCTGGCAAGCCTACGAGGGTTTGGATCACCACCAGGTAATCAATATCGTTCAAGGCGCGTTGGTTGAGAATGCTGGCGCCTTGCAAAGCTTTTTCCATTGCCGAAAGTTGAACAGCGGTTACCTCAACCGGTTGAACTGGTTCGTCTGCCTGGATCTGTTGCGCGCTAGATTCGCCTTCCCCTTCAGAGAGTGGTGCAAATTTCATCTCTTCCATGGAGCATCCCGACAGCAGTAAAGCAAGCATCAAAAACAATGCTATCTTTTTCTTCATAGTTTTCTCACCTTCTCTTCTAAGCCTTACAAATATTATATCATTACGCAATCCCCCGTTAGTACGCGAATGTTAAATTTTGTATAATTTAATGTTAATTCTATTTCGATGACAAATTCAAACCCACAAACTACAAAAATACATTATTATTAAACATGCAAGCGACAAGATAGTTACCCTCTAAGGTAAAATTTACAAAAATTATGAGCAATAAATCAATCCCCTATGAATCCTAACTTTGCACCTCCAAAATTGCCTACCCGTCTGAAATTGTTGTACAGCACGGGTGATTTATCCACCAGCATCCCGCTGGTGTTGGTAATGTTCTTCCAACTCTACTTCCTCACCGATGTGGCTGGACTGCGCCCGGATTACGCCGGTTGGGCGGTGGGTATCGGCAGGATATGGGATGCCATCAACGACCCGCTTTTTGGTTTGGTGTCAGATCGTCTCCGCAGCCGCTATGGGCGCCGCCGCGTGGTGCTGCTTTGTGGCGCCGTGCCGCTCGGCGTGGCGTTCATGCTCATGTGGGTCGTGCCGCCTGTTGGTCAGGTGGCTTTGGCGGTGTATTACGCCCTCGCCTTCATCCTCTTTGACACCCTGTTTACCATGGTTCACGTCAGTTACAACGCGCTGACGCCCGAAATTGCCCGCGATTACGACGAACGCAGCTCGCTGAATGGGTATCGCATGATTTTTTCCATCGGCGGAAACCTGTTCGCTGTCATCCTTGCCACCGTTCTGAGCTGGTATGTGAGCAACAGTCGCGTCCTTTTCCTCATGCTTGGGGTGGGGCTGGGGCTAATCACGATCGTCCCGCCTTTGATCGTCTTCCGCGTTACCCGCGAAACGCCAACGTCGGCAGATATACATCAGCTTTCTTTCCGCAAAGCCATCACCGCAACGCTTTCCAACCGCCCGTTTATCATGGTCATGGGGTTATATCTCTTCAGTTGGACGACAGCCAGCATTCTTTCCGCAGTGCTGGTGTATTTTGCCAATTATTACCTGCGCGTGCCAGACCAGGCGAATTATTACGTTCTGGTGGCGCAATTGTCTGCCCTGGCTTTCGTCCCCTTGTGGGTGTGGGCGGCGCAGCGGTTGGATAAGCGGCGAGCCTTCATCCTGGGCACCAGTACGTGGATTCTCGTCTCGCTAGGGATTGCCACGCTGCGTCCCGATCAAGGCGGGCTGGCGTATTTGCTGGCGGCGCTGGCTGGTTCGGGAATTGCGACGGCGTACTTCCTGCCCTGGGCGATGATTCCCGACGTGGTAGAGCTGGACGAACTGAAAACCGGGCTGCGCCGGGAAGGCTCATTTTACGCGTTTGCCTCCTTCTTTCAAAAACTAGGCACTGGCGTCGCCATCTGGGCGTTGGGACAGGTGCTGGCTCAAACCGGGTACATCACACCAACCCCGGGGCAACCCCTGCCTGTGCAGCCTGAGCAAGCGGTGCAAGCCATCCGCTGGACGATGGGTGTCGTCCCGGCGGTGTTGTTGAGCGTGGCGATCCTGTTCGCCTGGCAATACTCCATCACGCGTGAGAGCCACCGCGCCATGCAAGACGAATTGAGTGCCCGTTTGCAGGGTGATTGATTGGTTAAAAAGTTAAGGTTCCAAATGTTTTTATCTGATTTACACGTATCCCATTACACGCAAGACGTACCAGACAAGCCCGCCCAGCGCCGTGCCTACCAGTCCAATGATGATGAGAACCGGTACGCTGGCGAGCGCCCATTTGAGCATAAACACAATCAACGAGCCAACCGGGATGTCCACGTTGCTGATTTTCACACGGGAGCGGTCGGAACGTGTTTGCATGGCAGTCGTCAGCAGACTGAGTTCCTCGTTTGTTTTCGTTTGCGCCTGCTGTAAATCCAGCATGGCTTGTTTGATTTCGCGTAACAAGAGGACTTGTTCGCGCAACATGTCTGCGGGTTCTCTGGGAAGGTCGGTGTTTTCCATCATGGCTTGTTCCTCTGTTTCCATGTACGATGTTAGATTTGTTTATATGCAAAAGTACGCCACAAATTTCAAGTCTAAAGACACGGACAATATCTGAGTCATGTTTATAAGTGCAGGTATTGTGCCAGAATTGGGAAGCGCGCCATACATTTCAAGTCTACAGACACAGGCAACGCCTGAGTCATGTTTATAAGTGCAGGTAGCGTGCCAGAATTGGGAAGCGTGCCTTAATTTTAAATGAATTCCAGTGCGTGTTGAGGTGGGGCAGGATTATTAGAATCCATAAAAACGACCCAAAAAAACATCCAATACCGTTGATTTTTTAAAGAATTTGTATTAGAATAAGATTAGAGATTAACTCTTAAAACGGTGAAGGAGAGCCGAGATGAAAAAGAGCATCCGAATACTGACTGCAATTGCCTTGATGGCGATCTTGCTTGCCGCCACTCTCCCTGTGAGTGCAGCCAGCGAGTTGAAGCCGCCTAACCCACCGGTGCGTACTATTCCTGTAACCGGTAACAGCCTGGTGAGACTCGACGCAGGAGTCATCAATAACTTCGTCATGCGCGATGGGGATATGGTGATGTTCCCCACCCTGGTGCAGAAAGGTCTCAAAGCCGCTCTGGCAGCCGAGACGTTGAAAACCCTGCCGGCGGCTCTACCGGAAGAAATGGCGTTTGTGGATGCCATGTCTGTTACGCTGGTCAACGGCGGTAAGGCGCTGGACAAACTGCCCGAAGAAAACAAAATCATGGTTTCTTTTGAGCACGACCCGGAATTCGTCTCCTGTGAAGGGGATGGCGCATTAGCCATTCTGCACTGGGATGAGGAAAAGGGCTGGCAGGAAGTGGGCGCCAACAGCCTGGAAGCCTACTCCGCAAAAACGGGCATCTTCGCCCTGGTGCGGAGGTAAAAGCGGCGCAATGGCACAGGCACGACGCAGATTTGACTATCAACTCTGCGCTGTTCGGTGTATGTTTATCTCGGTTTAAGAAGCGTCTAACGAGGAGAAGTTCTGGTTTCTCTCCCCTTTCCCGTAAGGAAGGGGGAGTTTTTTTACCCTGCGTCCGTAACAGATTGCATAGAGGAGCTGCGATGATCAAATTAACCCCCTTCACGGTAGCCGATTTTCCCCGGCTGATCCAATGGATCAATTCCCCGGAACTGCTCGTCCAATGGTCGGGACCGGTGATGTTTACCTACCCGCTCAACGTAACCCAATTGCAGACCTACCTGGAAATGGGCAGAGGAGACGCGCCGGAGGCGCTGATTTACACCGTCCGAGACGAAGAAGACGCGCCGGTCGGGCACATCGAACTGGGCGTGATCAACCGCCCCAACGGCACGGCGTCGGTGTGCCGTGTTTTTGTCAGCCCGACAGCGCGCGGCAGGGGCTTGTGTGTTCCCATGCTGCAGGCGTTGTTGCGAGTGGGCTTTGACGAACTGTGCCTGCGCCGGATTGACTTGCGCGTCTATACTTTCAACACCCCCGCCATCGCCTGTTACGAGCGCGTGGGGTTTGTGCACGAAGGCATGCTGCGCCAATGTCTGCGCGTGGGTGAGCAGATTTGGGACATGGCGCTCATGGGGATGCTGCGCGAGGAATGGGAAGCGCACAAAGCGTAGTCCTTCCAGGCGGCTGTCTGATGGATTTCAGCCGGTGGATGCAGAAGATCGTTTACGGATGGGATGGGGCAGGCGCGGCAACATCCCGTTGCGTCATCCCCAGGCAGGGTGCGAAGATAGCGCGGCTGCGGTGTGGCGTCATCATCCAACGCGCTTGGATTGGGGTGGTTAAGCCTTGCAAGGAAAGCATGCTCAGGCTGGTTTTGGGTTGGGTGTATCCAGCGTCGGATAGAGGGCATTTACGTGCGCCCTATCCATTAGAAATGACAGCACAAATTGAGGATTTTAGTTGAAATTGAAATTTCCATCTGGATTTTAAAAAAATTCTATGATATACTCTTGACGTTTCCCCTTGTAACCGGTTTACTTTTGTGGTACACTAATGACACTTGCGATTGATAACGTTATCATAAAAAATTACGAACACAGATTCTAAGGATGGCGCAGAGGATAAACAATGGGTGAAGTATTAGTCTTGATGGAAGGGATTGAAAAAAGCTTTCCCGGCGTCCATGCGCTCAGCCAGTGCCGCTTTGAACTGCGCTCCGGTGAAGTCCACGCACTGGTCGGCGAGAATGGCGCTGGCAAGTCAACGCTGATGAAGGTGCTTACCGGCATCTATAAAAAAGACGCCGGACACATTTCTTACAAGGGGCAGGAGGTGGATATCCCCAACCCCAGGGCAGCCCAGCTTTTGGGGCTTAGCATCATCCACCAGGAACTCAACCTGATGCCCCACCTGACGGTGGCACAAAACATCTTCATTGGACGCGAGCCACGCCGAAAAATTAACTTCCTCCTGGATGAGAAAGAGATCAACAGAAAAGCCGAACAATTGTTTGCCAGCATGCACTTGAAACTCGACCCGCGCACAAAAGTGGCGGATCTGACCGTTGCCAAGCAGCAGATGGTAGAAATTGCCAAGGCGTTGTCTTTCAATTCTGACGTGCTCATCATGGATGAACCCACCGCGGCGTTGACGGAATCGGAAATTGACGAGTTGTTCCGCATCACGCGCCAGTTGCGCGAAAAGGGCGTGGGCATCGTACACATTTCGCATCGTCTGGAAGAACTCAAACAGATTTCCGATCGCGTTACCGTGATGCGCGACGGACGTTACATTGACACAGTGAACACGCAAGAAGTGTCCATTGATCGAATCATCAGCATGATGGTGGGCAGGACGATTTACGAAGCCTCGCCCGAACTCCCTGAAAACCCAAGCCAGGACGTGGTGTTGGAGGTGAAAAACCTCAACCGCGGCAACGTGCTCAAGGACGTGAGTTTCAACCTGAAACGCGGTGAAATCCTGGGCTTTGCCGGTTTGGTGGGCGCTGGACGCACGGAGGTGGCACGGGCTATCTTTGGCGCAGACAGGATCGATTCGGGTGATATTTACATCATGGGCAAGAAAGTGGATATCAACAGTCCCAGCGATGCGGTTCGTTGTGGTATCGGTTACTTATCCGAAGACCGCAAACGCTACGGGCTTACCCTGGGCATGGACGTCGAATCAAACATTGTTTTGGCAGCTTTCACGAAGTTTTTGCGTCTTCTTGGCATTGTAGATAGCGCCAGAACCCGCACCACAGCCAACAATTACGTGCAAACCCTCTCCATTCGCACGCCCGGCTTGCAACAAAAAACCAAGAACCTTTCCGGCGGCAACCAGCAAAAAGTGGTCGTCGGCAAGTGGCTGACCGCAGACACGAACATCCTCATTTTCGATGAACCCACGCGCGGCATTGACGTGGGCGCCAAGAGTCAGATTTATAAGCTACTTAACCTTTTGGCGCGCCAGGGCAAATCTATCATCATGATTTCCTCCGAGTTGCCCGAGATCCTGCGCATGAGCCATCGCGTTGTCGTTATGTGTGAGGGGCGCGTCACCGGCGATGTCAACATCACCGACGCGACCCAAGAGATCATTATGAAATACGCCACGCAGCGCAGTGTCTTGGTGGGCAATAACAATGATTCTTCCCAAAATCTTGAACTCATGGATGTATAAGGTATGGAAACGGAAATAAAAGCAGCTCCTCGAAAATCTATCTTCCACTCGGACGCCACGCAGAGATTGCTGGCGTTTGGGGCATTGATCATTCTCTTTGCGGTATTTTCGCTCGCGTCGCCAAACTTCTCCTCGTTTAGCAACATTACCGGCATTTTGTTGGCGACAGCCGTAAACGGTGTGCTCGCCCTGGGGGTTACGTTTGTCATCATCACTGCCGGTATTGATTTGTCTGTCGGCACGGTGATGACTTTCTCGGCGGTGATGGCAGGTGTGTTTATCACCTTCTGGAAATTGCCCATTCCGGTGGGAATCGTGGGAGGCATCCTGGCAGGCACGCTGTGCGGTTTGATCAACGGCACCGTTGTTGCCAAGATGAAAGTACCTCCCTTCATCGCCACGTTGGGTATGTTCTACGTTACCAAGGGGCTTTCCCTGGTCATTTCCGGTTTGAAACCCATTTATTTCAACGACACGCCCGCTTTTCGCGAAATCGCCATGGGGTCTATTTTGGGAGCAATCATCCCTGGTTTTGAGATTCCAAACGCGGTGTTGATCTTATTTGGGGCGGCATTCATCGCCAGCCTGATTCTGACTAAGACGATTCTGGGCAGGTACACGTTCGCTTTAGGCAGCAACGAAGAAGCCACGCGGCTTTCCGGCGTCAACACCGACGCGTGGAAGATCGCTGTCTTTACTCTGTGCGGCACCTTTGCCGGTTTGGGCGGGGTGATGATGGCAGCCCGTTTAAATTCTGCCCAGCCAGCCCTGGGAGCGGGCTACGAACTGGATGCAATCGCTGCGGCGGTCATCGGCGGCACGTCTCTGAGCGGTGGAGAAGGCACAATTTTGGGTACCATCATCGGCGCCTTCATCATCAGCGTCCTGACCAACGGTCTGCGCATCCTGTCCGTTCCACAGGAATGGCAGATGGTGGTTACCGGTACGATCGTCATCCTGGCGGTATACCTGGACATTATCCGCCGGCGCCAGAAATAACCCGGGGCGACTTTGTATGGTTATTCACTCCAATCGGAGTATAACAATTGGTCAATCAAAAAAATTTTAATAAGGAGAGAATTGATATGACATCTAAAAAACTGTTTACTGTCGTCTCAAGCCTGTTGCTGGTTGCCATGCTGTTGGCTGCCTGCGCGCCAGCCGCTGCACCTGCGCCTGCTGCGGAAAAACCTGCGGCTGAAAAACCGGCGGAAGAGAAACCGGCTGCCAAGCCCTACATCCCTGTGATTTCCAAGGGCTTCCAACACCAGTTCTGGCAGGCTGTGAAAGCCGGCTCGGAAAAGGCTGCCAAGGAATTCAACGTTGACATCACCTTCGAAGGGCCCGAGACCGAAGCCATGGTTGACAAGCAGATTGAAATGCTGCAGGCTGCCCTGGACAAGAAACCGGCTGCGATTTGTTTCGCCGCGCTCGATTCTAAAGCCGCCATCCCGCTGCTGGAAAAAGCCAAAGCCGCTAACATCCCCGTGATCGGGTTCGACTCCGGCGTTGACAGCGACATTCCGCTATCCACCGCGGCAACCGACAACATCGCTGCCGCAGCTATGGCTGCTGACAAAATGGCAGAACTGATCGGTGGTAAAGGTGAAGTAGCTGTGATCGTGCACGACCAGACCAGCCGCACCGGCATTGACCGTCGCGATGGTTTCCTCAACCGCATGAAGGAGAAATATCCTGACATTACCGTTGTGGACTTGCAGTACGGCGCTGGCGATCAGCTCAAATCCACCGACATTGCCAAAGCCGTCATCACGGCTCACCCGGAACTGAAGGGTTATTTTGGCGCCAACGAAGGCTCCATCATCGGTGTTTTGAACGCCGTGAAAGAATTGAAGATGGAAGGCAAACTGGTCGTGATCGGTTACGACTCCGGCAAACAGCAGATTGACGCCATCAAGAGCGGCGTTGAATCTGGCGCCATCACCCAAGACCCGATCGGTATTGGTTACAAGTGCGTCGAAGCCGCCGTCAAGGCGCTGAAGGGCGAAACCCTGCCCAAGACGATTGACACAGGCTTCCACTGGTTTGATAAGACCAACATTGATTCAGACGAAATCAAACCTTTGCTGTACGGATAATCTGTATCTTGTCTAAATATAAAACAGGCGCCTGCCATTCGGCAG
>CAZGDA010000016.1:17872-37027 GCA_964524425.1 uncultured Anaerolineaceae bacterium | reverse complement strand
CCGTTATAACGTTGATCCCGATTGCCATTACCAAAAAGAAAAAACCTAGAAAAATACGCGCCGCATTCGGTTTGCTCAAACAAAAGAGGGAAACCAAAACTACAAACGTCAGCCAAATTGTAAACGGATTGATGAGCATGAATTTTTCCTCCATTCCCTATGTCGTTGCCATAGCGGCGAGGGCGTTCACTGTTTTCCAGTTACGCGTTGTAGCCAACGCACTTAGTTTCTTTTCAAAAAATATTTGCACCTTGACAAATTTCTATAATTTCGGTATAATCCGAAATATAGGAAAATCGTATGACACCAATCACACCTGCTATGCAATCTTTTATCCTGCGCTGGGGAGAAATGGGCAGCGTCTGGGGTTTGAACCGCACGGTGGCGCAGATTTACGCCTTGCTTTATTTATCTACCGAACCGCTCAATGCCGAGGAGATCAGCGAGGCGCTCTCCCTGGCGCGTTCCACGGTCAGCACCAGCCTGCACGAATTGCAGGGTTGGGGCGTGATCCGCGTCGTACACGCCTTGGGAGACCGACGCGACTTCTTTGAGACGATCGGCGACGTGTGGGAGATGTTTCGCGTTATTCTACGCCAGCGCAAGGCACGTGAATTGGACCCTTTGCTGAAAGTGTTGCACGAGACGATCGGCGAGACGGACCAATCTGACTTGCACACGAAAGCCAAGCTGGATGCCATGCTCGAACTGTTTGAGGCAGGTAATACTATCTTTGAGCAGGTGGACCAGTTGCCCACAGACGTGCTCGTGCGCCTGGCGCGCATGGGTAAAGGTTTCAGCAGTGTTTTGAAAACGATCGCAAGGGAATAAATTTTTTTTCGACGATATTTCGGAAAATTCTGAAATATCTGTTATTTCTATAACTTAACAAACGGAGGTGTTTATGAGATTGTTTTACCGCATGACTGCATTTTCTATGGCGTTGGGTGTCATTCACACTGCCTTGACGCCGCTGTTTTACCCGCGCCTCTCCCCTGATGCGCTGTGGTTCGCCGGCACAGGCTTGGCGCTGGTCTTTCTCGGTTTGCTCAATCTGGCGGCAGAGCGCGTCTGGCAGGGTTGGCTGGTGAACACTTGCATTTTCGCTAACCTGATCATGCTCGTCTTTAACTGTTTGATCGTTGTTGTCCTGGCTGAGGTACAGGCTTACGTTTCTCTGTTCTTGTGCCTGGCTTTGACGAGCGCTGCTATCCTCGCCCGGCTGCAAATCAACCGTGCTGGAAAACCTACGGTTTCTAATCCCGCCTGATTATTATGGAGACTGCTATGGAAAAATTAAATCAACGCATTCTGCTTGCTGCCGGAGTGATTAACGGGTTCTTTTTCGTCTCGCACGCCTTGTTCTATACTATGTTCGGCTGGGAAAAATCTCTCAGCGGTCTGAACCATTTCGATTGGGCGGTCTTCTTCACGTATCACGTTATTGTGATGTTGACGATTGCCACCATGGCGATATTTTCAGTGTGCTACCCACGCCAATTGACTCAAACTGCGCTGGGGCGCGCAACCCTGGTCTTTTTCATACTCTTTTACCTGTCGCGCATCGTTAGCGAGTTCCTCTTCTTCGGGTACGATGGCGTGAGATCTCTCTTTATTATCTTCCTTTGTTTGCTGCCGATGATTGCTGATACGGTTGTCTTCTTCAACGGAAGGCGCGCTGGGCAAGACGCCTGAATTCAGGGATCGAAACAACACCCCCGTATGTGGCATCACAAACGGGGGTGGTTTTTTTATTCCTATGCTCCAGATTTCCCGCTCAGGCGGCGTAGATCGCGCAGGAATTCGTCCACGGCTTCCTCTTTCGTCGCCCAGGAGGTTACGAGGCGGATGGCAGTGTGGTCTGCGTCCAGCTTGTCCATGCGATAAAAGCCGTAATCCTCCTCCAGTTTTACGATCAGGTCATTTGGGAAGACGGGAAAGATTTGATTGGTGGGTGAATCCGTCAGAAAGCCATAGCCCAGGGCACGTATGCCCTCGGCGAGTTTTTGCGCCAGGCGATTGGCGGAGGCGGCGAGTTCGAAATATAAGTCATCTTGAAACAGGCTGACGAATTGCGCCCCGATGAGGCGCCCTTTTGCCAGCAGCCCGCCGCGCTGTTTGATGACGTAGCGGAAGTCCTTTTGCAAAGCTGGGTCGTTGATGACGATGGCTTCGCCGAGCAGGGCGCCGTTTTTCGTGCCGCCGATGTAGAAGACATCCACTAACCTGCCCAGGTCTGCCAGGCTCACATCTGCTGCGCGGCAGGTGAGGGCAGAGGCGAGGCGCGCTCCGTCCAGGTAGAGGCTCAATCCGTTGCGCAGGCAGGTGCGGGCGATGGCTTCCAGTTCTGCCTTGTGATAGACCGTGCCCAGTTCAGTGGAGTGGGAGATGAACACGGCGGCGGGCTTGACCATGTGCTCGTCGTTGTGCCCGTCCACCACAGCCTGGATGTGGGCGGGTGTCAGTTTGCCGTCTGGGGTTACGACGGCGTTGATTTTGTGCCCGGTGGCTTCGATGGCGCCGGTTTCGTGGACGCAGATGTGGGCTGTTACGGCGGCGATGACCGATTCGTGCGGGCGCAGCAGGGACGCCAGTACGATCAGGTTTGCTTGTGTGCCACCAGGGACGAAGAACACCTGCGCCTGCGGGTTTTGCACGCGCTCTAGAATGAATTCCTGCGCCTGGCGGCAGAGCGAATCGTAGCCGTAGCCTGGTTCCTGGGCGAGGTTCGTTTTTTGGATGAGTTCGAGGATGCGCGGGTGGGCGCCTTCTGAATAGTCGTTGTAGAAGCTGTATTTTTGCATGATTTCTGTCTTGTCCTGTTTCTTTACTTTTTGTGGGCGTAGTATAATAGTATTGGTATCACTTGCACAGGGTGCATTTTATCCATTTGAAAGAGAAAGCCAGGCGGGATTTTTGTAGCACGTTTCGGTAGCTAGCACAAAACCGCGAGCGGGTGTGATCAAATATTTCTCATCATCGTTATTCTATCAGTTGAGTTAATCCACGATAAGTGGACGATAGAGAGCGAAAAGGGAACTTCCCGGCTTGACAGGCTGGGGCGGCTGATATACAATCCGCGCTGTGGAAAGGAGGCGAGGCGATGAGGGTGAATAAAAGTGTGTGGATTTCTCTTGGTGTTCTTGTCTTTATCAGTTGCAAAGCCCTGACGCAGGATCCGGCGGACGTGCAAACCACACTCCCAATAAGCGCCACACCGGTTGCAGAAATCACCGCCACGCAGACGCCGCCGCGCCTGACCGCAATACCGCTTCCCAGTGCCACTGCGACTGTTTCTCCAACCCCGCCAACGCTAGAGGAGTGGACGATTACCTCTCCTGAAGAACAGGGGGTAGACTCAGGCAGGCTGGCGGATATGCTGGCTTACTTGCAAACGCAGCCGCACCACATCCACAGCATCCTCGTCGTGCGCAGGAATCATTTGACCCTGGAAGTCTATTTTCCGCCCTATTCTGCCCTAGAGCGCCACCAGATCTATTCCTGCACAAAAAGCGTAACCTCCGCCCTGGTCGGCATTGCCATAGACAACGGGTTTATTTCCGACGTAAACCAAACTCTGCCGGGGCTGTTCCCGCAGGCGATTTTGGACGAGGAACAAAAAAAAGGGATAAGCCTGGAGAATTTGTTAACCATGACCTCCGGGTTGGAATGGAGCGAGGCAGATGAACCTGTTCGGTCAGGAAATAACATGTATTCGTACGTCCCGTTAGAAGCGGACCCGGTTCAATTCGTTCTCAAACAAGCCGTTATCCATCCACCGGGCACGGTTTATAATTATAACTCGGGTGGCTCGCATTTGCTGTCTTGCCTGGTGCAGACGAAAAGCCGCCAAAACACGCACAAATTCGCCCAAGAGCGCCTTTTTGCACCCCTGGGCATACAACAGTCCTTGTGGCTGACGGACGAGCTAGACACCCCGTTGGGAGGGAGCGGCTTGGCGTTGACTGCGCGTGCGATGGCAAAATTTGGGCAGCTTTATTTGCAAGAGGGGGCATGGGAGGGCAAACAAATTGTCAGCCAGGACTGGGTGAAAGACTCAACCCGCAAACACATTAAAGTCGGTGAGGGAATGGATTACGGCTACCAGTGGTGGATTCTGGCAGGGCAGGGCTACCTGGCAAACGGCTGGGGTGGGCAGCAAATCCTCGTCTATCCCCGCCAGGAGGCTGTGGTGGTGTTTACCAGCGGCACACAAAACGCCTGGCTGCCGCATCGCACGCTAACGGATAACTACATCCTGCCTGCCATGAAGACGGGGAAACTACCCCAAAACCAAAAAGAGGTGCAGCGTTTAAACGCCATTATCCAGGCTATTGAACAACCGATGCCCCAAGAAGTGCCTGCACTGCCCCAAACCGCGCAGGAAATTCGCGAAACGATGTACCTGGTTACGGGAGAATGTCCGGTGGGGTTGAACATGCTCTCGTTTGATTTTCGACAGAGCGAAGTCATGTTGGATGGCAGCGTTGGCGATTTTGATTTTACGGGGTGGAAAGCGGGTTTAGACGGCATATACCGCGTAAATGTGCTCCATAACGAAGAAAAAATCGCCCTTAAGGGGGAATGGGAAAACGAACGCACTTTCCGCCTGGATTGGCGTTCCCTTCCCAACGCGGAGGAGACAACACTTTGGTTCAATTTTGGGGAAGAGAAGATAACGGTGGATACTTACCTGAACGTCGAAGATTATCGCGCAACGTCTGAGGTTGAAATCTTGTCCACCACGCCCTAGATCAGAGATCTTTGGGGATAAAAAAACCGCCTGAAAAGGCGGTCGGGTGATTGCTAATCTCATCCAGGGGGGATGATGCAATCGAGAGGCGGTCCCGACGAGATTTGAACTCGCGATCTCTGCCTTGACAGGGCAGCATGTTAGGCCGCTACACCACGGGACCAGGTTTATTCCTAAGCCGTCATAGTTTACTACAAACCCCGTGTTCCGTCAATCCCTCTGGTGAAATTGGCGCTCAATTGTCGTGTTTGTCGGTGTGGCGCACGGGGACGGCAAGATAGAAAACGGAGCCTTTGCCCAACTGGCTGTCTACCCAAACGCGTCCCTGGTGACGGGTGGCAATAGACTTGACAATGGCTAGTCCCAGTCCGGTTCCGCGCTGGCGCTGGGATTCACGGCTGCGCTCCCCGCTCAACCTGCCGCGCCAGCCGGCGCGGAAAAACTTCTCGAACAAGCGCACCTGGTCAACCGGTGCAATTCCTATCCCGCTATCGCTGATGGCAAAGATGACCTCGCCTGCTTTTGTTTCCACGTCAACGCCAACCTGACCGTATGGCTCGGTGAACTTGATGGCGTTATCCAGTAAATTGTTTAAAGCCTGCTGCAATAATGCTGCGTCAGCCTCGATAACGTATTCCATCGGTATCTTTGAGAGGTTATAAGAAAGTTGAATTTGCTTTTGCCGGGCTGGCAATTGATACGCTGTAACCACCTGTTCGACAATTTCACGCAGTGCAACTAGTTCCAACTGCAATGAAACGCCTGCCTCAATTCTGTTCAAGTCCAGCAGATTGTTGACCAAATGTCCCATTTTCTCGATGCTGGCGGAGATACGGCGTAAATAATTCACCTGCTGGTCGTTCAACTCTCCCACCATTTCCAGCATGGTAACATACCCGTGAATGAGCGTCAAAGGAGACCGCAAATCGTGGCTCACCGTGGAAACGAAGTCGGATTTCAGCGCATCCAGTTCTTTGAAACGGGTTACGTCTTGCATGACACACACCCTACCCAGCGGCTGCCCCTCTACCGAAATGGACGATACGGTAGCCAGATAGACGCGTTCATCCGGCAAATTGATTTCAATAGGGGATGACTCTTCTGGCGCAGAAACGAGCAGTTTGACCAATTCTGGCTGGTCTAACACCTTTTCAATCGGTTTCAATTGCCCGGAGAACTCCATGGAAGTTGGGAAACGAGCTGGGGCAGAATCACCCAAGACCTGCTGCGCTGCCGGATTCGCCAGGAGGAGGCGGTTTTGATCGTCCGTTACCAAAACCGGGTCAGGCGTTGCGGCTAGAATGGCAGCCAGGCGGCGCCGTCCAACTTCTGAATTTAGGAACAACCTGGCATTTGAAGTCGCCACCGCTGCCTGACCAGCCAGGGTGATGATAAAGCGCACGTCTGCGTCGTCCTGGGTCAGCGAGCGGGGTTGGTCATACGCCACCCAAAAAGTACCGTGATACAAATTTTCGTGGCGCAGAGCCACGGCGATTAGAACCTGCGGGGTGATCAAAGCACCCGTAGAGGTTGTCATAAAGCTCAATAAACTGGCACGCGGCACGTTGGTCAGGAGGATCAAATCCTGGCGGCGCGTCAACTCTAGAATCTGGTTATCCAGGTAGCTGTATTGCTCCGTCATCTTGCCGGAACCGTAGCAGTGCAAATTCTCTTCTTCGCGTTCAGAGATGGAATAGGGAGACAGATCTGCCAGGACAATGCGGGCTGAGGAAGCACCGCTGCTCAAGGCGGCTTCAATAATCGGGCGGATAGCGCGTTCCACTTCTAAGGTGGAAGCCACTTTCTGGCTGACAATCAACAAACGGTTGAGTTCTTCCAGTCTGGTTTTCAAGCCCTGGCGCATCTTCTCAAAAGAGCGTTTCAACCGTCCAATTTCGTTGGGTTCGTCAATAGAAAAACCGGGGACGAAACCCTCAAATTCCAATTCTCCTTCGGCAATACGATCTGCCTGGGCAGCGAAAATCTTCAATGAACTGGTGATCTTGCGCAGGCTGAATTGCATCAAACGCAGGGTGAACAGAACGCCCACAGCCATCATACCGGCAAAGGGTAACACCATCTGGAGCGCAATACGTTGAGCGTATGTGGCGGGGACAGATATAACGACCGTCCAGGCACGTCCTGTGGTTGGTTGAGAATAAACCAAGACGCGCGTGCCGTCTTCCCCACTTTTTACGTCCAGTTTTGGCTCCCCAGCGGAAAGAGCACCCGGATATTCTGTCATTAGGGTAGCAGATGTGCTGTGGTAAAGAATGCGGCGTTCTTCGTCCAGCAATATTCCCGTGCCTTTAATATCTTTAAGCGCGTTCAGGCTGGCGATCACCGGCTGCATGTACGGGTTTGAAAACATCTCGCTTCTACCGATGAGAACACCACGGGCGCGTTTTTGTTCATCGCGCACGGCAGCCAGAAAGGCTATGCGCGCCGATTTCCCCCCCTCCCGCGCAGGGATTGGGTATGATTGCAGTGGCATTCCATTCAGCGCCAGGCGCATCCCGCTCACCTCTTCGGGGTAGAGATTAACGTCTCCCGCCTGTCCTTGAGAACTGGCAATTACCTTTCCGTCTTTGTCTAACAAAATCAAATGGTCGAAATAGGGAATTAACCCCACTTTTTCCTGGAGTATGCCCACCAGTTTCTGTTCCGATCCTTCAGCCTCTTCTTCTTGAGCGGGATCGTACAAACGACTGTCATTGGCTAACTGGCTTGCCAGGTCTTGCCCGGTTTGTAAATAAAGCGGTATGCTTTGGGCGGTGATATTGGCAGCGCTCACCATCCTATCTTGCAACATTTGTCGGGAAACCTGCCCGAGAACTATCCACACACCGGCTAATAGGGCGACCGCCAGTAAAATGAAAAGGGGTCCTAGCATGTAGAAAAAGCGCACTTCCAGGCTCGTTTCTGCTGGGGATGGAGAGGTAGCCTCGACTTTACCCCATATTTTAGGATTGCCCAGGGCAATAACCTGGCAAATTAGCCCTGCCAAAAGAGCGGGGACCAGGAAAGCAACGCTGTAACCGAGGACGTTGCTTAACGCGTAATCTAAACCACCCAAAAATGCCTGATAGGTAACGGCGTGCCAGTTGCCCAGGGTTTGATTGACGCCAAACAATACTGGATAGAACCCGCAGAGCACCGCTGCGGCACCAAGCGGAAGGCGAAGGAGGTGATATTCCCAAGTGCGATATTGCTGACGCAGTGCCACTGCCAACAACACCCCCATGAGAGCCATTTCAAGCGGCGTAAAGATGCTGTGCGTTTTCCAATAGCCTATAAGAAACCCTGAAAGGGCGCCCAGAAAACCTGCCCAACGAACTCCCAGCAAACGCGCTGCCAAAAACCAGGGCAATACGGACAGGAACATGATCGCCGGTTCGATAGAGTCCATTGGTATACCTGGAGGCGGTAGAGCGCCAGGCATTGTTATGCGCAAGCCGAAAAACAAACTGGTCGGAGGAACGAGGCAGGTCAAAAAAAGCGCAACAGCCCATTGGCGCAAACCCATGCGCAGGTTGTGGATTCGCCAACGCCAGCAGGCAAGCAGAATAATTGCCAGCAATACGCCTGCCCACAGCCAACCTATCCAGGAGCCAGGGTAGATGAAGAAAGGGGTCGCGTTTAACAGCGTCATAGCATAAAATCAGCGTGCAAAGGTCATGCCAAAAAGTTCATAGCAGCGCAGAAACACAGGATAAAACCATGTCTTCGTCCATATTATCCGAATTGATAATTATCGCATCTGCTGCGGGTTGGAGGGGAGCAACTGTGCGGGTCGAGTCGATTAAATCGCGCTGTTGGGTGGTATTTAAAATGTTTTCGTAAGATACGTCTTCCCCGCGGGTGTGCAGTTCCTGAAAGCGGCGGCGGGCACGCTCTTCTGCTGAAGCTTCAAGATATACTTTAAGCTGGGCTTCTGGCAAAACGACCGTGCCGATGTCGCGCCCAACCATCACAACTTTGCCGCGTAATCCTATCTTGCGTTGTTGGGCAGTGAGAACACGACGAACCTGCGCGTAGGCTGCCACTTGCGAGACGATCTGCTCGACTTCCGGGCGGCGGATGTCCCAGGTTACGTCCTGTCCGTTTACGGATACGTCGCAGGTGCGTCCATCGGCGGCAGAGGGCAACTGCACGTCAATATCTAATTGCTCAACCAGGGTGGAAACTGCCTGTTCATCCTGCACTGCAACTCCATGCTGTAAAACCGCCCATGCAACCGCGCGATACATTACCCCTGTATCGAAAAACAAATACCCCAACGACTCAGCAAGCCTGTGTCCCAGCGTCGTTTTTCCCGAAGCCGCTGGACCGTCAATGGTGATAGTCGTAGGTGCGTTGTTTTTCATAATCCCCGCTTATGGATTGGTTTCCGGCGGAATGACCTCTTGCACAGGCACGGTTAGGGTTTGGTCCGCAGCGGCGCTGGCGCCTGGGAAGATATCGCTGCGCGCCCAAAGGATGACCTGCTCCATTTTCGCAGGGACGTTTCGGTATAAAAGCCAGCGAATCCAATCCGCAGGGATTCCAAAGCCAGCCTGCCATTCAGGAAAGACGAACCAGGCAAAGCTCTGCCCACGATATGCAGTTGTCAAATTCAGGTCTGACTCATATTGTGTAGTAATCACAACTGAAGGAGTATCATCTTTGCGCAATTGATCAACGAAACGCACTCCATGAAAATCGCGCAGGCTCCATTGTAGGGCAGGAGAATAGAGGCACGTATCACAAACCGGATCGGGCGATACAACAACAATGTCAAGAATACGCCGGTTACCGCTATGCCATTCTGCCAAGTCTCCCAGGGTATGCAACAGCATTCTCTCTTCCCCAGTTGCCGGCATAGGCGCCCACTGCGCTGCGGGAGGGTAGGCGAAATCGGGAGCACCTTCTCCAAAAGGAGAAACGTGCATCACTCCCCAGGCAGAGCTGATCACCATCAACGCCAGGCTAGAGAACACACCCCAGATCAACCCCAATCGCGCTGAATGAAACGACCAACCCATGCCTACCAGAACAGTTGCCAGGAGTCCTAGCACAAAAACACCGCCGATCATAATCCAGCGCATGCGCGTCATTTCTGGTGTGGGTTGGGCGATGAGCAAGCCGGCGAAGTTAATCCACGCCAACGCAAACAAAACAAAGATCAATAGCGCCTGTCCCAAAGCTGCGGTTATATCGTGTACCGGGATTTGAAAAGCGCAGGCAATTTCACTAGCTGCCAACCCCCATAAAGGGATCAACAACCAGACTAAATCTCCCGGCTGGCGCGCCGGATAGACGAGGCAAAGAATGAGGTTTACACCAAGCCAGATGCTTAGCCAGCGTTTGAACGTGCCTCCCTGGAGCCAGCCGCGCAGCGCTCCCGCCAGACCAAACCCAAGCGCCAGGGGCTGGTATAAAACGAGCATTCCTACCAGCGTGAGCGCGTCAAGTTGTGGAGTTGCAGCCCAGCCCTGGAAATATGTCAGAAAACTGTGTGCAAATATTCCCAAACCCTGCGGGAAACGGAAAAGCAAAGTCGCAACGGCAAGAAAGACAAGCAAAGCAACCGTTATGAATGTCCACAACGCTTTTACTGGGGGTTTTTCATCCTCTTCATTCCCGCCTTGCGAGGGAGCGGATGATTGCTTTTCTTCTTCTTTTCTTAACAAAAGCCGCCCGATTCCTGCGGCGAGAGCGAGAGATATTCCGCCTGCAAAAACGGACGGACCGCTGAGCAATGCCAGGGCGAAAGTCGCACACGCCCAAAAAGGACGTTTGACGTGCCATAGCCCCAAAGCCAGAACGCTAAAGCTGACCGCCATGAGTGGGCTGCCTATGGAACGTGAAACCGCTACGAGTCCAGGGTCAAAAGCCAAGCCAAACGCGCATATCAAGGCTGCCTGCCTGCCTAACCAGGGGCGAAATAGAAGCGGGGCAAGCACAAGCAAACTGCCCACCAGCGCCGGTAAAAACCGCGCCACGTAATTGTTCGAGCCAAAAAGGAAAATGAGCAAGCCGCTTAACATTTCGTAAGCCGGAATAGACGCCCAGGCGGGGACGTTCCCTTGCGCGATGTGCAGCGCAGCTAAAGCGCCGCGCGCTTCGTAATCTGAAAGGGGCAAGACTCCTAGATGTGTGAAACGTAAGCCTGCTCCAATTAACAAAGCCAGAATGTACAAACCATGCTCAATCGTCAACTTTTGCTTCATACAAAAAAGTCCATACCCTTCAGAAATAAATTCCTGCTTTGTTTTATTATACCGCAAACCGGTAAACTCCAACTTACGTTTTTGCATTTGCATGTATAATTTAGAGTGAAATGCCTGGATTTATACATTTCACCCTTCCAGGTTGTTATTCTATCGAAGGATTCAGCTATGTCAAATTGGAGTATGCACACCATCCTCGTCATCTTTCTCCTGGCATGTATTGGCTTAAGCATTCTTAGCGCGTGTACAAAATTACCGTTGCCGGTTCCCCTGCGCAGCCTGGCGCGGGACAGACTGGTTGCAGAATGGTTCAGAAATTCGCAAAAACATCCCGACTGGGCAATTACACCCAATTCGCGCTGCGGCGATGCGCCTTTTTCTTTTCCCACACAGGGGTTTATCGGCTATATTTGGGACGACTCGTTTCGTCCTGGACACCGCCACCAGGGATTGGATATATTCAGCCGGTTGGAACCAGGTGAGGCGCCAGTTTATGCGGCGTATGCCGGTTACCTCACCCGCCTGGCAGATTGGAAGTCTTCCGTTATCGTGCGCATCCCCGAGGATCCGCTTTTCCCAGGACGCCAGATCTGGACGTATTACACCCACATGGCAGACCCCAGCGGTGATATTTCTTACATCAGCGCTGAGTTTCCTCCCGGCACGAAGGAGAAATACGTCGAAGCAGGAACCCTGCTTGGTTATCAAGGGAATTATTCCGGTGTCGCGGATACTCCCGTAGGTGTCCACTTACATTTTTCCATCGTGAAGGATAACGGTAACGGTCTCTATCTGAATGAGTTAGACATCAATAACACACTCGACCCTTCTGAATATTTTGGTTTGCCTCTCAACGCCAACAGCAACACGAATACAATCCCCGTTTGTGCTGAAGCAACGGAACCACTCGCGCCAGAGTAGGATTATAAATGCCGTCCTATTCGATCCTATAGATTCAATCCTATAGAAAACCTATGGTAAAATCAAGACATGTATAAACGAATAGCAGAGAAAATATTCTACCTTGCCCTGGGATTCTGTGCTATAGGGGTCATAGGGTTGATTATTTCGCGCATATTCACGCTGTTGTATGCGTATACATACGTGGAAAGCCAACGTGTTTTTGACTTGCAGGCTGTTCCTGCAAAGCCGGTAGCGATTGTGTTTGGGGCTGGTTTGTTACGAGATGGTTCTCCTACGTCGGTGTTGCGCGATCGTGTGGCGCTGGCAGCGGATTTGTACAAAGCGGGGAAAGTTGAAAAGCTGTTGATGAGCGGAGATAACCGCACCATCTATCACAATGAACCCGAATCTATGCGTCGGTACGCGCTCAGCCTGGGAGTGCCCGATGAGGCGATTGTGCTGGATTACGCCGGTCTGCGAACGTATGATACATGTTACCGCGCCCGTCATATATTTGGCATCCAGGAAGCCATTCTGGTAACGCAGAGTTTTCATCTGCCCAGGTCAATTTATACGTGTAATACGCTGGGGGTTTCATCGGTAGGTGTACCTGCCAACCGACACCGCTATTCGCGAAGTTTGCTCACTTTTTGGAACATTCGCGAAATGTTTGCCACTGTTGTTGCCCTATGGGAAGTGCATGTTACGCGTCCGTTGCCCATTTTGGGAAAACCAGAACCGATTCTAACCCAAATTTCTGTGCGGAGAAAAGTATGACCAGAGAAGAAGCCATGTCTATTGTAATGGAGTACGTAAAAAGCCCCAGTCTCATCAACCACATGCTGGCAGTAGAGGCGGCGATGTGTTTTTACGCCGAGAAATATGGAGAGGACGTAGAAAAATGGGGCGTGGTTGGCTTGCTGCACGATTTTGACTGGGAAATTCATCCCACGCTGGAATCCCATCCGCAAGACGGTGCACCGATTTTACGCCAGCGCGGTGTGCCGGAAGAAATAGTGCGCGCTGTCCTCAGCCACGCTGATCATACGGGCGTGGCGCGTGTTTCTCGCATGGAAAAGGCGCTTTCTGCCTGTGATGAAATTACCGGGCTGATAACCGCAGTAGCGCTTGTACGTCCGTCTAAATCTTTAATGGATATGGAAGTTAGTTCTGTAAAGAAGAAGTGGAAAGACCGCGCCTTTGCCGCCGGGGCAAACCGCGCCGAAATTGAGCAGAGCGCGCAGGAATTTGGTGTTGACCTTTGGGAACACACGGGCAATGTTATCCTTGCCCTGCGTCGGATTGCCCCGCAGTTGGGGTTGACGGGTTGATGAAAAAAATTACTCTCCCCAATCTTACATAACTCTGGTATAATATGGGGGTTGACTGGACCTGGGGGCGGTAATCCTGCCTCCATGGTGACCTGCTTGTCAATACATAATAAATATATATTTTTAAACATCTATAAGGAGAAAGCAGACGTCATGGCTATTGATAAAGAAAAAAAATTGGAGATTATCCACGAGCATGCTCGGCACGATAATGATACTGGCTCACCCTCTGTGCAGGTTGCATTATTAACCTCTCGTATTCAGCAATTGACTGAGCACTTGCGCGCTCACAAACACGATGAATCATCTCGCAGAGGCTTGTTAAAAATGGTTGGTCACCGGCGAAGATTGCTCAATTATTTGCGACGAACGGACTATCAACGCTATCTCGCATTGACCGAAGCCCTCAACATCCGTAGAAAAGCATAATCCGATAACTCTCCGTCCCTGGCTGTAAGTAAAGTGGGGTAATTATATTGCACGATCCCATCTGCACCTTTCCAGGCAATTTGTCATGTTAAGTACAGATGGGGTACCTGCTATTGGAATTTAAACAGGAGAACAAATGAAACCAGAAGCAAAAAGGTTTACCGCTGAAGTTGGTAATAAAACAGTAATTTTTGAAACAGGAATGTTGGCATTTCAAGCCGGCGGGGCAGTTACTGTGCAAATAGGTGGCACGATGGTCTTTGCTACCGCGACAATGAGTCCAAAAGCAAAAGAGGAGGCGGATTTTTTCCCGCTCACCGTTGATTATGAAGAGCGCATGTACGCCGGCGGACGCATCCCCGGCTCTTTCTTCCGCCGTGAAGGACGCCCCACAGATGAAGCGATCCTCACAGCACGCCTTACTGACCGCCCAATCCGTCCTCTATTTCCCAAAGACTTTTTCAACGAAGTACAAGTACTCATGTATTCTTTCTCTGCGGACGACGAGAATCCGCTGGATATCCTCGCCGTCAACGCCGCGTCGGCAGCAGTGAGTATCTCAGGCATTCCCTGGGGAGGTCCTGTTGGTGCAGTACGCATCGGTTTGATTGATGGCAAGTTTATCACAAATCCAACGTATGCAGAAATAAAACAATCTTCTCTCGATTTACGCATCGCTGGAACCAAAGACGCCATTCTTATGGTGGAATGTGGTGCGGATCAGGTCAGTGAAGACGTGATGGTATCTGCATTGGAGTTTGGACACAGCGAATTGCAGCAGCTTGTCGCCGTGCAGGAGCGTATGGCAGCCGAGGTGGGTAAGGACAAAGCTGCTTACGTGGCGTACACGGTCAACAAAGAAGTGGAAGCACGAGTGGAGCAACGCGCCACCCCCGAACTGGAACGAATTCTCGTCCAGTCGGGCAGCAAGACCGACATCAATACGGCGGTCAAAACTCTGCAGGAGCAGATCATCGCCGAGTTGGTTACCGGAGAAGAGAACGCAGCGACAAAACGAGACGTTAACAACGCTTTTGAAGAAGTATACAAACACGTCGTGCGCCGGCGTATTCTCGACGTTGGCGTTCGTCCAGATGGTCGTAACGTAACACAAATTCGCCCGATCTGGTGTAGTGTGGATTTCAGCCCGCGCGCCCACGGTTCAGGCATTTTCACACGTGGAGAAACCCAGGTGCTGACTTTAGCCACCCTGGGAATGCCACGCGAAGCCCAGGAAATGGATGGATTGGCGCCTGTGGATAACAAGCGTTACATGCACCATTATAACTTCCCTCCGTTTTCCACGGGAGAAGTATCGCCTGTGCGCAGCACTCCAAGACGTTCTATTGGACATGGAGCGCTTGCAGAACGCGCCTTATTACCCGTCATACCGCCCGAATCGGAATTTCCTTATACACTGCGCCTGGTTTCGGAAGTGCTTTCCTCGAATGGTTCGTCTTCGATGGCGTCGGTGTGTGGTTCGACCCTGGCATTGATGGACACTGGTGTGCCGATTAAAGCCCCAGTGGCAGGGATTGCGATGGGGTTAATTAAAGAAGAAGACAAATTTGCCATTCTCACCGATATTCAAGGCGTGGAAGACCACCTGGGCGATATGGACTTTAAAGTCGCTGGTACAGAGCAGGGTATAACTGCCTTGCAAATGGACATCAAGATCAAAGGTATATCCAAAGAAATCATGTCTCAGGCTTTGGGTCAGGCACGCGAGGCGCGCCTTGCCATTCTCAAAGAGATGGAGGCGGTCATCCCCGCCCCACGAGAGGAGTTAAAAGCTTTCGTGCCACGCATTTCTACGGTTAAAGTGCCCGTGGATAAAATTGGCGCCATCATCGGACCTGGCGGTAAAAATATTCGCGCCATTCAAGATGAAAGCGGCACAACACTGGACATCAGTGAAGACGGCACGGTCTTCATCGCTTCGACGAATAAAGAAAGCGAACGGATTGCGCGCGAGCGCATTGCCGCCTACGCAGAAACGGTCAAAGTGGGACAGATTTACACCGGAAAGGTGGTGCGAACAACCACGTTCGGGGCTTTTGTGGAAATATTGCCCAAACAGGACGGTCTTGTCCACATTTCCCAACTGGATAGTGAACGCGTACGCACGGTAGAAGACGTCGTAAAAGTGGGCGATGAAATAACCGTTATGGTAACGGGCATTGAAGCGGAAGGCAAGATTCGTCTTTCCCGACAGGCAGTCTTGGAAGGCTGGACAGCCGAAGAAGCGGCTATGCGCGACCGTCCGGCACCACGCCGGGAGGGACACGGTGATTCAAGAGATTCACGCCCTGCGCGGCACGGTTCTGCGCCGGGGAAAAGAAGATAAAGATTTTCGCACGAAAATCAATGATTTGGACTTCAAAAATCAGCCGAATCTGGCTATCATAAACGGAGGTAAATAATTAATAATGAGCAAAAAATGGGTTTATTTATTCAATGAAGTAGACAAGGCAGAAGCCTATGTCGGCGGATCATGGGATGCGGTGCGCGCTCTTTTGGGTGGAAAAGGCGCCAACCTGGCTGAAATGACCCGTATAGGACTACCCGTGCCCCCTGGTTTCACCATCACCACCGAAGCTTGTAATGCCTACCTCGAGGCTGGGAATAAATTCCCGGAAGGTATGTGGGACGAGGCGCTAAAGGCGCTTAAGGAAGTAGAAACGCTTACTGGCAAGAAATTCGGCGACCCTGCCAATCCTCTGTTGGTGTCCTGCCGTTCTGGCGCTAAATTCTCTATGCCAGGAATGATGGACACGGTTTTAAACATCGGTCTTACGGACAAGACAGCCGAGGGTATGGTCAAACTCACGGGTGACGAGCGCTTTGTGTACGACTCTTACCGCCGCCTGGTGCAGATGTTTGGATCGGTCGTGCTGGGCATCGAAGACGAAGCCTTTGAAGACCCGCTCGATGAATATAAAAAGAAGAAGGGCGTTAAAAATGACACCGAATTAAGCGCCGAAGACTGGAAAACCCTGACCAAACAGTTCCAGGCAGTGATCAAGAAGCATAAAGGCTTCGACTTCCCTCAGGATCCGTTGGAGCAGATGCGCCTGGCAACCGAAGCCGTGTTTGGCTCCTGGTTTGGAAAACGTGCGGTGGATTACCGCAACGCCACCAACATCCCTCACAACCTTGGTACAGCCGTTAACATCTGTACGATGGTGTTTGGTAACATGGGCAATGACTCCGCTACCGGCGTTGCCTTCACGCGCGATCCCGCGACTGGTGAGCGCAAACTGTATGGTGATTATCTCATCAATGCTCAAGGCGAAGACGTTGTGGCAGGTATCCGCAATACCACTCCCATCGCCGAACTGGCAAAGGAAATGCCCAAATCTTACGAGCAGTTTGTCGAGATCTGCAAAACGTTGGAAAAACACTACACTGACATGCAGGACATGGAATTTACCATCGAACGCAACCGCCTGTGGATGCTGCAAACCCGCGACGGTAAACGCACTGCGAAGGCGGCGGTCAAAGTGGCTGTGGATATGGTCAACGAGGGCTTGATCAACAAAGAGAAAGCCATCACGCGCGTAACTCCCGCCCAGGTAGATACCCTGCTTCACCCGCAGTTTGACATGGAAGTCAAGAAAAAAGCCGTTAAGGAAGGCAACCTGTACGCCAAAGGCGTAAATGCCTCTCCCGGTGCAGCCGTCGGTCAGATTTATTTTGACGCCGATAAAGCCGAAAAGATGGCAAAGGAAGAAGGGCAACAGGTTATTATGGTGCGCCCGTTCACCAAACCGGATGACGTGCACGGCATGTTAGCCGCAAAAGGCATTTTGACCAGCGAAGGCGGCGCTACCTCTCACGCAGCTGTTGTGGCGCGTCAGTTCGGCGTGCCCTGCATCGTTGGCGCCTCCGATATCCGCATAGACCTGGAAAAACGCCAGATGGAAGCCAACGATAAAGTCTTGAAAGAAGGCGAATGGATTTCTATTGACGGCACTACCGGGGAAGCGTTCATTGGAAAAATTCCCACGATTGCACCAAAACTGGAAGAACAGACGGAATTGATGACATTGCTCACCTGGGCAGACGAAATCGCCGCCACGCCTGGCATCCGCCAGGTGCCAGAGGGCTGGCCAACGCGCGGTCTACAGGTTTGGGCAAACGCGGATTATCCGGCAGATGCTCGCCGGGCACGTTCTTACGGCGCGGTCGGGATTGGTCTCTGCCGCACGGAGCACATGTTCTTTGAGCAGGAACGCCTGCCCGTCGTGCAACGTATGATTTTATCTGAGAAGGTCGAAGATCGCAAGAAGGCATTGGATGAACTGTTGCCTTACCAGCGCAGCGACTTCCAGGGTCTGTTTGAAGCGATGGATGGCTATCCGGTCATCATCCGTTTGATTGACCCGCCGTTGCACGAGTTCTTGCCTTCGCAGGAATCGTTATTGGAAGAGGTCATCACGATGCGGGTGAAGGGCGAAACGAAGGGTTTGGCAGAAAAAGAAACTCTGTTGGCAAAAGTATCCGCCTTACACGAAAGCAACCCGATGATGGGTTTACGCGGTGTTCGTTTGAGCATTATGATGCCTGAAATCGTCGAGATGCAGGTGCGCGCCATCTTTGAAGGCGCTGCCGACGCAGCTCTGAAGGGCGTGCACGTCAAGCCCGAAGTGATGATTCCGCTCACGGGCACGGTCAAAGAACTGAACGTGATTCAGCCGCGCCTGGTCGAGATTGCCAAGAACGTTATGGATACGAAGAAGGTAACCTTCCCGTACAAATTCGGTACTATGATTGAAATTCCGCGCGCGGCAGTTACCGCAACCGAAATTGCTGAAGTAGCCGAATTCTTCTCCTTTGGCACCAACGACTTGACGCAGATGACCTATGGTTACAGCCGCGATGATGCTGAACGCAACTTCCTGCTGAAATACGTTGAAGACGGCATTTTGCCCAAGAATCCCTTCCAAACCATTGACCGCGACGGCGTTGGTCGTTTGATGCGCATGGCTGTGGAAGACGGGCGTAAATCCCGCGTGGAGCTTGAAGTGGGTATTTGTGGTGAACACGGCGGCGATCCCGAATCAATCGAGTTCTGTCACCTGGTTGGCAACAACTACGTATCTTGTTCGCCATTCCGCGTACCGATTGCGCGTCTGGCTGCTGCGCAGGCTGCCATCAAACACAAAGCCAAGAAGTAGATCTCTGCTTGGGTGTGTAAATAATAAATAGCAAGGCTTCCGAAATCGTGTGGTTTCGGAAGCCTTTTTATACTATAATTTATTAAGCTATGCCAATGATCAAACGGATTTTTGACCTTTTTATTGCCGGGGTGGGGATGCTCCTCCTCTCTCCCCTCCTGGCGGGCATCGCGTTGCTGGTGCTTTTCTATCACGGCACACCCGTGTTGTTCTGCCAAACGCGCCCAGGCTATAAGGGTAAACCGTTCCAGATTTACAAGTTTCGCAGCATGAGCGGTGCACGCGACGAGCAGGGAAATCTGTTGCCCGACGAACAACGACTGACGAAATTCGGGCGCTTTCTTCGC
>CAZGDA010000016.1:0-17862 GCA_964524425.1 uncultured Anaerolineaceae bacterium | reverse complement strand
GACGATCTGCCCGCGTTGTTTATCGTCCAGGGTGGGGAAATGAGCCTGGTTGGACCCCGCCCGCTTCTGATGCAATACTTAACGCGTTACTCGGCTGAGCAAATGCGCCGACACGACGCCATGCCTGGCATTACCGGATGGGCGCAGGTAAACGGCAGGAACGCGATTACCTGGGAAGATAAATTCCGTCTGGACGTCTGGTACGTGGATCACTGGTCTTTCTGGTTGGACGTGAAAATTATTTTCCTCACAATTTGGAAGATATTTAAACGAGAAGGCATCAGCCAACCCGGACACGCTACTGCTGAAGAATTTATGGGCACACCGCAACGATAGGATAACGGGCTGCCCAAATACTTAAACGTCGTTTTTGGGCAGCCTGCACAAGACATTACCGTTATTTGTTTCCTTTCAGACGCCGTAAAACGTCACTGGATTTGACCAGTCCCAAACCAAAGGCAAACATAATTCCAAACGCGGTCAAGGCTGCCAGCCCTATTTGGGTTATGTCCACTACGGGTTCCACACGCACGCTTTGTTGGTCAATTACCACAACCGCTACCGGGCGCGAGAAGGTTCTGCCGCCTCCGCCTCCGCCACCGGCACCGCCCTTACCGGCTTGTTGCTCCCCGGCGGATTGCGATGGTGCTTGTCCACTTCCGTACATGGAGCCAACGCCTATGCCAATTACAGATAACGTTTCTGCGGTAGGGATAACAGTAACGTTACCAACGCTTACCGGGGTTCCGTAAGCTGCGCTCACACCTCGATTGGAAAGCAACTCGGAATATGCTTTCTCGATCACATTGTAAGCGTTTTCTGGTTCAACTATTTTGTTTTCGTCTTCGCTCGTACTCATAAGATCACTCTCCAGAAAATAAAGTGGATTATTTTGTTTTGATAAAAAACCAGACCAAAAGCGCACTGACTGCTACCCCGATAAAGCCCAGGATTGCAAGGGTGGTTACGTCATGGACGGGCAAACGCTGTGACTCACCCTTCTCCTCCTCGACGAGAAGAGCAGAAGGACGATTCCAGATTACCCCACCGCCAAAATGACGCAGCGCTTTTGGGGCGTGAACGGTTAGCTTTAGGGCAACAGGAGTGATGGTCATTTTTCCCTGCTGGATAGGTTCACCGGTTACCTTCTCAATTTTAATCATGATCAGGCAGCCGGCGGCTCTGTTTCAGAACCTTGCGATGCAGATGGTTGTTCTGGGGCGGGCGTTTCGGGGGTTGGCGCATCTCCTGTCTCCGCGCCGCCTTCTGCCGGCTTCCAGCGCGCCGAAGCTTTTTCTAATTCCAGGTTTGCCTTCTGCAAAGCAGAAAGCACTTCCTGGCGAACCTTTGTCTCTATCTCTGCTTGGCGGGCTTTCTCCTGCAAATTGTCCAGTCCGTTTCTCACTTTTTGCCCGGTTGGCGTATCTGACAATTCCTTGACAAAATTGTTCAACGATTCGCCTAAGTCAGATAATCCTTGCTGCATTTCCTCGCGGAATTTCTTAAATTCATCGCTTTCCACTGCGGCTTGGACAACTTGCTGAATGTTTTGCCCTAATTTCTGAAATTCGCTGGCAAGCTCGCTCTGGGGTTGATTCTGGTCACTCATAGTATCATCTCCTTTATTTGATATTTAATGGAATTGGGTTATAATGAACGGTACATAAACCTTACGATACCAAAAAGATAGTGTTATGATCATCCTTACATTTTTTGCTCATCCCGATGATGAAACCATGTTATGCGGCGGCACGCTGGCTTTGCTGGCAAAACACGGGGCAGAAATCCATTACCTTTGTGCCACGCGCGGCGAGGGAGGGGAATATGGAGATCCGCCTGTTTGCACGCAAGAAGAATTGGGAAGCGTGCGCCAGCAGGAACTGGCTTGTGCGGTTGAAGCCCTGGGCGGTAAAAGACTGCACTTGCTGGATTACGTTGATCCTGTGGTGGGGGAAAATAACCAACTCTTCCCCTACACGGACGATATTGACGAACTGGTTCGTACAGTTTTGCAGCATGTTAATTCTCTTAAGCCTGACGTTCTCATTACGCATGGATCAAACGGTGAATATGGGCACCCGGCGCACCTGTTAACGTATCAGGCTGCCTGCCAGGTGATTGCTTTGCTTGGGGATAAGGCTCCTTTGCATTATACCATCCAGGCAGATTTTACAGGGCATCCCAAGCCGCATCTGGCGAACAAGAGCGACCCAGCCCACCTGGTTCTGGACGTTTCGCCTGTTATGGATGAGAAAACGCGTGCGGCTCTTTGTCATCGCACACAGCATAACCTGTTTATCCGCAATACGTCCCTGCGGCTTGGGCGTCAGGTTAGCGTAGCAGAGACGCTTCTTAATCTTGAAAGTCTGCATCGCGCATATCCTCCCGTTCACAGCCAGGTAGACGACGCACTGGCGCGTTTGCTTTATTCAACTGGTGCAATTCAATCTCTATAAAACAACGGAATTTCATTGATGTATATATATCTCCTGTTTCCTGCCTTGTTCGCTGTCATAAACTGGATCGTCGTCAACCGCCTGGAGAAAAATCGAACCTCTTTCATTTTCCAAGCCGAGTGCGTTACCAAACCCTTGGTTGTGATCGCATTGCTAGTCTGGCTGGGAGTTGCCAGCGCTTTTCGCAACCATTTACTTTGGTTTGGGTTGGGATTGTTTTTCTCCGCGCTAGGGGATGTTGCCTTGCTTCCCAAACACACTCATAAGACAATGACGCTGGGTCTGGTGGGCTTTTTTTTGACGCACGTTTTTTACATCATCGGCTTGAATCCTTACTTTCCTCCACGGTTTAATGTTGCCGGCGTCCTGGTTATCATTATGGTAGCCATTACCGCTGTACAAGTCTGCTTACGAGTTTTACGTTCCCCGCGGGCTCAAAAACATGCCTCTTCTAAATATGGGATCATTCTCTACATCAGTGCGCTCAGTTTGATGCTCATTTCAGCTTTGTTTACGTACACGCAGGGAGAAAAATGGCAGGACGCACATGCCCTTCTGGTGGGAACGGGCGCGATGCTGTTCTTTCTCTCAGACACTTTGCTAGCGTGGAATTTTTTCATCCAACCAATCTCCCACTCCAAGTTGTACAATCGCGTTGCCTATCACATTGGACAAATTTTCATTATTCTCGGAGCGACGTTGCACTTTCTGGCAAATTAAGCAAAAACATCACGTTTTTTAGAATTCACGGGCTGTCCAATAAGTCCAAATTTACTATGTCAGATAGAGGCGGCTAAGAATAAATCCGTTGGATCCTCAAGGAAAATGGTTTTCTTTTTGGACAGCCTGTTTGTTACCCCAAGAATATTTAACTTACGCTGGGAGGTTGTTCTCCATCTGGGGCTTGTGGGGCGTTTTCTTGCGTTGTCGGTGCGGAAGGCGGCTCGCTGGTTTGGGGAGCGCTATCCACGCTTTGGCTGGCAATTTGATCACTGAGAGGTGACGCTGCATTCCCCGGTGTGCCATTTCCTGCCAGGGTAGTATGTACAGGATACGCCTGTGTTCCCAGGCGGGTAAGCACGACAGCGCCTAAACCGAGCGGCAAGAGTACCAGGAAGGGTAACAGCCAACCCACACAGGGGATGTATTTTGCAATTCCCCAGGTGATGAACGTGAGGGCAAACGTGCCCAAACCACACGCTACTGCGGGCGCCCATTGTTGATTCATCTGCTGATTCAACTTATGTCCGACTTCATATCCCAGGGCAGCCCAACCTAATAGGAAGCCGACTATCATTGCTAAATACCCTACCAAGGTTACTGGCAGAAGGATAACAGTAACCCCCATAAACAACAGAAAAACGGGTAATACAACCGCAGTCAACAGACCAATTCCCCAACTGACTATTGGTTGATTGATTACGGTAGCGCCAATACGCTGGGTAGGTGCAGGGAAGAGGAGGGTGATCATCACGCTTAGGGCTGCCATTAGCAGGGAAACGAACAACAGCCATAAGAAACCGAAGAAAAGCCCTGTCCCATAGTCAAAGAAACCCATAGGCGCAGGGGGAAACGGCAGCGGAGGTTTGGGTGGTTTGTTCCATTTCCAATCCATCCCGCTGATATCTGTTTCGGAAATCACATCTCCTTTGATTACCGTGTTTTCGTCGCGGATTAAGCGACCACCAAATTGGATCAAATCCCCGTCAATTTCAGCAGTTTCGTATAATTGAATTTCTCCGCCGAAGGCAACAAAATTACCTTGCACTTGTCCACTGGCATCAAATTCTCCACCAAACACAACCACATCTTTTGTAACGCGAGAGCCTTCCTCCAAGGTTACTTCACCGCCGAAGCTGAGAATTCCCCCGTCTAAGATTTCCCCTTCTTTAAGAGTGAATTCTCCCCCCACGATGATGCGATCCCTTAAGCCGCGTTGCATTCCAGAAGCCAGCGCCTCTGCGGGCAGCGCGAACAGGCTGATTATCAACAGCCCTATCCAGATGCATCGTTTCACTACTTTCATCAACTTATCCTCCGTAAAACATTGATTCTCTGTAAAGACATGACCCATAGCACACTCAAGACAAACACGCAAGAAATGATTCCCGAAGTCAAGAAGAAGACTCCCCCGATGGGAAAGACGTTCTGGAGGACGGAGAAAACACTCTGCATGGCAGTCAAGTAGATGACCAGTGCCATGATTTCTCGAATGAGACCAGCCAGCCATTCTGACGGCGTACCGAAAGATAACGCAAACCAAACGATGATCATTGAAAGGCTCATGGCTGCGCTGCTGAGGAAAAATGACAGTGCACTCCAGATTTGCTGTCTTTCTTTGATGCGCTGTTCTTTTTCAAGACGTTCTTTCCAGCGCGCCGAGAATCCCGGCGCGGGAACAGGTGCGTCGGCGGCTTTTTCCACGGCGAAGAGCGCTTCTACTTTGCCCCAAGCGGACTGCAATTCCCGGCAAGAAGGACATTCCTGTAAGTGATTCTGCAGCGCCTGATATTGGGTTTGGGTTAAAACACGCCTGTTTGTTGAAGTGCTGTCAAAAAATAATTGTTCATAGTACCGGCATTTCATAGCGTTTCCTCTCAGGTTTTGGTTGGACAATTGAAATGACGTTCTTTTTCTCTGCGGCTGTGCGCGCTGCATCTTGTGCCAGCCAGGTTTTTGCAAGCGGGCGGCGGGCGCGGTGCAGACGGCTTTTAACAGCGCTGGGAGAAAGGGATAAAGCAAGGGCGATTTCTTCATAAGAATATTCGTACCAATATACGAGGACCACCGCGGCGCGGTCGGTTGGCTCTAATACGTTTAACAAAGCGCGCACTTGACGACGTTCCTCTCCTTCTCGAAGTAGGGCTTCCGGTCCGGGTGATTTGACTTCAATCTCTTGTTCTGCCCGATCGTCTTCATCGTCATTATCAACAGAGATAAATTGTACTTTCCGTTTGCGAATCTGATCTATACAATAATGCGAGGCAATTGCCAGCAGCCAGGTTAGAAATGGTCTCTCGGCGTCATATTTCTGTAGGGAACGATAGGCGCGTAAAAATGTCTCTTGCGCACCATCTTCTGCCTCTTGCGTCTCTCCGAGCATGCGATAGCAAAGGTAAAACACCGGATTTTGGTACATCTCAACCAACCTGGCAAAGGCATCGTCATCCCCTTGCCGGGCTTTTGCAATACATTGCATCGTCTCGTCGTTGATCATAAATCCTCAATTTTTATCTCTAAGGAATTATACGCAAAGCCAAAAAGAAAGTTGCATAATAATGGAGCGCTTTGAGGAGTTCTGGTTATATTTTTTCTTTTAAGGGTTGAAACCCTTCTCCCAAGGCTTCGTAGGCATCTCCAATTACCATAAATGCGTGTGCATCTGCTTCGCGCACGAGAGCTTTCAATTGTCCAACTTCGGTACGACTGATCACACAATATAAAACCGTACGTTCTTCTCCAGTATATCCGCCTTTTCCGTTCAAGACTGTAACGCCGCGTTCCAGTCCGTATAGAATCTGTTCTATAACCTGTTGTAGGCATTGGGTGATGATCATAGCAGTGCGCACCACGCTTGCCCCCTGGGATACAGTCTCTGCGGCAACTCCACTGATGTATAACATTACCAAAGCGTAAAGGGCGTGCTCCCAGCTAAAAGAAATACCAGCTAAGAACATTACCAGGGCATCGGTCAGTAAATAGGCGTGAGAAATGGAGATGCCGCGCCAGTGGTTGAGCACGCGTGCGAGAATGTCGCTGCCACCGCTCGTAGCGCGCCCCTGGTAAACCAATCCGAAACCAATCCCGCTCATGACGCCGCCGTACAGGGCATTGAGGGTCATATCCTGGGTAAGCCCGTTTACAGGTAAAAAGCGTGCAATGAAATCTGTCAAGAAAGAGAAGACGGCAACCGCGAATGCTGTGCGCAATGCAAACCGTCTTCCCCCTAAATAACGCCAACCCATCAGAAACAAGGGCACATTTCCCAGGAAAACCATCAAACCGATCGGAAATCCGGTGTAGTAATTGATGATCTGCGCCAAGCCGCTCACCCCTCCACTTGCCAATGAGGCGGGAACGAGGAATAATCGCAACGCCAGCGCCTGCAGGAAAGCCCCTGCCAAGATCAGGCTATAGTCACGCAGTTTATCCGTCCATCGCTCACTTTGCCATACCTTTTGCCACATCATATACTCTTTGTGTACGGGTAATCAAATCTGTATTCCGCGCGGTTTGTGCCTGTTTGACGAGTTGCTCGAGCAACTCCAGAAAATCTTTTGTGATTTCCAGTTTACTCTCCTGGATTTTTGTGCGAACAGCTTCGTCATCGCCGGCTTCGAGTAAATCCTCTATTAATGCAACTTCAGGTGGGGTGCTGATTTGTTGGAGGATCTCTGCCATTTTATTCAACTTGGCAGATTTCTCCAGATTGCCAGCCTTACGTGCGGCTTCCAGTTCTTGACTCATCACCTGGGCAAAAAACTGATCCACCACAGGCAGGTTCTGCAACAAGGCGCTCTCGATGTCTTCTGCGTTGAGGAGAGTTTCCAGATTCTGCCTGGCGCGTTTCAAACGCGTGTCTACTTCCTGGTCGTATTCTTTTGTGTATTCAAGCAGTTTGGAGCGCAATTGGATCAGACGTTTTTCCTCCGTCTCTCCCACTCCTGCAATGCGGTTAGTAAATTGCTGGAAGAAGGCGTAATCCATCAAAGGTCTGGCGTAGCTAACCAAAGCATTGAGGCGCAGGTCGTTGGGCGCAGCCAGGACAATTTCAAGCAACTTTTCTCTGGTGATGTCTTCCCCGGCTTCTTCTAAGGCGATTCTGGCTTCCTGGATTTCGCGCGCCTGCGCCAGTATTTCCTGCCCGGCTTTCGTGACGCGTAATAATTTATCTTGTAAAACGATAAATTTACGCGCCGCGCGTTCATCGCCGCTGTCCACCGCCGATTGCGTCAACGAGGAGAACAGAGTAAAAAACTCGTCATCCATTAAGTTTTCTTCCTGTTGGATGATTTCATCTACATTTTCTTCGGAGGAAGCGTTTATCAGCCGTTCAATTAGTTTCATGCGCTCCTGTTGGGCTTGAATGACTTCTTTGGTGATGCCATCTGCTGCCAGCACGCGCTCAACCAAGCTTTGAAATGTGAAGAAGGCTTGCGGATTTAATAAATAGGCTTTCCGTTTTTCTGGAGCCAGTTTGTCCATTGCCTGTTTCAGCAGCGCTCCGATGGCGCGTTCCTGTTCATCGCGCGGTAAGCCCAATTCGGAGGGGACGAAAGTGAGCAGTAATTCTTTGTCCGGGTCGTGGTATACGATGGGTGTACCCAGGGCGCCGCGAAAACCGCAGTGCGGGCACTCTATCATGTTCACCGCGCCGGAAAGGAATATTTGCTTGTCGGCAGGATTAACACCGACATCGAAAAGCTGTTTGATATTTACAGCAACCGGCTGACGGCAATTTGGACAACTTATTTGTGTTCTAGGCATATTTTCTCCTTAAAATAACAATAATAACAATTATATGGGTAACGAGAAACAAATTCGCGCCCCATCCTGATATTTCTGATCTACCCAGATTCGCCCAGCGTGCGCTTCTACAATGGCGCGGGTAAGATATAAACCAAGACCAGCGCCTTTTGTCCTTCGGCTGGCGTCAGTCGAGCGGTAAAAGCGGTCAAAGATAAAGGGAACGTCTGCTGGAGCAATTCCCGCCCCCACATCGGTTACGCAAATCACGACCTGGTCCTGGCGCACCTGTCCGCTGACGCGAATTTCACTGCCCTCACGAGAGTACTTGATTGCATTGGATATTAGATTGATAAATACTTGCGTCAAACGGTCCTCATCCCCTAACACAACGGGAAAGTCATCTGGAAAAGCTACCCGAAACGTGTGCCCGCCGCTCTGGTTAGCGCTGTAGCGTTTTACGATGCGCTGCGCAAGGTGTCCTAACGAAACCTGGGCGTGGTTTAATTTAAGACCACCCGCCTGTAAGCGAGAAGCGTCGAGCAGGTTTTCGATCATTTCAGTTAAGCGGTCTGCTTCTTCTTCTATCACTTTTAAGCTATCCTTGACGATTTCCTGATCCCAGGCTGCATCGTCACGGCGCAAGGTAGCTACGTAACCTTTAATCAAAGCCACGGGGGTTTTTAATTCGTGGCTAACCACGGAAATAAAGGTGCTCTTGATCTCTTCTGCTTCTCGAAAACGGGTGATATCACGCACAGTGGCGATGGTATTTAACAGCTTGCCGTCCTCGGATAAAAGCGGCGCGTAGGTAATTCCGACTGGCAAGGGCTCGCGCCCGGCACGTTCCAGGTCGCCTTCCACGTATAAAACGGCGTTCGTCATCAGCGGCCAGCCACCCGCCTCCGCCTCTTCCAAAGACATTCCATGCCGACGTTGTTTCCAGCGGATAACGACGTCGTGAGTCTTTCCAATAATTTCGCGGCGTGGAATACCTGCCATGCGTTCAAAGGCTGGATTACAGCGTTCTACTTTACGGTCTGGCAGAAGGATTAAAATTCCATCTGCAACAGTATCTACCAGGGCGTCAATTCTTTGCTTGTCGTGGGTAACTTCTGTGTAAAGTTGGGCATTGTTAACCGCAATGGCGGCTTGATCGGCAAAACTTTGTAAGAGAGCACGATCGTCCACGGAGAAAACTCCCAGGTAACTGCGGAAGATGCAAATAACCCCTATCAGACGGTCATAGACTGCCATAGGCAAATCCACGCTGACCAGGAAACTGAGGCTGGCAGATTGGGTCAAATCTTGAATCAGTTTCTCCACCTGGGGTAACTCACGCTGAATGGGATTTTCGGCTGCCTGCACCTGACCTAGCAACACATTCATGTAACGTAAAAAAGATGCGGGGATACCAAAAGCTGAAGCTACTTCCCAGCCTCCTAAATCTTTGCGCAAGACGATCATCCCTGCCTGCCCTGCCAGCATTTCAACGGAAATGCGCACGACCCGCGCCAATAATTTTTCTAAATCCAATTCCTGGCTTATGATGCGGGAAATTTCTAGTAAATAATCTCTTTGGCGCACGCGAAAATCTGGCAGCATGGTATAAGTATACCATTAGCGGGTCATTTCCGGTTATGAATGTTTTGAAAAATTGCCCGCTCCTGCCAAGCTGTTGTAAACGAGGTTCTCTCTAAATGAGGTTATGTTATAATCAGTATAGTGGTCAACCATTTTAAAAGAAAACGAGGACATTACCCATGTTGCCTGTTTACGAATTTCATATTTCTCAGCAAGCGCGCGATTATTATCAATTTGATCAGGGACTCTTCTCTTTATCTGGAAATGTAATTTTTGCAAATTTCCGCGCCGTGCGGGAGTTTGTTCACAAAATGAATGCCAAGCGCGACCTGGTGCGCTTTCCTGAACAGGCAGTGCGCGCTGGAGAAATCAACGCCATGGGGTTGATTGACGAAATATTACATTACGTCATCGCCCAATATCGTCAACAAATTAACCCACAGGCAATACAGGCAGCCCTGATATGGTTGGAAAACACGGTTTGCGGTGATGGAACTGCCAAAGGCGCTGGATGTGATTCTTTAGATCATGCTCTCATGCAATTTGTGGCTTATTTTCCGCCCCTTTCGGTGTATCGCCAGGAAATCAGCGCGCAAGATTACCTTGAAGGAGAAACAGGCGGCGTATCGAACCGGGAAATCGTTTTGGAAGAAATGCTCATGCTTTGGCTGGCAAACGTAAACCCGGCATTTTCTCCTTATCTGGAATTGTTTGACGACGAACACCTGGAGAGAGAGACTGTTTACGGTGATAAGAAACCGAAACAAATCATAAGCGGCGTATACGCCTTTTTTAAAAATCAGCCTCCTTTTGGACCTGAACATCAAAATTTAATTGATATGTTACGCGCCCCCGCGCTCGCCTCACCGCATTCCCTGATTGGACAGTTAGAGTATATTCTAAATAAGTGGGCGGATATCATTGGCGACCGTTTCTTGTACCGCTTGCTAGGCGGGCTTGACCTCGTTAAGGAAGAAACTCGCATTATCTTCGGTGTGGGAGATGGCGGCGTTACCCCCGTATATGAATTCACAGGAATGGAAAAAGAACCGGAGCGTTTTAGCCCCGATAGAGATTGGATGCCCAGCCTGGTGATGATTGCAAAACATACCTACGTTTGGCTTGACCAGCTTTCTAAAAAATATCAGCGCCCAATTCAGCGCCTGGATCAAATACCCGATGAGGAATTAGACACATTAAGCCGTATGGGCTTTACCGGACTATGGTTCATCGGCGTATGGGAACGCAGCTCGGCTTCCCAAAAAATCAAGCAATGGTCAGGAAATCCGGAAGCGATGGCTTCGGCGTATTCACTCTACGATTATCAAGTTGCGTCAGACCTGGGTGGAGACGACGCCTTTTACCAACTCAAAGAGCGCGCCTGGAAACGCGGTATCCGTCTGGGAGCGGACATGGTGCCCAATCACACGGGAATCTATTCCAAATGGATTGTTGAACACCCAGATTGGTACGTTTCTCTGCCGTTCAGTCCTTTTCCCTCTTATTCGTTTAATACGGGTAACCTATCTGAAGATGGTGGCGTGGGAGTATACCTAGAGGAACATTATTTCACACGCACAGATGCAGCCGTCGTATTCAAGAGAGTTGACCATTGGAGCGGAAGTGAAACCTATATATACCACGGAAACGACGGCACCTCCATGCCCTGGAACGATACTGCCCAGTTGAATTATCTTAATCCGGAAGTGCGGGAGGCTGTCATCCAAACTGTTTTACACGTGGCGCGCCGTTTCCCAATTATTCGTTTTGACGCTGCCATGACCCTTACCAAGCTCCACTATCAACGTCTTTGGTTTCCCGAACCCGGCAGCGGTGGCGCCATTCCCAGCCGGGCTGAGTTTGGTTTGACGAAGGCGAAGTTTAATGAGGCGATGCCCGAGGAGTTTTGGCGCCAGGTCGTTGACCGCGTTGCACAGGAGGCTCCCGATACACTGCTGTTGGCTGAGGCTTTCTGGCTGTTGGAGGGATTCTTTGTGCGCACCCTGGGGATGCATAGGGTGTACAATAGCGCCTTTATGAACATGCTGCGGGATGAGAAAAACGATGAGTACCGTCAGGTTATTAAGAATACCATAGAATTTGACCCCGAAATCCTCAAACGCTACGTTAACTTTATGAACAACCCGGATGAGCGTACCGCCGTGGATCAATTTGGAAGAGGGGATAAATATTTTGGTATTTGTTTGATGATGAGCACGATGCCTGGTTTGCCTATGTTCGGACACGGACAAATTGAAGGTTTCGCAGAAAAATATGGAATGGAATACAGGCGCGCCTACTGGGAAGAAGAAGCCGACACGTATATGATTGAGCGACACGAGAAAGAAATTGCTCCCCTCCTTCACCGACGCTACCTTTTTGCTGAAGTGAAGGACTTTCTGTTGTATGACCTGTATACTCCTGCTGGCAATGTGGATGAGAACGTGTTTGCTTATTCCAATAGATCGGGCAGCGAACGTGCGCTCATTGTATATCACAACAAGTTCGCGGATACGCGCGGCTGGATACGTATGTCAGCCGCATACGTGATCAAGAGTGGTGGGGACGAACGCTATTTGATGCAAAAGTCTCTCGCAGAAGGTTTGGGTTTACACAACGATGCGAATATTTATGCGATTTTCCGGGATCACAAGACGGGTTTGGAATTTATCCGTAATAGTCGTCAACTCTTTGAGCAGGGACTATACGTGGAGCTTAATGCATACCAGTATAATGTTTTTCTCGATTTTCGCGAAGTGGTTGATAATGAGTGGCATCAATATGCACACCTGGAAGCGTATTTAAACGGTCGCGGCGTGCCCAGTGTGGATGAAGCAGTAAAAGAATTGTTCTTGCAGCCAGTGCACCAACCATTTAAGGAGATCGTCAACGCCGGTCAGTTTGAATGGCTGCTCCAGCATCGTATGGAAAAGGACACACTTGAGGAGCGTGAAGCACTCCAACCAATTTTAGATGAATTTAGCCAAAAGATGTTCCACCTGCTTTATGAAATTGGAACTTTCTCGCAACTTCCTGTTTCTTCTGAAGAAATCTCTCGCACTGTGCAGGAGTGTCGCCTGGCTGCAGAAGTTATCCTGTCTTTGCCGGTGTTAGCAGGGCAATTGAGTGCCATAAACATTGATAAGATGCCGCCCATCGGGGAGGCGCTGTTTTCTGCAACGTCCCTGACTCAATCTACCTATGGCACCTTACTGGTCTGGCTGGCAACGCATTGCCTGGCAAAGCCGTTCGGAGATGGTTTTACTCATGCATTGCAAGCGCGCACCTGGGTGGACGAATGGTTGTTGAATAAAATGGCAGTACGGTCCCTGGTGGATATGGGCTTACAAGAAGCAAGCGCATGGCAGATCGTAGGTGTTAGTAACCTTCTTATTACCCACCAGGATTGGTATAAATCTGCCCAAGATGGAAACGGAGCAATTGGTGCATATTCCGTTTTAAGAGAATTACTGGAAGACCCAGAAGTACAACGTTTCTTGCGTATCAATCGTTTTAAGGGAATCTTGTGGTTCAACCAGGAAGCATTTGATCGGTTATTATGGTGGATGCTGCTGGTTGCCGTCGTTCAAATTCTTTCAGGAATGCAAAGGGGAAAAGAACAGGAAGCGGCGCAACAAATCTCAGATTGTTATCAATTAATCTCACAGTTGCAGCAGGCTGAACAGGTTTCGGAATATCAGGTTGAGAAATTGATTGAGGCGGTGAAAGTATAACTCTTTCCGAAATGGCTGGTTTCAGTGATTAGAGAAGTAGAGGAAAATGGCTTTTTCACTATTGGTTTTGCCCCCGCTTATATCCGCACTGATTCTATGCGCATTAGCCGTTTATAGTTGGCGTTTTCGTTGGCTGCCTACCTGGAAATATTTTATTTTTGTCTGTTTGATAGCATCCGTTCAGGCAGCCCTCTATGCGCTTGACGTTGCATTAATAAACTTACCGCTGAAGATATTCCTATCTAACCTGCGCCACATCCCGATTGCCATACTTCCCGTGGCTGTCTTTGTTCTTGTGCTTAAATATACCAAACAAGAAAACTGGATTAAACCAAGCATATTTATTTTGCTTATTATTCCAGTGATTTCGATTGTTTTGGCGTTTAGCAGTTCCTCTCACACTTGGTTTCGATACGATTTTGGTTTAGACACCACGTATGGGTTCCCTCTCTTAACGTATCAAAGTGGTTTTTGGTTCTGGGTTAATTATACGTATGGGAATTTGCTTTTTTTTACAGCCTGGATTATCTTGATTCTCTCGGTGCGGGGAGCGCATGGATATTACGTCCAGCGTACATTGATCGTTGTAGTTGGCAATTTATTTCCTATTGTCATCGGGGCATTGGCATACTTTGGCGTCTCGCCGATTAAAGGTTACAATTTTACGACATCTACGTTTGGCATTATGGGGCTTTTTTACTTCTGGGGTTTGTATAGTTATCGCCTGTTAGATGTTATGCCAATTGCCCGTTCACGTGTCATTGAAACTATGCTCGATATTATGGTGGTAATAGGCAACGGTGGTCGTATTCTTGACATTAATCCTGCTGCACAAAAGGCGCTGCAAACTGGCGAAGGCTCAATTGTGGGCGCCCCAATACAAGTTCTACCAGAACCGTGGCTGTCCGCTTTTCAGAATTGTCTTGTAGATGCTTCCTGTAAGCCTGAAGTTCAAATCAGTGAAACAGATGGACACGATCGGTATTTTGTTCTCAGCGTTTCCCCTATTTCTAATGATTTGGGAATTTCGATAGGAAGTTTGTTAATTGCTCACGAAATCAGCGAACAGAAACAAATCGAGACAAAATTGCGCGATTCGGAACAATATTATCGCAATTTACTCTCATTTTCTCCGGATGGCATGACGATATGTAATCAAGCGGGAGTGATTAATTACGTGTCGCCGGCAATCCAAAAGATTTTTAATCTTCCTGACGCAGAGACACCCATTGGTACGAATGTGCTATCCTGGATCGTTCCTGCTTATCATTCTGTTGCGAAACAACGCATTGAACGCGTGCTTTCGGGTCAATTTTCACCCTCCGCAATGGAATACGAATTGATAAAGCATGACCAGACGCGCTTTTGGGGAGAGTTAATCTCTACTGCGCTGATGGATGAAAAAGGCAGCGTAAGCGGATTTATGACGATTATCCGGGATATCACAGAGCGGAAAAGAATCGCTTCAGAACTTCAAGAAAAAGAAAAGATGTATCGCTTGTTGGCAAAAAACGCCCAAGCCGTGATCTGGATGACGGATTTGAATGGGCGCTTTACCTATATCAGCCCTTCGGTGGTAAACTTGCGCGGCTATACTGCCGAGGAAGTGATGCAGGGAGATATTACGAACGCTTTGACACCTGCTTCGGCAGAAGATTTTATACCAGAGTTCAACCGCCTCATCAACCTTTTAGCAGCAGGGAAACGCAAAGAGGGGAGGCGATTTGAACTGGAACAGCCCTGCAAGAACGGCTCAACCGTTTTAACCGAGGTGATAATAGCCGGTGCGTATGACGATGAGGCAAAGCTGATTGGCATTCAGGGTGTGAGTCGAGATATTACGGCGCGCCGCGAAACAGAGCGTTCGCTCATCGAAGCGCGTGAGAAATTAGAAACCGCCTATCAGGACTTGAAACAACGCACGCGTGAATTGGCTGACCAACGGATCGCCGCATTGAATCTGCTGGCGGATGCTGAAGCTGCCCGCGAGGATTCCGAACAAGCTAATCGTGAGTTGGAAAGCGCGATCCAGCGCGCCAATGAAATGACCGTTCAGGCTGAAGCAGCCAACCATGCCAAAAGCGAGTTCCTCGCTAATATGTCACATGAAATTCGCACCCCCATGAATGCCATTATCGGAATGACCAATCTGCTTGAGGATACTTCTCTAACATCTCAACAACTTGACCTGGTTGAGACTATTCGCTCCAGCGGTGAGGCTTTATTGGTCATTATTAATGACATCCTTGACTTCTCCAAGATAGAATCAGGTAAACTGGAATTGGAATATACCCCGCTTGTCTTGCGAAAAGTTATTGAAGATAGCATAGATTTGCTTGCCTTACGCGCCAGCGAGAAGAACCTCGAATTATTGTACAGCGTTTCCGCACGTCTTCCTTATGCTATTGTCGGGGATATCGTCCGTCTGCGTGAAAGTTTTGTCAACTTGTTAAGCAACGCGGTTAAATTTACTGAGAGAGGACACATCGTCATCCGCGCAGAGTATGAGTCTGATGCGCCCGCGGAACCAGACGCCGAGCGCTTCACAACGATCCATTTTTCCGTAGAGGATACTGGGATTGGCATTCCTGAAGATAAGATGGAACGCCTGTTTAAGTCTTTCAGCCAGTTAGATTCCTCCACCACGCGTAAATATGGCGGGACAGGGCTTGGATTGGCGATCAGCAAACGGCTTGCAGAATTAATGGGGGGGACAATGTGGGTTAACAGCCAGCCCGGCGCTGGTTCCACTTTTCATTTTACTATTCAGGTATTGCCAGAGCCTTCGCTTACATCTGAAAAACCAAACGATTTTCTGAAGGCATTATCCGGGAAACAAATTCTCCTGATTAATGAAAATCCAACTGCGTTGCAAATCTATGTAACTCTATTAAGTGAATTTGGAGCGATACTAACTGGCATTACATCCGACGCGCACGTTTTGGATTATCTTGCCAACCACACTGGTTTTCCGTTTGACGCAATTATCTTTGATTGTTATCATGCGGAGACGGAAATAACCCAGTTCATCAAGGACATGTACGCCCTGCCGGGTTTTAATACTCCTGTAATCCTTCTTTGTCCTAAAACAAAAACGCTGGCGAATCAAGTTCAACCCTACCCGGTTTCTATACTTTTTAAACCTGTGATGATAGACGCCATGTTAGAATTACTAGCGGGTGTTATAGGTGGGCAAACCAAGCTGCAAGAATTAATCTACTCCCCTAAAACAACCCGAAAACAAGAAATTCACTTCAAACCTTTGCACATTTTATTGGCAGAAGATAACGAAACAAACCAGAAAGTTGCTCTTGCCATGTTGAACCGGATTGGCTATTACCCCGACGTCGTAAAAAATGGTTTGCAAGCCTTTCAAGCGGTACAGGAGAAGAAATACGATATCATCTTTATGGACGTTCAAATGCCGGAGATGGATGGTCTTGAAGCCACGCGGCAGATCCGCTCTCAAATGTCCCAAGAGAAACAGCCGCACATTATAGCCATGACAGCTCATGCAATGCGCGGTGACCGTGAAATGTGCCTCTCTGCAGGCATGGATGATTACATCAGTAAACCTATACGCGGAGATGACATTGAGAGAGCAATTCTGGCGTTTCTTTCGGGCACATCTTCGGAACCAATCCTAAACGCAACGAGTGAAAAAGCGACATCAACCGCAACTGTACATAAATCTCTACCTTCCTCTTCCCGTTTGGATGAAGACACTTTGAGCGAACTTCGCCAAGCTACAAACGATGTAGATGGAACGATAGTTGCCGAGATCATTGATACATTTTTTACCAGTGCGAATACCCTTTTAGGACAGTTACGCCATTCTCTCAGCCAATACGATTATCCCACGGCGCATCGCTGTGCGCACACTTTAAAATCCTCCAGCGCCTCGGTTGGGGGTTTGTTCTTTTCTCAGCTAGCCAAGCAGTTCGAGCAGAAGCTCAAGGCAATTGTGGCTGAGACGAGCGGTAGTTCTCCTGCTGAAATGGAGATGTCCCTTCCTTCTCACGTTTTTAATGAAGAACTTTCCCAACTTCAAACGGAATATGAGTACCTGGAAAACGCTTTGAAGGAATATCGCTCTGGGCAAACAAATGCTATCGAATAAGCATAGTAGTATAATTATGACTGTGCTCTCCTCTGCCTGTAAATGAATTTTCAAGAGATAGGGCAGAACACTTGGTTATGAATATCATGTCTGAGCTATTGATTGGACGCCAACCGATATTTACCCCAAACCAGGAAGTGATTGGGTATGAACTGCTATATCGTACTCCAGAGAGCAGGCATGAAGCTTCGTTTACCAATGGCGACAAAGCCACCGGACAGGTGATAACGGATGCTTTTTCATTAATTGGTTTGGATAACCTGGTAGGGGAGCACATCGCGTTTATCAATATTACCGAAAACTTTTTAACCGGAAAATATCCTATCCCGTTTCCGTCAAATCGTATCGCTTTGGAAATATTGGAAACGACGGTTTTCACGGATGAGATTATTCAAGCCCTGGAAACCTATAAACGCCAGGGCTATATCATCGTTTTTGATGACGTTGGTGAGCTGGAACCGATCTTGCCTGTAATTCATCTAGCTAATATTATAAAAGTTGA
>CAZGDA010000015.1:0-37669 GCA_964524425.1 uncultured Anaerolineaceae bacterium | reverse complement strand
CTTCTTCTACCTGGCTGGGAAGGTTGGGGACGTAATCGCTGGGGCGCGGCAGGGGATCGTTGATGTGTTTCAGCACCACAGCCAGGGGCGTGTCGGCGTGATACGGTTTTTTACCCGTGATGAGTTCAAAAAAGACGACACCCAAAGCGTAGACGTCGGCGCGGTGATCCACGTTTTTTGCCATGCCCTGTTCGGGTGCCATGTATTCGGGTGTGCCTATGCCAACGCCAGTGCCGGTGAGGGTTGCTTCCCCCTCTTCCAGCACTTTGGCTATTCCAAAATCGGAGAGGAGAGGCTCTCCTTCCTCGTTAATCAAGACGTTTGCCGGTTTAATGTCGCGGTGGATAATGTTGCGCCGGTGAGCGTAATCTAAGGCGCGCGCCACCGGAACGAGCAGGTGGGCGGCTTCTCTGAAAGGCATAGGACTGCCGGTTTTTTCTTTAAGCGTTCCGCCCTCGACATATTCCATAACCAGGTATGGTGAACCTTCGTATTCCCCATAATCGTAGACTTTAACGATGTTGGAATGAGAAAATTTTGCCAGGGCTTTGGATTCGCGCTCAAAGCGTTTGAGCAGCTTTTCGGTGTGTTCGGCACCGATGGCGCTTTTACGGATAAACTTGATGGCGACGTATCGCTCAAGGCGGGTATCATACGCCTTATAGACGGTTGCCATACCACCCTGTCCCAGTTTTTCTACGATGTGATATCGTCCGATGGATGTACCAATATCTATGGTCTCTACAGGCATTTTTCACCTCCCCTGAACGAATGTTTTAAAGAAAGCCACTAAGACAATGTCGGTATTATGCTTGGGCTAAAGCATCAATCCAATCGCGGATAACGTCAAACCCTCCCTGCCAGAAAACAGCCTGACGGGCGTCAATGCCAGCCTGGGCTAGAATTTCCAACGGGCTTTGCGAACCTCCGGCGGATAAAATCTGGATGTAACGCGGTTTGAAGGAATTCCCTTCCAGTTTGTATTGGCGGTAGAGCGCCAACACCAAAAGTTGTCCAAAGGCGTAGGCGTAGACGTAAAACGGAGAATGATAGAAATGCGGGATGGCTACCCATTCCCAACGAAAGATATCGGCTAGGTCAACTGAATCGCCAAACTGGGTGTGCAAGGTTTCCAGATAGGCGCTGGCGACCTCATCCACGGATGCGCCCTCCTGAATCAAAGTGTGCCCTTGACGCTCGAAGATGGCGAAGAAGGACTGGCGCAGGATGGTGGCGTAAGCGTCATCCACCTGCTGAAAGAGCAGGCTGCGCCGCGCGGCGGGGTCTTTCTCCTGCGCCAGCATTTTATCCAGGATGAGCATTTCAGCAAACGTGGAGGCAGTTTCGGCAAGCGGCAGGCAGGCTTGATACGTGAATAGGGAATGCTGCCCAGCCAGCATGGCGTGGACGGCGTGACCCATTTCGTGCGCCAGGGTGGTTACATCGTCAGCCTGCCCCTGGTAATTGAGCAACACCCAGGGCGCCAGGTCGTTGACCACTGACCAGGAAAACGCCCCACTGCGTTTGCCTTTGCGGTTCTCGCTATCCATGTGACGGCTGGCAAGCACCTGCGCGCCCAATTGCGCCATGCGCGCATCGAAATCCTCAAAACAAGCCAGCGTCCATTCCACAGCCTGCGCGAACGGGTAAGTGGTGTGCGGTTTGGCAACCGGTGCGTAGAGGTCATAGCGGCGCAGGCGCTGCACGCCCAACTCGCGCGCCTTGATGTGGAAGAAACGTTGGAAGAGCGGCGCGTTTGCCTGACACACTTCCAGCAGCGTATCCACAACTGCATCGGGAACGTCGTTTTCCAGGTTACGAGCTGCATTAGGATCGGCAAAGCTGCGCAATTGAACATTTTCGTTGTACCAGTCGCGCACCAGGGTCTGATAAATTTGCCCCAAAAGGTGAGCATCGCCACTGAAAACACGGTACAGTTCGTCGTAGGCGCGTTTGCGAACTTCACCATCCGGGTGACGCACGTAGGTCATCAATTCCTCGCGGTTCAACTCTTTTTCTTCTGCTACACCCGGCACGCCTTTTAGCTTGAACGTGTAACGATTGGTGATTGTATCGTAAACGCGGCGCGCCGCCTGAACACCGGTAACATTTTTCAGGTTTACAATTCTCTCCTCGCTTTCAGAGAGGGTGTGCGGTTTGAAGCGGCGAAGCAATTCCAGCCAATAATGATAGTCGCCAGCCTCTGCCAGGAGACGGGTTGCGTTGGCTTCGTCCAGGTCTTTCCACCACAGGGTAAAGAAAAGGGTGCGGTTCTCAATTTCAGCCGCCAATTGCTCCACGCGTGCCAACAGGGTTTGCGCCTGTTGGTCTTGGGTGTCTTCCGTGAAGCGCAGACCGGCAAACCCGTGAATGCGGTCAAAGGATTTGTGGATTTGTTCCAACGCCTGAATTGCTTCCAGAAAGTTGACAGGGGGGATGGCGCCGTTCAATTCAGGGCGGCGCGTTTCAAAGCTGACGACTTGTTGTTCAAGAGCTTGCAGGGAGGCAGCCAATTCGTTGTCTGCTGGGGAAGGGAACAGGTCGTCAAGGCTCCAACGCGCTGGGGTGGTGAAGTAGGGGGTGTTTTCCATGGTATGAATCCCTTGTTTATAAGTAAACTCACCCGGCAACCCGCAAGAATGCTACCCGTGCGCTGCCGTTAAAATTCAAATTCCATAAAATCTTTCGCCAGGTAAACTTCGCCGGAGTAAACTTTTTTCGCCTGTTGGATGAGGGTGTGAAAATTCTCCGTGTTACCAGCGTAGTGGATGAGATATAGCGCCTTGGCGTGTGCCTGGCGGGCGGTATCTCCTGCCTGAATGGTAGAGGAATGTCCGCTGAAGATTTGATTTACGTCGTCCGATTCGGCGTTCGCTTCGTGAAAAAGAACGTCCACACCTTGCGCCAGGCGTACTACAGCCGGGCATGGTTCGGTGTCGCAAGAGTAAGCCCAGGCTTTACCAGAAGCGGGGAAGTCCACACGCAGACCCAGGGTAGGGACGAAATGGCGCACGGCAGAAGCGCGGACGCGAAATTCATCACAGGCAAAGACCGGTACACCCTCCTGTTCGGGCAGGGGGTGGAAACGCAGCGGGAAAAAAGAAGGCCATTCTTGCCAGCCGTACAACTCCATCATGGTTTGGGTGCGTTCCAGCGTGTGGGATAAACCGTAAACGTCCAGTGGTTGCTTGCGCCCAAGCAGCCACATGTCCATCAATAATAAAGCCACGCCAGAGACGTGGTCAGGATGAAAGTGGGTCAAAAACAGATCGGTAACGCGGTTGAGGGGGACGTTTGCCTGAAAGAGGCGTAGGACGGGGTTGCTGGCGCAATCAATTAGGAGAGTGTGCTGCTCCCCTAGCAAGACAAAATGAGTATTGTCATGGACAATATCGGGGATTGCGTAAGCAGAACCTAAAACGACCAAACGCGGCATGGTTATTCTCCGCTGGCGGGTGTGTTTTCCTCTGGTTGCGTGTCAGTGGCTGGGGGAGAAAGACGGTGGCGGAAGACTAACACTGCACCAGCTACCAGAAAACATCCTAACATGATAGTCTGGTTTAAATTCAAGCCGTTAACCCACACTGGGTCAAGGCGTAAGAACTCGAGGCAGAAACGTCCAAAAGGATAAGTAACCAGATATGTGAGAAAAATGTCGCCAGGTTTGAGTTGTTTCTCAAAGCGCCGCGCCAGCCAAAGCAAAAAGAATACGTTGGCGAGATTCCAGAGCGATTCGTAAAGGAAAAGCGGGTGAAAACGGGCGACGTTCTCAAAACCAGGCAGGCGGTACTGCGGGTCTATGGGAATTGCCCAGGGGAGGTCGCTGGGTGCGCCGTAAAGCTCCTGGTTGAAGAAGTTGCCCCACCGTCCGATAGCCTGCCCCAACGCCAAACCTGGAGCAATGATGTCCGTCCAGGTGGGGAAGTTTAAGTGATAGTAACGAGTGAAGAAGAACAGCGCGATTGCGCCGCCGATGATGGCGCCTGGAATCCCTAAGCCGCCGTTGCGGGTTGCCAGAGCATCGAGGGGATGAGTCAGATAATACTCGACGGTAAGCCCTTGCTGCACCATTGAGGCGGGCGGGGTGAAGATGTGCCACAAGCGCGCGCCGACCACACCGCCGATGACTGCCCAGGTGAGGGCGTCCCACACTCTTTCGTGAGGTTCAGCGCGCCGGCGCGCTTCAAAGGATGCCAGCCAGGCGCCAGCCAACGCACCGAGCATGATGATGATGCCGTAGAAATAGATGTATATAGGTCCAATGTTAAAGCCGTTAGGCATGTTTTCTACCTCGCCTAAGTATTGTTTGCAGTTTCTTTCTTGCGCTTCTCCAGTTGACGCCAGACGTCATATATGCGCTGGATAGCAGTAAAATTTGCAAAAACTGCCAATATCCACAACCCCAACATAGGTAGGTTAAGCACCAGAGAAGGCACCAACACCAGGTAGCGCTCCAGGCGAGTGAGGATGCCGATTTTTGTTTCTACGCCGAGGGATTGTGCACGAGCACGTGTATACGAGACTAAAATTGCCCCAGAGGCTGCCAGATAGGCGAGGATAGCTCCTAGCCAGTTATCCTGGCGCAGGCAATAGACCAGCAAACCGGCAAAGACCGCCAGTTCGGAATACCGATCGGTTACATAATCGAGAAAGGCGCCGAAATTACTCTAAGAATCGGTGCGCGCTTCGCCTTTAAGGCGCGCCATTGTGCCATCCAGCGCGTCCAGGGGCGCCATGACGAGGATGATTAGACCGCCGACGCTGACTTTGCCCTGGGCAATGAATATCGCCCCGGCAATGTTTCCTAACAACCCCAGGAAGGTAATTGTGTTTGGGGCGATGCCGATGCGGTTAAAAAAGGCGGCTAAAGGCTCGATGACGTCTTTAAATATTAAACGCATCTGGTCGGTCAATGTCAGGCGAGGTTTATTTTCCACAAAATGTTCCACTATAATCGTTCCTCTTTATCCGTAAGCGCGCGATTTTTCTGAGCAAGAAAATAAAAAGGGCGTGCAATCTTCCTTGCTCAGATTATAACATACGTTTGAGGTGAATTTGTAAATAATTATTTTATTTCATGCAACGATGCAAGCGAAGCCGCTGGTTGGGCTTCTAGGATGGCAGCATCCTCTTCCAGGGCAACGCGATGTCCTTCGGTTACGTTGACGGTGCGTAGGATGAGAAAGCCGATGACAAACAAGGCAATCAAGCTGAGAATAGCCGGACGGCTGCTGCCAAAGACCAAGCCAGCAAAGGCGAAAAACAGGGGACCTAACAGGGAAGCAAATTTCTCCATTATGCTAAATAAACCGAAGAACTCGCCGCTTTTGGAGGCGGGGGAGATGAAGGCGAACAAACTACGGCTAAGCGCCTGGCTGCCACCCTGTACGATTGCCACCATCCACGCCAGGAACCAAAATTCCACCGTGGAATTAAGGAAGAAGCCCCACACTGCAACGACAGAATAGATGATGAGCGCCAGGACAATGCTGCGCTTGGTGTCCAACCCATCTGCAAGCGTAGAGAAAAGCGGTTTGCCCAAAAGCCAGGCAAACAACACTCCCACCAATTCCAAAGCCAGAATCAACGCTAAAATGATTCCCAGGTTGTTTTCCCGTTCCGGGGGCAGCACTTTCATTTGCGCCAAAGCAAAGGCAGCGCCCTGGCTTTGCGGGTTTGTTTCTCCGCTGTTGATGATAGTTAACGTGTGTTCGCCGGAGTCTTCCACGCGCAGAATTTGCTCCATGCCGTAGCGTACCGAGGAGGAGTAGGCGTCAATGGTCAACGGCTGATGGGTTTGCGGGTCAAGCAGAGGCTGCCCGTCCACTTCTACGCTGGCAATGCCCTGTTCGGGACCTGCCTGGTAGGTGATGGCAATTCTCTGCCCGTTGAAACGCAAATCCAGGCGCTCCCCAGCCTGACGGCTGACGAAATAGACGATTTTTTCTGGCGTGGCGGAAGACTCCCATGCACCGCTGAATTGGTAGGCGGCATGTTCGACAGGGAATACACCTTCTCCGACGGCGGAAGCTGTGGCAAGAAAGGCGGGCTTGGGTGCGCCGCTGATTTGGATGGGCAGGAAACGCGCCCCCAGAATACCCGTTAATGGCAAACAAATCATATTAAAGACGACAAACGCCAGATATTGAGCGCGGCGCTTTTCGGCGCGGCTGGGCAAGACGCCGAAAATGAGACTATACGGAATACCGACAAACTGCACGAGCAGCATGGCGAGGATAAGCTCGATGCTGCCAAAACCCAACTCGGCTCCATAAATCGCGGCGACGCCGATAATGGTGTTGATTCCATCGTTATAGATGAGGAAAGCCAGAAGATATTTGAATAATTCGCGAAAACGACGCACGTCGCGCAGCGTGTCGCGCAGGCGTTGGAATGTGGCGGCAAAAATGCTTTCCCCGGCAGTCAATTGGGCGGCAGCCGTGTTCGGTTCAGGCACCTTGCGAAACAGAGGCAGGGAGAAGACTGCCCACCAGATGGCTACACTGACGAAGGAAAGCCGCGCTCCCCAGTTGCCGGGCAGAAAGAAAATCATAGCCACGTTGACTGCCAGCAGGAGACCACCGCCCAGGTAGCCCATAGCATAGCCGCGCGCCGAGACGTTGTCTTGGTCTTCAGGACGGGCAACGTGCGGCAGCAAGGCGTCGTAAAAGACGAGCGAGCCGTTGAAGCCCACCCGCCCTAAGATGGCGAGGATAGAGGCTAATAACCAATCGCCAGTTTCTACCAGAACGAGCAGAGCGGTGGCTAAGATGCCCAGGGAAGTAAAAGCGGCAAGAAATCTTTTCTTGCCGCGCATTACGTCTGAAACCGTGCCCAGGATTGGGGAGAGGATGGCGACGATGAGCAGGGATATGCTTAACCCCAGGCTCCAATAGGCGGTGGCGGTGGCTTCGGAGGGCAGGTTTGCAGCCGCAACCTGGCTGTAATACACGGGCAGTACGACTGCCAAAATGGTAGTGGCAAAGGCGGAGTTTGCCCAATCGTACATCACCCAGGCGAAAATTCGCTGTTTATATTCTTTCGGGTGGTTTTGGTGCAGAAGGGTAGCTTCACTCATAATCGGTTACTCTCTCCAGGTTAGGGTTATCACAAGGGGCGCGTCCGATTTTTGCCATGTCTATCCATTCGCCGTCTATCTTGACGCGCACGACGTCGGCAGTGAAATCTGTTACCGTAGAGCCGTGATTATCAAACAGAGAAGAGCCGACTGCGTAAATATCCACCGGTACACCCAGTTTTTCAAAGCGGCGGATCTTTTCTGGGTTGAAGCCGCCAGAGACGACGATTTTGACGCGGCGGCAGAACTTTTTGGCGGCTTCTTCCCACGCGGAGGGCAACGTCCAACGCTGCCAGGCGGAATCTAATGCCTGGCGGACGGCGAAGACCAGGCGCGGGGTAACGCCCAGGTCCAGCTCTGGGGCGCCCAGAGGGGGGATGGATATGTCGCGGATACTGCTGCCTGTATCCAGGCGCACACCATAGAGGAGATATTTCCTGGCTTCGGTGGTGTTGCCTTCATCCATTAGCTCACGATAACGTTTGAACATGGCGTCGCATACGGTGAGGGAATCACCGACGCAATCGTTATTGAAATCCACCAGGGCGATGCGCGGAATTTCGGGCGCCATTGTGCGCGCAAAAGCGAGCATGGCTTCGGCTGTGTCGCCTAAAAAACAGGCGATGGCAGCGTGCGCCACCGTTCCGCCGCCGGCGCCGCCCCACCAGTCTCCCTGGGCATCCGTGGAGACAAATGGACCGATTTGCTTGGCGTAATCCTGGTTGAAGCGCTGGACGGCGATGTTGTAGGCGTATCCGTCGGCAGCCTGCACTTCGTGAACGTCGAAGCGGGCGGGGAAGAACAACAACGGTTTACCGCGGGCGGCTACCTGCGTCTCGTAGACGTTGGTGGCGATGCGGCTGGAACGGGTGAGAATGCCAAGGGTTGGTGTTTCGAGCAAGGCAAAGTCGCGGTATCGCCCGCGCACGCGCAGCACCGGCTGAACCTCTTCAGGGTTATCGGCGTAGGTTACCAGGGTGCCATCCTGAACTGCCCAGACCTCCAGGTTTTTCCACGTTTCGATAAAGGTGTTTCCTTCCCAATAGCCGGTGCAATGCCGCAGCATTGCCAGGGCTTTATCCACGCCAACCACGACCGCTGTGCCTGGTTTGCGGGTGAACCATTGCATCTCTACTTCTATGTCGCCGATCACGATTTGTTCTTCATTAATTCTACCCGGCAGGCGTGCGCCTGGGTCTGGGAAAGTGTACCCTTCTTGCGCCAGCACGGTCAACATCTTCATTATGTTTTCAAAATACTTGTCGGAATACCAGCCACGGCGCATACGCCCAACGTCCAGTTTGAAAGTGTGGCTCTTGATGCGCTTACCATCGAAAACACTCATAGAATAAAACTCCTGTAAATCAAAATGTACCGGTATCGCAATGGAAATTATAAAATATCGTCCAACGTCCATTCGTCTGAACGGACGACGTGCATGCCGGCTTCGGCGAACAGGCGATAGGCATTATCGGCTTGCTCTGTGTAATCCACTACGCCGGGGATGACCACTGGAGAGGTGCAATCTTCCAGCAGATAGACTTTTTTAGCTAAACTTGAATCCCGCTCGGAAATGTCTTCCAGCAGGTCTTCCACCGTCCAGGCAACGCAATGGCTTTTAGCTTGTCCGGCAATGAAAAGGGCATCCCAATCCAGCAATTTATTGATGAGGTGGTTGCTTTTGTGGGCAATTTGTCTGCCGGATGCATCCGTGCGCACTTCAGGACCGATGACGGAGTAATGTTCCGTGAGGGGGTGGTCGCCTTTGACGATGAAATCGGGATGTCCGTAGCGCGCCAAGGTGTGGAAGAAAATAGCTTCTTCTATGGAAGAAACCAGGGCGTGCCCCACACCGCCCAGCATGGCGTGATAAGGCCAAATGGTCAATTCGTATTTTCCACTATATTTCAAAGAGCGAGTGTAGTGGAGCAACTGCCGCTGGGCGTCTTCCTCATCCATTTGAAGAGAAGAAAGCAATGCGGGGTTACCCGCCAGCGCTGGTTTTCTATGTCTTGGAGTGAGATTTGCGTATAAGGTTGGGGATGCTGCCCATTTTCATCTACCAGGAATATGGCGTGGAATATCTGGATGGCGTGGTGCGTGTCCATTGTGATGGATAGGTCCGTAATGCGATGCAGGTTGCGATAAATAAAAGCACACAAGCGGCGGTTATCTTCAACCGCGCCAGTGCCGGAGCGCCCGCCGACGAAAAGCTCGTATTCGGGAACGCAAAACGTGTTTTGCACGTCCACCAACAATAAACCAATTTTATACTTATCTGCGGCGGCGGGTTGAATGTTGTGTTGATGCGCCCAAAGGCGCGCTTGTGCAGCACGTTCATGATACGGCACGCGCCAGACCTGGCTAACTTTTTGATCGTCAACATGCGGGGGGATGGGAAGGTATGGCATGCTTGTTTTAAATCTCCTGTTTTATTTTACTGCTTGCGCGGCTGCGCGTGACCGGTTTGCTACCCAGACCGGTGTAGCAAGGCACGCTGATGCCTAAAATGCGGCACAGGCGTGTATCTAAAAAGCGGCTGCGCAGGCGGGCGTCCCAGCGCTCCAGGTCTTCGTCGGTGGTGATGACGGTTGGCAGGGCGGCTTCGTAGCGTTCGTCAATCAACTGGTAAAGTTTTTCGCGCGCCCAGGGGGTGATGCTTTGCATCCGCAAATCGTCTAACACCAGCAAGGACGCCGCGCACACTTCTTCAAAGAGGCGGTCAAAGCGTGTGGCGCTGGTGGGGGCGAAGGTGGAGCGCAGGTGGTCAATCAATTTAACTGCCTTGACAAACACAGGCGGAAAGCCCAGACTGGAACGGTAGTTAGCAATGCTGGCAGCCAGGTGTGTTTTGCCGCAGCCGTTTGGTCCGCTGAAAATGAGCCACCCGTGAGGGTTTTCGGCAAACTTGCGCGCTTCCTGAAAAGCCTTGTCCAGGTTTTGCAGGTCGCTGGCGGGTAGTTTTTCGCCGCGCCGGTCGCTGAAACTGCCAAACGTATAGCCGGCGAGCTGGCTGAGCGAGGATATGTGCGTGTGACCGGCGTCGTCGGTGGGGTTGCGGTAATCGGGAGCGAGGATGTTGACGCGCGTTACCAGTTCCGGGTCTATCAAACGCGATTGGATGCGGCTTTCCATGTCGTCGAGCGCCAGATTGGTGGTGATGACGAGCGGCAGGCGGTTGACGTAGCGATAGTTGAGAAGCTGAAACAGTTTTTCCTGCGCCCAAAGGGTGGCGTTTTGTGTGCCGAAATCGTCCAGCACCAGCAGGGCAACCTGGCGGATTTCCTCGAAATGGTCTTCAAAGGTGGTTTCTGTGTCGTTGTAGGCGGAGCGCAACGAGTCGAGCATATCTGGCACGGTGATGAAAAGGGTCTGAATGCCCTGGTTGACGGCTGCGTTGGCGATGGCGGCAGCCAGGTGTGTTTTCCCGCAGCCATTGCGTCCGTGCAATAGCAACCAGCCTTGCAGCGTTTGGCTGAAGTGCTGCGTCTGGTTGAAGGCTTGCTCGAGGGAAGCGATTTGTTGCGCGCCCAAACCGATTTTGCCGCGTGGGGTGAACGAATCGAAAGTCTTGTCTTGCAGTTTATTCAGATTGCTGTAAGCGAAGAGACGCTGGCGCGCGCTTTGGACGAGCTTTTTTTGCAGGCAGGTGCAGGGCTGTAATTTGCCGAATTCAGGATGGTCGGGGGGCAAATCCTGGCGCAAATAACCGACGCCGCCGCAGATGGGGCAGTGCGGGTCGCCGGGTCGCTCTGTCGCCAGGTTAGCGGTTGATGTATTCGGCGTATTTCCCTTCGACGTACTTGCGGCGGTCTGCTTCAGTATCTCCTCGATTTTGTGAGTCATCGCGTCCTCTTTCTTTCCATCCACGCAGGATGGCTTCGATATAACGCCAGTTGCGCGCGTTGCGGGCGACGGCGATTTGCATGGCTTGTTCGATCCAGGCGGCAGGGTACACCTTCTCTGCGTCGCGCAGCAGGTCGGCAATCATCGGCGTTAGGGGTGCTATATTTTCTTCGTAAAGACGAAATATGTTTGCTTTCTCGATGGTAAGCGGGGCTGTGTGCGGCACGGCAGACGGTCGCCATTTTCCGCTGCGGATGGCGTTGACGGCGGCGCGCCCTTTGGCTGTGTTCATGAAATAATACGTGTGTGCACAGTCGTCTATCTCCAATTGCACGTCTAGGAACACGCCGTGCGCCACACACAGACTCAGGGCTGCATCCAGCGCCTGGGCTGCCTTGCGGCTGTCTTGTTCTAAACCGTCCATGAAGGTTGTATTCTGGGCGAAGTCATCCCGTTCCAGGTAACGGAATGTACCTTCGCGCCTGCCCAGCAGATAAAAGGCAAACAAAAACACTTTCAGTTCGTCCAGGTTCTCCATTTTCGGCAGCAGATCGGTGAAGAACGGATCGGGCAGAGAAGTGAGGCGCATTTTTCCAGCGGGAAAACCTTCAAAAAACATGGCTATAACTCCGCAAGGTGAATGGTGCGGGTGGCGGCGTTTTCAAATTTTGCCAGCTTGGATAGGAAAACCAGCTCAACGATGCCGGTAGGACCGTTGCGGTGCTTGGCGACGATGATTTTCGCTACGTTAGGCATGGCGCCCTCTTTATCGTACTGGTCTGGGCGGTAAATAAACATGACCACGTCGGCGTCCTGTTCCAATGAACCGGACTCGCGCAGGTCGGAGAGCATGGGAGTTTTGTCGGCGCGCTGTTCGACTGCGCGCGAAAGCTGCGCGGCAGCCACGACGGGTACGTTAAGTTCGCGCGCCAGCACTTTTAAGCCGCGCGAGATTTCGGAGACCTCCTGAACGCGGTTTTCCGAACGCCTGCCGGTGGTCATCAATTGCAGGTAATCAACAATGACCATATCCAGGTGATATTCCAGGTGCAGGCGGCGGCACTTGGTGCGCAGTTGCAAGGGGGATATGGCGGGGGTGTCATCGAGGAAGATGCGCGTCTGGCTTAAAGCGCCGCAGGCTTCGTAAAATAATTCCCATTCGTTTTCGGCGAGCTTACCGGTGCGCAGGCGCTGCGAGTCTATCCCCGTCTCCTGGGCAATCAGACGTTGAACGAGTTGTTCGTTCGACATTTCCAGGGAGAAGATGGCGACGTGTTTCTGGTGCAGGCGGGCGGCGTTCTTGGCGATGGAGATGAGAAAGCCGGTTTTTCCCTGCCCGGGGCGTCCGGCGATGATGGCAAAATCGGAGGGTTGCAGCCCCATGAGCAGGCGATCGAGGTCGAGGAAACCGGTGGGTACGCCGTACAATTCGTCTGTGCGGCTGGCGAGCATGGCTATGTGATCGTTGTAGCCTTTGATCACTTCGGCAATGGGTTGCAAATCGGCGTGAATGCGGTCTTCACTCACTCCGAAGACGGCTTTGGCGGCGTTATCCATGACTGTGTCGAGAGACGATTCTTCGTCGTAGGCGAGGCGGGCGATTTGATTCGCGGCTTCTAGCATGCGCCGGCGGGTTGAGGTTTCCTCTACGATGCGCCCATAGGCTTCGGCGTGCAGGGTGGTGGGGATGTTGTTTACCAGGGCGCCCAAATACGCCAAGCCGCCGATTTCGTCCAGTTTGCCCAGTTGATCCAGTTCTTCACCGACGGTGAGGATGTCAATAGGGACGTTGCGCTCGTGCAGACGTAAAAATGCTTCCCAGATCCAGCCGTTGCGGCGGATGTAAAAATCATCCGCCTTGAGGAAGGAAGCCACGTCGTAATACGCCTGGGGGTTGATTAAGATGGAGCCGATGACGGCGTCCTCAGCCTCACGGCTTTGGGGCACAATCTGGGATTCCAGCCTGGGTGTTTTACGCGGTTCGGGTGCGTCGCTCATAATAAGAATAAGAAAACCGGGGCTGCCAGATGACTCTCTGGCGTACCCCGGCTGTAATTTCTCAGCCAGAGGTCATTTCTGGGTTTCGTCGTCGGCGGACGAGTCATCCGCAGAAGCATCGTCTGCATCTATGTCCAGTTTCTCCAAAAAATCTTCAAAAACAGAAAGCCGGTCCGCCTCGCCCGCGTCGCTTTCTGGCTGCGCAACAGCAGGACGGTGTGCGGGCACCTGGCGCAAATCTTCATCCGGTACGATACCGGCTGCATCCATCACGCTTTGATCCACGAGGATAGGGACGTTGGCGCGCACGGCTAATGCCAGGGCGTCTGAAGGGCGCGAGTCAACCTCGATGATTTTGCCTTGCAATCTGGTAACGATGTTGCCATAGTAGATGTCGTCGTTGAGAGAGGTAACTTCCACGCGCAGGATCTCGGCTCCAAAGGCGTCGAAGACTTTTTTAAGCAAATCGTGGGTCAGAGGGCGCACGACTTCCACCTCTTGCAGAGCGATGGTGATGGATTCGGCTTCGGGCACGCCAATCCAGATCGGCAGGTAGTGGTCTGCATCTACTTCGCGTAAAACAATAATCCTCTGTTGGGACATAAGGCTAACGCGAATACTGTCTATGGTTACTTCAATCATTTTACCAGCCATAAGCAACTCCGCTTTGGTTAAATCACGCTATCCATATTGTAACACGGTTTTTTCGCTTCATGCCCATATATTTTGGTGGGAGAACGCCGAAAATTTTTAGATGAGGAGTAAATGCGAGTTTAGGCGGCTTTCTTGCGGTCGCTCTGGCTGAGCCAGTGCGCCAGCAGTAAAAAGAACAGGCAACCCAGCAAGGCGGCGTCCAGATGAAACATGCCCACGTTCACCAGATTCCAGTTCGTGCGCTCGGCGACGATTTGCCCTACCCAAAAACCAGCTTCCCCAGCCAGCAAAAAGAGGATGAGGCGCCCCAGACCGCCGCCCATGATCAAGTGAAATAGACTGCCGAGAAGTGCAGCAAAAATGACGCCGATTAAGATTGCAGGTATGTTCATGCTTGGTCTCCCAGCGCTAAATTTACGTCAGTATACCCATGCGTGCAGCGGCTGTCAAGACGATTGGTACGCCGGGTTATACGTAAATGTCAATTGTTCCGTATGGGTTTTGGTAAGGTGAATTTTGTTTCTTGTCGTAGGCGTAATTCTTTTGGGTTTGGGATGCGGCGGTAGTTTGTTTCGTGGAGGAGGTGGCTTGGGTTTGAGCCTGTTTCACGCGGGCGCTCGCCAATGCCACGGCTTCTTTTGCCTGGTCATATCTCGCCTGTGCTTGCGCCAGTTTGAGTTGACTTTCGATGCCTTTTTCCTCGCTGGTAGTGGTTTTCACTTTGCGCAGGTTTTCCTCGGCGGCGCTCAATTGCGCCTGGGCGCGGCGTAAGGCTGCCTGGGCGTTCAAACGCGTCAGGGACATGAGTTGGTCACTAGACGTTTCTAGCAGCGAGTCGATTCCGTAAACCATATTTTCCGCTGCAGTTTGTATTTCTCAAGCGACGGAAAAGAGCAGGGACGTTCTACGTGATGTACCTGCTCCAATGGGTTCCTTTTGTTCGCTTGAAAGAACTCTGTCTATATTATACAACGGAAATTGAAAAAATCAACTCTTTATTAGGTTAATTCTGCTCAACCGCCAAGGCTCACGCCCACCAAACGCCCGATGCCAAAAGTAACACCTGCGGCAGCCAAACCAAAAACGACCATACGCCCGCCGGAATAGAGCAAAGAACGTCCGGTGAATATGGAGGTAACAGCACCCAGCACAAACAAGCCCACGGTGCTGAACAGAATGCTCACCAACACTGCTGGCGCGCCGGAAAGGAAGGTGAAAGCGACGACCGGGATAATGGCTCCCAGGGTAAAAAGAACGAACGAGGTGAGTGCGGCTTCCCAGGCAGAGCCGCCCAGTTCTTTGGGGTCTACTCCCAATTCTTCGCGTGCCAGGGTTTCGATGGCGTATTCTTTGTTGGCGAGGATCTGATCTGCCATGGCGCGCGCTTGCAGACTATCCAAGCCGCGCGCTTCGTAAATTAACGCCAGTTCTTCGGCTTCCTCTTCGGGAGATTGTTCGATTTCAGCCGTTTCGATGGCTATCTGGTGGGAGAACAGTTCGCGGGAACTTTGCACGGAAAGCCATTCCCCCAGCGCCATAGAAATGGCGCCCGCTAACATGCCTGCCAGACCGGTGATGAGAATAGAGCGGCTTTCCAAGGCTGCGCCTGCCACGCCCATCACCAGGCTTAGATTGGACACCAAGCCATCGTTGGCGCCAAGCACTGCGGCGCGCAGGGCGTTGCCGCCGGTGGCGCGGTGACGCCCTTCCCATTGCGCCAGGGTGCTGCCTTCAAAACCGCCGCGCACGCTGCGCGAAATCTGCGAAAGCAGCATGGCGTGTGAGCGTTCGTCGCCCGCCATTTGTGGGGTGGCGTCTGGCTGCATAAGGTAGTCGCGCGAGCCGTCTATTTCCTTGGCTTGTATGCCGGGCAGCACTGCGTTTGCGCCGAACCATTTTGCCACACGCAGCAGAAGGCGCGTGCGCAAGCTGGGACGAAAATCCGGCACAGGTTCCCCCGCCTGCTCCAGCATGTCTGCCCAGCGCTGGGCGTGGCGCAGCTCCGATTCAGCCATTCTGCGATACACCTCCGCCAGGCGGTCGTCTTTTTCCATGCCTGCCAGCGCTTGATAAATAAACGCGCCGTTGCGTTCGTCTTCCCAGTTCATCAGGTATTGCCCTGTCTTTTCGTTCATGGTCTGTATCTCCTTATCTGCTTTTTATGGAGGGGTTTTTCCAGGCAGATATACTAATTATACCTCTATCGCGGGACGGTTTTAGGTTACTACTTTTCTTTCCCCCTTTTCTGTGCTAGAATTGACACCATGAGTGTCAAAATTGTCGCCTCAAATCGAAAAGCTGCCCACGAATATTTCTTACTGGATACCTTCGAGGCAGGCATCGCGTTGTGGGGCAGCGAGATCAAATCCATTCGCGCCGGGCAGATGAGCCTGAATGAGGCATACGTGAACGTCGAAAACGGCGAGGCGTGGCTGATGGATGCGCACATTGCGCCGTACGTACAGGCAAATCGGTATGGACATGAGCCGCGCCGGCGTAGGAAACTCCTCTTGCATCACGCAGAAATACGCGACTTAGAACAGCAGGTGCGTCAAAAAGGCGTTACGATTGTCCCCTTAAAGGTTTATCTCAAAGACGGCAAAGCTAAAGTTGAGATTGCTATTGCCAAAGGGAAGAAACTGTATGACAAGAGGGAAGCCATCGCCAGGCGCGATGCCGAGCGAGAAATGGAACGTCAAAGCAAACGTTGGGATTAATTCCCCCTCCACCATCGGCGGGATCAACCTGCTGCCTAGGGAGGAAATCCGCTGTATATATGCGCGCATCGTGCCGCGTGAAATGGTGGATTTTTTCAAGCTCTCGCCTGATCTTTACGATGAACAAGGCAATGATTTGCTAACCATAGCCTGTTCGCCAGGGGGAACGACGATAGAAGTCTCCCTGTATCACCAGCATGGCGCGCCCGACCCGGTCTTGTATGGGCAGCTTGCCGATACTTTGAACGGACAAATTCACATCTTGTTTTACGCCATCAACGACCCACACTCGCCACGCTTTGACGTGGATCGTATGCCGGACGGAAAAGCAACCTTATTTGGAACGCTTTACCGTAACCTGCAGGCGGAGGAGGGGGCTATGCAAGCCGGGCTTGCACCGGCGCAAATTCGGCGCGGTCTGCGTCTTTTAGGCGCTTGCCTGGCTAGTTTTGAGGAGTTTGTGAAAGGACTGGGACACGGCATGTTTTTCGCTGAACCACTGCATTACCATAACGCGGTGGTGTTCGAGCGGCATGGCTTGGCTTACCAACAGGGGCGCGCTTTGATGGAACGTATTCACAACGGCTTTTTGCCCGGCGGTGATTTGCTGACACGCCTGGATGGTTCCACGCTATTTCGCAGCCCTCAAGCAGCCAGCAGCCTGCGTTTGCGCTCGTGGGCGATTTACGATGGCATTCTCGGTGAACCGTTTCGCAACGTAACTATGTACCGTATTGTCGGTAAACCCGCTGACGTAAACACCTGCGCTGCTTACCCGGAGCTGGTTTGGTAAGTGCGCGAACATGCGCTTCAAGAGTTGCAGCAGATGTGGCGATTGCCGATTGGGCTGCGTTATTGCTCGTGCGCCAGCATTGCGTCCAGCCAGTCGCCTATGTCTTGCACAGCCTGAGAGGCTTGCAAATCGTTGTGGGGTTCGTGGTATCCGCCGGGGTATTCCAGGCGTTTTTTGATTTTGGAGGGGGCATTTTCAAAAAAAGCGCGGCTGCAAGAAGCCGGCACGATGCGGTCATCTGCTCCGTGAAGGATTAACAACGGCAGGTGAAATTCTGCGGCGCGGGTGCTCGTCCACTGCATGGTGGCTGCCAACTCCGTGCCCAGGCGAGGTGTGCCCAGGTCGTGCACGAGCGGGTCGCAGCGGTACGCCTCCACGACAGCGGGAATCCGCGAGATCATGGAGGCATCCAGGGTGGTTTTAATTGTCATGGCTGGGGCGATAGAAGAAAGCAGGCGCGCCAGGGTGAGCATCCACGGAGATACTCCCGTTTGTGCCAGGGCGGGCGCAGAGGCGATCACACCAGCCAGTCCTTGCGGGTGGTGCAAAGCGTAATTCAATACCATCAATCCACCCAGACTATGCCCCATCAGGAATAATTTCTTATCGGCGTGTGTTTTTTGGGTTTCGGAGAGGAATAGTTTTATATCCTGGCGGTATTCGTCCCAGGAATTGATGTAGCCGCGCTTGCCTTGTGAACGTCCGTGCCCGCGCAAATCAAAGGTGTGGATGGCGTATCCGCGCGGCACGAGGTGTTCGACGAGGTTGGCGTAGCGGTCGCTGTGTTCGCCGATGCCGTGCACCAGCGCCAGGATGGCTTTTTCGTCCCCATCCGGTTGCCAGGTTTGCGTAAAGAGGGTTATTCCTCCCACGCCTTGCATACTACCCTGAGAGTGAATCATGCTTCCTCCTTGATTTAGCTTTGTATAATTCTGGTATTGGAACGTGGTTTAGTAAGGCGGATCAGCCCACCTAAAATAGAATACGCCAACGCCACAGCCAGCAGGCTGAACTTGAGAGCGGCGCAAAAGGCGGCGGCTTGCGCTAAGGGATGTTGCGCCGTATTGACAAGCATGAGCAGAAGGGCGGCGTTTTCAAGGGCGTCTAAGGCGCAAGCCAGCCAGACACCCCACGCCAGGCTCGTACCTGCCCGCGCCCAGGCGCCTGTTGGTATGTTCCCGGCTGCCCACAGACACGCCAGACTGATTAACGTGGCGTAAGCAGGCATGAACAGGTAATCTAACCCCAAGCCAAAAGAGGCGAGAAGGCGCGCCTGTCCGCTCCACGAGTCGAGGATGCGCTGCGCCTGGGGCAGGCTGCCTGCCAGTTCGTAGGAGACAATTCCCAGCGGCGCGGCAGGTGTGTTCAATGGTGCGCCAGTCCACACGAAAATAATTTCCAACAGGGTAACGAGCGCCACAGAAACCCAGAATGCGCGCCGACGTTGCAGCGCACTAAGCGCAGCCAATGGATGCGACATACATTGCTTCGCTCAATCGTCTTCTCTAACGAAGACAGACAGTAAAAATGAGATAATGCTGACCACCAGCGAACCAAGGAGTGCGGGCACCCAGCCATCCACGTAGAAGCCTACACCCAGCAATTGCGCCACGTAAGCAGATGCCCATAAAATCGCGGCGTTGATGATGAACATGAACAGCCCTAAGGTGAGGACGATGAACCCGCACGAAAGCAGCACCAGGATGGGGCGCAGCACGGCGTTGAGCAAACCCATGATGAGGGCGACGATAATAACAGTAATGTAGGCGTTGCCTTCCACTTCGATGCCGGGAACGAAGGATACCGCAGCCAGTAAAGCAATGGCGGTGATAAACCAGCGAATCAAGAATTTCATAAAGCACCTCCACAAAATAAATATTATGAATGTATACGCTGAACAGGCACATTAGTTGCCGTTTGGCGAGACGGGTTTGTAACCCCTGGCGATCTTATCGCCGCGATCAAAAAAGTAGCTAAAAGGATTCTATCACATTGATGGTCTGGCGGCGCGATGAAATGTCTGATTCCTTGCAGATTTTGAAGTGAAGATGATGATACAATATAGAGAAAGTAGGTTTTCGCAGGAGGTAATCATGGCGATTAAAATTACGTTTTACGGTCATGCTATTTTGTACCTGGAAACAGGTGGATACAAGCTGCTGGTGGACCCGTTCTTCAAAGGAAACCCGCAGGCGCCAGCGGTAAGTGAAAGCCTGGACGTGGATTATATCCTCGTGTCGCACGGTCACGGCGACCACATTGGGGATACGGTGGCAATTGCCAAGCGCAGCGCCGCCACCGTCATCACAAACACCGAGATCAGCAGCTGGTTGAAAGGAAAAGGGATAAGTAAAATACACACGCAACACATCGGCGGCGGTTTCACCTATCCCTTTGGGTATCTCAAGCTGACCCAGGCAACCCACGCATCCATGATGCCGGATGGGACGTTTGGCGGCTCTCCGGCTGGTTATTTGCTGACGACGACGGAAAACGAGAAAATTTACATCGCCGGGGATACGGGTCTTTTTGGAGACATGCGCTTGATCGGTGAAGAAGGGATTGATTTGGCGTTATTGCCGATTGGAGACAATTTCACCATGGGACCGGAGGATGCGCTGCGCGCGGTCAAGCTCATCCAGCCCAAACACGTCATTCCCATTCATTACAATACCTGGGACGTCATCACTCAAGATGCGCATGCCTGGGCGGCGCGGGTGAGCGCCGAAACGCAAACGAAAGCTCACGTGCTCAAACCCGGGGAAAGCGTTGCGTTGCCTTAGGAAACAAAGCAGATGACACGCAATTTACACTTTGACCTGCTCGCGCCGCTGTATGACCGCGTGATTGCGAAACGCGATGCGCAGGTTTACCTTGACTTGCTGCGCCTGCCAGTCAACGATTGGATGCTGGACGTGGGCGGCGGAACGGGGCGTGCTTCAGCGTTGCTGCGTTCGTCCGTCAGGCACCTGGTGGTGTGTGATCTGTCTTTTTTCATGCTGCGCCAGGCACAGCAAAAAGACGCCTTTCTACCGGTTCAAGCCAGGGCGCAGCGTTTGCCCTTTCCCGATGCGACGTTTGGGCGCATCCTGGTGGTGGATGCCCTGCACCACTTTGACGATCAGGCGGGGGCGATACACAGTTTGCTGCGCGTGCTCAAACCAGGTGGAATAATGCTCATTGAGGAACCTGACATCAGCCGTCTACCGGTAAAACTCGTCGCTTTGATGGAGAAACTGGCGTTAATGGGCAGCCACATCCACAGCGCGGCTGAGATTATGGCGATGGTCAGGCGTGCCGGAGCCGCGGCACAGATCCACTCGGACGGGAACAACTCGGTTTGGGTCAGCGCGGCAAAGTGAAACCGCTCGTGGATATTCGCTCTAACACTTCCTGGAGTTCAAAGGTCTGAATGGGTTTGCTGATGTAATCGTTCATGCTGGCAGACAGGTAGCGCTCACGGTCGCCTTTCATGGCATTGGCTGTCATGGCGATGACGTAGGGCTGGCGGTTGGGTGCCATAGTCTTGCGAATGTGGCGGGTGGCTTCTTCTCCGTCCATTTCCGGCATTTGAATGTCCATCAAGACCACGTCGTAGGTCTGCCTTTGCAGCGCTTGAATGGCTTCTATACCGTTTGCAGCCAGGTCGGCGTTATATCCCAGGCGTTGCAGCATCCGCAAAGTTACTTTCTGGTTGATCAGGTTGTCCTCTACGAGGAGGATGCGATAAGGTCTCAGCGAGCCAGGGGTTGTATCGAGCTGGATAGGGGTTTCTTCGTAGGGTAGAGCGGCTTGATCTGGCTGGTTGCCTGTCAGCACTCTTATAAACGTGTTTTGCAGGGTGGATGGTTTGATGGGCTTGGGCAGCAGGGTGGTTATGGCGGAAGAGTTGATTTCGGTTTCTTCCCCTGAGCTGAGCAGGATAAGGGGAAGCGTACATGCGGGGCAGCATTTGCGAATTTCTTCTGCCAGTTGCAGTCCGTCCATTTCTGGCATTTGGTAATCGAAAAGGGCGAGGTCGAAATCACGCCCGCTGTTCGCGCACACCCATTCCAGGGCTTGGCGAGGGGAATCTGTTTCGTGCAATGTCATACCCCATAGTTCGGCATAGCGCCTGAGAATTGCCAGGTTGACGGGATTATCGTCCACGATGAGCAGGCGTTTTTCTTTCAGGTTGTATGCAGATGATAGTGGATAGGACGTATCTTTTTCTCCCTCGGTAATGAGAGGGATAGTGAAGTGAAACGTAGAACCTTTGCCGCTTATTCCTTCGCTCTCTGCCCAAATGATTCCTCCCATCATCTCTACCAGACGTTTAGTGATAGCCAATCCTAAGCCGGTTCCCCCATATTTGCGAGTCATGCTGTCGTCTAACTGGCTGAAGGGTTGGAAAAGATTCTGATATTGTTGCGGAGAGAAGCCGATTCCGCTATCCTTGACAGAAAAATGCAGCGCCTTAATGTTGGGATGGTTTTCCGTGTTCTGTAACAGTTCTGGTACGTGAGAGGGGAGAGCATTTTCTGGCTGGAGGGTTACATCCACGCTCACACTGCCTTGCTCGGTGAACTTGACCGCGTTACTCAACAGATTTGCCAGCACCTGGCGCAAACGGGTTACGTCGTTAACAATGGTATCGGGGACGTCTGGTTGGATGGAGTAAGTAACCTTTATGTTCTTTGCATTCGCCTGGGGCAGCAGCAGGTCAATCACTGCTTCGACGCAATCCCGGATGTGAAAGGGCTGCCATTCCATAGCCATTTTTCCAGCTTCAATTTTTGAGAAATCCAATATGTCGTTGAGCAGGGTCAGTAAAGTATCACCGCTTAGGCGGATGGTTTCGACAAACTCGCGCTGGGCGGCATCAAGAGAGGTGCCCAAGAGCAGGCTGGTCATGCCAATTACCCCGTTTAGGGGAGTGCGAATTTCATGGCTCATGTTGGCCAGGAAGGCGCTCTTGGTGCGGTTGGCGTCTTCGGCGGCAAGCTGAGCGCGGCGTAATTCCTCGCGATGCTCTACCGCCGTGGTGATGTCCTGAATGGTTCCCATCATACGCAGAGGGGTTCTGTTTTTATCAAAGGCGATGATACGCCCTTTGGCGAGGAGCCAAATCCACTCGCCCGTCTTTTTCTGGGCGCGTATCTCCACTTCAATGAGCGGGAGTTTACCGCGGATGTGATCTCTAAATACTCTTAACAGGTTACGGTGGTGGTCGGAGTGGATGATCTTTTGCCAAAAGGAGAATTGCGGGTCTAGTTCCTGCGGCTGGTAAGCCAGAATTTCAGCCACGATGTCGCTGCAATTGATTTCACGTGTTATCAAGTTGTAGTCCCACAACCCCTGGCGGGCGGATTCGAGCGCCAGTTTGAGACGCGTCTCGTTACGTTTGAGCTGTTCGTGTACCATTTTGCGATGGATAGCTGTGCCCAACATTTCCGCTGCGGCGCGCAGGATGTCTAATTCGGTGGACGACCACTCGCGCTTGCCGGTGCATTCATCGAAACCAATCATCCCCCACCAGAAACCGGATGGATTTTCAATATTTCCCTGGGCGGCTAAGGGGGAGATGTCAGATGTGATGGGAATAAAAATAGGAACAACCACTAATGAATGAATGCCTTGAGATTCCAAAAAAGGTCGTTCAACTGCCGGGAAAGTAGCAACTGCACCTTCGACGATTTGATTTTGGCTGAGTAATTCTTCCCAACGGCTAAACCCATTCTCGCGTAAAACCACGCTTTGTAAATCTGGGTTGTCCAGTTGGGGTTGAACGCCGGTCGTAGTCCATTCATAGCATTGCCGAAGGCGGGTGGGCTGTTCCAGGATGGGGAAGGGCGATTCGACGTCTGGATTGGGCAGGGTATAATTTTGAAAAATGTAAACCCGGCTGGCGCCGGACGCCAGTCCCAGGATGGCAAGCACCTTCTGGATGTGTTCTTCCCAATCCAACGATTTAAGCAATTTTGCAGCGATGGTAGCTATGGCTTCCAGCAAGGACTCACGGTATTGCACCAATTGCTCAAATTTCTTGCGTTCTGTGATGTCTGTATGCACGGCGACCATACCAATGATTTCACCCAGCCCATTTTTCACGCCATCTGCGCGCAGTAAGATGGTGAGGGTTTGATTGCGGCGCGTTTCCATCTTTATTTCGCCGATCCACGAAATGCCATATTGCACCGTTTCGAAAATTTCTTGCAATGTGAGCGGATTACCGTATAATTTCCACAAGCCGTCCGGCGCGTCCAGGTCGTTTACTGTATATCCAATCAACTCCTCGAAGGCTTTGTTGGTATAAATGACGTTGCGATTAATGTCCGTAATGATGATGGCGTTGCTGCTGCTTTCGACGGCGGTGGTGATGCGCAGCAACGCTTCTTCATTTTGCTTGCTCCAGGTTATGTCCCTGGATATGCCTACCAGCCCGATAACTTTGCCGTTGTCGTCTCGCAGGGGAGTTTTGGTAACGAACATCCAGTGTTTTCCAGCGCTGGTTTTATGAACGGCGGGTTCTTCTTTTTGCAGGGTCTGACCGCTATGTAAGACGTGCAGATTATCTGTGTAGTATTCCCGCCCCAAATCGCCGGGAAAGGCGTCCAGGTCTGTTTTCCCGACCATTTCTGCTTGGGTAGCGTCTATAAATTCCAGGTGAGCCTGATTGTTAAGCACGAAACGAGCTTCGTCGTCCAAGACGTAAATCATATCCGGAAGATGGTCTATGATGGTGCGCAATAGATTGTGGTCTTTTTGGAATAATCTACCCCACTTGCTGGAGATTTCTTCTGGTGATGTCACGATTGGGCGCTCCTCACTCATCCTGTACACCGGGGAAGAAATGCCTGGGCAATTTCCGCCGGATTTCCCGCTGGCTTTCAAGGTATCATCTGGTCGGGCAAGTAAACCAAGTTGCCTTTATATGATTTTATCATAACTTTTGCTTCCTTTGCGCAACGTAGCTGTTGGTTTCATCTCGTTTGGAAACAGAAAAGCCCAGGCTACGAAAAAGCGCAACGTGGGCTTTATGCTCAAGTAATGATTGAAAGCGCCAGTTTGTCGTTACGGCTGATTGGTGAATGATCTGACTTCCTCAATGAGGATGTTCTTTTCCTGGTCGGTCAGTTTGGCTTCGGGGTGCAGGGGCATGTATTGCGGCGGGGGCATGGCTCCGCTGTTGACCAGCCTGGTCAGTTCGTCCAAATCTACGCCCTGCCAGTTGGAAAAGTTCATGTACATACGTCCCTCGTCCACGTCGCGTTGCACCAGCCAGGAAGCAGGTGCGACGTTGGAATACCAGGGCCAAACCGTCTCGTGGCTGTGGCAATCGAAACAGGCGCGCCTGGCGATGGTGTGCGCTTCCGGATTTTTCCAGGGCGGTTCTTTCACCACCGGCGGATTGGCGTGATTGCGCCCGTAGGGCACAAACTGGATGAGGACAAACAGGACGACGCCGATGACGAACAAGACGAGAACACTGCGTAATATCCCTTTCATTCCTATAGCCTCCTTATTATAAATAAACGCCAAGAACGCAGATAGCAATGCCTGTGAAACGTCTCGCTAGATAGTAAATATCCTGGCTTTAAGTATTATACTGGAAATTCGGAGGAAATGGGGAAAATTAGTTGATGTAATCCAGATCAAAACCGCCGGGGATGGATTGACACACAAGGGCAAGCGTGTTAGATTTATTATTCAATAATAGATGCTTTGAGGAGGGATGATGACGGAGAAAATGACAGACAGGGAGGCGACGAGCGCAAAAAATAGGAAGCCGGGTGGAAAAACATTCGCCTGGCTGATCATCTCCCAGGTGATCATGTTGTTTTCTTCCATCCCCTGGCTGGCGATTGCGGGACTTTCCTTTATGGCGTTTGACAGCGGCGTGACTCCCCAGGCGACGCTTTTTGTAAGCATGGTGTGGAGTTACCCTGTCGTTTGCATCCTGTGCGCAATGTTGGGTTGGATGCTCTTCCGCCGGGGGAAGTACGCGTCGGCGGCTGCCGTTACTTCCGTTCCTTTGCTGCCGACGCTATTTGCCCTGGGGGTGATGATTTTCTATCGCTAGGTGATTGCCAGCCTTCTCTATCGCGCGGCAATGCCCTGGCGGGTTTGCGCCAGGTTGGCGGCTGCGGCGGCGCGCAACAGTTTTGAATCATCCATCGGGGTAACCAAATCAAAACCGAGACCGGCAAGCAAGACGGCGTTTTCGGGCGTGTTGGCGTGCGCCCCGGCGAAACGCCCGTGCCGTTTGGCTGCCTCTAGGATGCGTTTGGTAGCCTTTAGCAATAGCGCATCCTGGTAATTCGCCAGGTCTGCTAACCCCATGCTCACGCTTAAATCTGCCGGACCGAGGTACAAGCCGTTCAAGCCCGGTGTGGATGCAATTTCGTCCACCCTTTGCAGGGCTTCGGCAGTTTCGATCATCGCCAGGAGCAAGACGGTTTCGTTGGCGTTGGATAAGTAGTCCTCACCGGCGTAAAGCGCGGCGCGGCTGGGACCGTAACTGCGCACACCCTGCGGGGCGTAACGGCAGGCGCTGACGAACGCCTCGGCGTCGGCGCGGCTGTTGATCATCGGGCAGATCACACCGTAGGCGCCGGCGTCTAACAGGCGCATGAGGATGCCGGGTTCATTCCAGGGCGGGCGCACCATCGGCACGGTATTTGTGGTGGAGATGGCTTGCAGCATGGTGAGCGCCATGCTGTAATCTGCCAGTCCGTGCTGCAAGTCAATGGTGAGCGAGTCGAAACCGGCGTGCGCCATCACCTCTGCCGACCAGGTGCTGGGGATGGACAACCAGGCGTTGATAGCAGTTTTACCCTGCGCCTGGAGCTGTAATAATTTATTTGCGCGCATAAACCTCCCGGTAATTAAATCATCGCGGATGAAGCGAATTCTATCACAGATAGCCGGGGTTGAATACTGAAAACTATTCTTTGATTTGAGAGATTTGTTGTATTTATTTATGTGTAAATATTGACATATAAATAATTATATGTTATATTTAATACATGATAAAAAATATCTTACTTGGCTTTTTGAACTACATTCCAATGACCGGATACGAGTTGAAACAAAGGTTGGATGAATCGACCGCCCATTTCTGGCACGCCCATCACAGCCAGATCTATACCGTGTTGCGCGAGATGGAAGAGGATGGCTTGCTTGAATCTGAATTTGTCCGACAGGAGGGGCAACCAGACCGCCGCATTTATACCATCACCGCCCAGGGACGAAAAATGGTGCAGGAATGGCTGGACGAGCCGTTGACCGTGATGCCGACCATTAAAGACGAGTTCATCGTGCGCGTGTTTTTCTCGGCGCAGCGCGACCCTCAAAAAGTGATCGCGGAGTTGATTTTCCAGCGCGAGCTGCACCAAAAACATCTGGCTGATTATAAGAGCCAAACGCTGCCTTTGATTGAGAGTCACGCGTGTACCATTCCCTTTCTGGAACGCGACGTAGATTTCTGGCGGGCAACCCTGGAACTGGGCATACGTTACGATGAAATCTACATCGAGTGGATCAATGATACGATAAAGATGGTCGAAAGGCTGTCTCAAGCGAGGTAAAGGGCTGTCTTTTAGGTTTTTGAAGAAATATAAAAAATGTATAGAGAAAGGGAATAATCCAGATAAAGCAGGAACGTTGGCGGGCATGCGCTTCCTTGAGAAGAGCGCCATAGAATAATAATTGTCAATTTTTACATGTAATAAATTATTTAGGAGAATAAAATGAAAATCATCGTATTAAACGGCAGCCCCAAGGGGGACGAAAGTGTTACCATGCAGTACGTCAATTTGATCATCAAGAAGAATCCAGAGGTTGAATTTAATATTGTCAACATTACGCAAAGAATCAAGCGCATCGAAACGGACGCGCACGTGTTTGCCGAGATCATCGAGCAGGTGCGATCTTGTGATGGCGTTGTGTGGGCATTCCCTTTGTACATCCTGTTAGTGCATGGGGGGTACAAACGCTTCATCGAACTGATCTTTGAACGTGGAGTTCAGGATGCGTTCGCGGGTAAGTACGCGGCAGCCATTTCCACGTCCATCCATTATTTCGACCACACCGCCCACAATTACATTCACGCGATTTGCGACGATTTGGGGATGCGCTTTGTCGAATCGTATTCCCCGGAAATGCACGACATGCAAATTCAGCCCAGCCAAAAACAATTGCTCCTGTTTGGGCAGCATTTTTTGGATGCCATCCGCTCTGGTTTATATTTTCAGCGCCAATATCCTGCCATTAACCCACGCTCTTTCGCTTATGCTCCATCCCTGCCGGTGCATCCTATTTCCACACAGGGGAAGAAAGTAGTCATTCTGCACGAGAGTGATGACCCTAACAGCAACCTCGCCCGCATGGTGGAGCGCGTCAGCGCCGTTATGGGTGGGGCGGTTACGGTGGTGAATATCAATTCCGTTGATATCAAAGGCGGCTGCCTGGGTTGTTTAAAATGCGGAGGCAGTTTCCACTGTTCGTACGAGGGGAAGGACGGTTTCATCGAGTTCTACCGCACTACGGTGATGCCGGCGGACATCCTGGTGTATGCCGGGCAAATTACCGACCGCTTTATGGCCTCGCGCTGGAAGACTGTGTTCGACCGCGCTTTCTTCAACACGCATACACCCGTGCTGGAAGGAAAACAAATGGCTTTCCTCGTCTCTGGCGCGTACAGCCAGACCGCCAACATATACGAGGTGCTCAAGGGTTACTCCGAGTTTCAACGCGCAAACCTGGTGGGAGTGGTCAGCGACGAGGTGGAATCGTCAGGCGAACTGGATCAGGCGCTAGACGGGTTAGCCAGTCAATTGGTTACGTTTGCCAACACGCAATACGCCGCGCCGTTTACGTTCCTCGGCGTTGGCGGGGAGAAGGTTTTTCGCGACGACATTTGGGGAAAACTGCGTTTCGTGTTTTACGCCGACCATCGCGCCTATCAACGCAACGGCATCTACGCCACTTTCCCACAGGCAGATTGGCGCACGGTTTTATTCAATACTTTCATAACTCCCATCTTGCAATTGAAGAGAATCCGGCGCGTGTTTGATAAAGAGGTTAAAAAGCAAATGGTTAAACCACTAAAGCAAATCGTTGAGAAAGCCTGAATAAATGCGATTTTCCAGGGGTAATACCAGTCTGGCTTACCTGAGATGGAAAGGACTTCCCGTCAGATGCTATAAAATTGCGCTTTTTATGGTATAATCTTACGGCTGGCACTCGTTTGCCAGGGATTTCGTGCTTGGAGTTGCGCCTTGCCGTTTTCGACAGGGCGCTTTTTGTTGTTTTTTTGGAGAATGATCATGATCACAGAATTTGAAAATTTGGGCTTGCAGACGCATTTTGTGCAAGCCATTGCCCAATTGGGCTTCGAGCAGCCCACCCCCATCCAGCAGAGCGCCATTCCGCTGCTGCTGGACGGGCGCAACGTCATCGGGCAGGCGCAGACCGGCACGGGCAAGACGGCGGCTTTTGCCCTGCCCATGCTGCAAGCCATCCAGCCCGGAGCGGGCGCCGTGCAGGCGCTGGTGCTGGCGCCGACGCGCGAGTTAGCCATCCAGGTGGCGGAGGCGACTGAACGCATGGGCAGGCACGCTTCCATACGCGTGCTGGCGGTTTACGGCGGGCAGTCCTATTCCATACAAACGCGTGCCCTGGGGCGCGGCGTGGACGTGGTGGTGGGCACGCCCGGGCGTCTGCTGGATTTGATACGCAAGGAAGTGCTCGACTTGAGCCAGGTGCGTTACCTGGTGCTGGACGAGGCGGACGAGATGCTGGAAATGGGCTTCATCGAAGACGTGCAGACGATCCTGGAGCAGACCCCGCCGGCGCGCCAGATGGCGCTCTTTTCGGCGACCATGCCGGAGGCGGTGCGCAAACTGGCGGAACGGTACGCCGGCGACGCGCAGCGCATCACCATCAACCCCAAACAATTGACGGTGGCGGAGACCGAGCAGCGCTACTGCCTGGTGCGCGAGACGGATAAACTGGCGCTGTTGAGCCGTCTGCTGGAAATGGAAGCGCTAACCCGCGCTTTGATTTTTGTGCGCACGAAGGCGCGCGCCCAGGAACTCGCCGAGGAACTAAACCGGCGCGGGCAGGCAGCCGAGAGCCTGCACGGCGATTTGAACCAGGCGCAACGCGAGGCGGTCTTGAAGCGTTTCCGCGGTCGCTCTCTGGCTGTGCTGGTCGCTACGGACGTGGCGGCGCGCGGCTTGGACGTGGAGGACGTTTCGCACGTTTTCAATTATGACCTGCCCGAGGACGCCGAGGCTTACGTGCACCGCATCGGGCGCACGGGGCGCGCCGGTCGCAAGGGGATTGCCATCTCTTTCCTCACGCCGCGCGAAAAGCGCCGCCTGGGTCAGATCCAGGCGTACACGCATCAGGCGCTGAACGAGTTTCCCATCCCGACGCGCGAGGAAGTGCTCGCCCGGCGCGACGAACGCTTCCTGGCACGCCTGACCGAGCAGCTCAGCAACGGCAAGATCACCCGCCAGCGCCGCCTGATTGCCCAGCTGGAGGAGGCGGAAGTGAGCCTGGCGGACATAGCCGCAGCGGCGATGCACCTGGCGCGCGCCGGCGAACGCCAGCTTGCCCTGGAAGACATCCAGGCGCCCGTAAGCGAAAAGAAGGCGCGCCGCCCCGATAAAGCGGATAAAAAGAAGGGCGCGGCAGTGTATAAAGCGCACGTACAACCGCCCGCGGCGGGCGGGGCGCAGCGCCTGGCGCGCGGGGAAAAACCCCAGGGTGAGCCGGGCATGGTGCGCCTGAAGATGAACCTGGGCAAGGCGCACGGCGTGCTGCCCGGTGACGTGGTGGGCGCCATCGCCAGCGAGGCGGGCATCCCCGGCAGGGCGATCGGCGACATCCTGATCCTCAAGAAGCACACCTTCGTGGACGTGGCGGAAAAGCACGTCCAGCAGGTGCTGCAATGCCGGCGCGGGCAGGTGTACCTGCGCGGTATTCCGGCACTGCTGACGCTCGCCAATTGATTTTTCCACCACGCAGGACGCAATAAGGCACACAAAACCGGACAGGGTTCAAAAACCCTGTCTGGTTTTTGATTCAGGTTGTGGCGTGGCGAGGGCGCAGCCCGCAGCAAACTTGCAATGACAAAATGGGTTGGCTTTCGCTTGGGTAATGACGGGGTCATGCAGCACTGGGGCGTTCAACCCAACCTACACGCTGCGCATGACGGGGGATGCAGGTCAACCACGGCGGACACAAAGGGATGATTACAAATCATGGTGTTCTCCGTGCCCTTGGTGGTTGAAGAAAGGATTCCGCGGCGAGTGTGTCATTGGGAGGGCGCAGCCCGCAGCAAACCCGGTATGGCGGGGCGGCGCGCCGGCAATTCGGGCGTGGGCGCGCTGAAGCGCGCGTTACGTTAACGCGTCTTGCTGGCGGCGCAAGCGCACCACGGGTTGCGTCTCGTCCAGCGCCACGTCCTGCCAGGTGATGAGCGACGCGGCGGGCAGCGGACGCAGCAGGCGCGCCCCCGGCGCCAAGCCCACCGGCAGGGCGTTTGCGGCACGGGCGATTTCGGCGCGCTCCATCACCCCATAAAAGGTGAAGCCGCCGAACTGGTCGAGCACCTCACCGGCGGCGAGGTCGCGCTTGGCGACCGTCAGCACCTCCGCCACGGGGCGCTGCAACGGCACGAGCGTCTTGTGGCGGTAGAGGAAGGCGCGGGCGATGGAGATGGGCGCTTCCAGGAACCACAGATGGTAAGGGCGGAAGAAGGTGAAATACTGACCCTTGCCCACCTTGAGGTATTCCAGGTCGTTCTGGATGCGCTGGTCCTGGATGCGCACGGTAACGAACACGCCGCCCGCCATGGCGCTGCCCTGCACGAAATCCACCGTGTTGGGGGCAGGGGTGACGCCGCCGTCCTCTTGCAGGGCGAAGATGCGCGTGACGCTCTCCAGGTCCGCCTGGGGACCCAACATGCCGCGCTGCATGGGCAGGCAGCCGGTGGCGTTGGCGGCGCAGGTCATCTCGAACATGGTTTTCGTGCCGTCCACGTAAGAAGCCACCTGGAAGGCGTCCTTGTCGGCTTTGCGGGCGGACTCCGCCACCGTTGCGGGGGTGGCGTGCGGGTCGAGCGGGTTGTTCTTGCCCTTGCCGATGACGATGGGTTCGTAACCCAGGCTGGTAACGAAGTCGTACAGTTCCATCAGGCAGCCGGGTTCGTCGCCGGAGGAGACGGAATACAGCACGCCGGCGGCGTTTGCCAGGCTGTGCAGGATGCGCCCGACGGTTACGTCCGCCTCGATGTTGATCAGCACGACGTCCTTGTGATGCTGGATGCAGGCGAGGGCGGTTTCGGCGCCGCTGGCGGCGGAGGGGGTTACGTCTGTAACGAGGTCAACACCCTCCAGTTGGGCGGCGAGGGTGATATCACCCGTAACGAGGCGTTTGCCAGCCCGCAGGGCGTCGGTGGCGTGGTTGAGGCTGGCGGTTTCGACGATCTGCTCAGGCGGCACGCCGCTGTCCAGCAGCGCCTGGCGGGCGAGGGCGGTGTGCGGGTCTGCCAGCAGGGAAACCGTCATGCCGGGCACGTGCTTCACTGCGGCTAAGAAGCCGCTGCCCATCCATCCGCCGCCGCTGACGCCGAGGCGGATGGGTTTGCCTTGCGCCTGCAAGCGCAGTAAATCATCGCGTAACATAATCCCTCACTTTCGTTTCGCCGCCAGCACAGCGCGCCCTGCGGCGACAATGTCGTCGGCGGTGAGATGATATTTTTCGAGCAGATCCTGCGGGTCGCCGGATTCGACGTACACGTCCGCCAGACCGACGAAACGCATGGGCACAGGGCAGCGTTCGGCGACGATGCGGGCGACGTTGCTGCCCACGCCGCCGTGCAGCAGATGCTCCTCGGCGCACACGATGGCGCCCGTCTCGCAAGCTGCGGCAGTGAGAGCTTCCACGTCCAGCGGGCGGATGGTGTGCAGGTCCAGCACGCGGGCTGCGATGCCCTCGCCCGCCAGTACAGCCGCGGCGTCCAGGGCAGCCGCGAGCATGATGCCGCAGGCGACGATGGTCAGGTCGCGCCCCTGGCGCACGACGTTCGCCTTGCCGATGCTGAAGGGACATGCGCCTTCCGTGTAAACGTCCGGCATGGCGAAGCGGCTGGAGCGCAAGAACACGGGTCCGACGTGCTCGCTGGCGGCTTGGACGGCGGCGTGCATCGAAGCTGCATCGCAGGGCACGAGCATGGTCATGGTCGGCAGTCCGCCCATCAGGGCGAGGTCTTCGATGCCCATCTGCGTGGGACCGTCCTTGCCGAGGGTGATGCCGCCGTGGCTGCCGAGGATCTTGACGTTGCTGTTGGAAAGCGCCACCGCCAGGCGAATCTGGTCGTAGGCGTTGCACAACAGGAAAGAGGAAAAACTGGTTACCCAGGGGATGAAACCGGCGCTTTCCAGCCCGGCGGCGATGCCGACCAGGTTGCTTTCGGCGATGCCGATGTTGAAAAAGCGCTCTGGGAAAGCCTGGCGCACGGTTTCCGCCTTGGTGGAATTGCCCAAGTCCCCATCCAGCACCACCAGGCGCGGGTTTTGCCTGGCGGCGGCGAGCAGCGCCTCGCCGAAATTGTCGCGCATGGGCTTGCCCGGTTTAAGTCCTGCTCGTTCTCCTAAGCGCATAAAATCTCCTCGCGCGCCCGTTGCGCCTGCTCGGAAGTGAGGGCGCGCCCGTGAAAAGTAAAATCTGCTTCGACGAAAGACACGCCCTTGCCTTTGACGGTGTGGGCGATGAGGATGGACGGTTGCCCTTCGACCTGGCGGGCGGCGGCGAAAGCGCGCAGCAAAGCGGGGATGTCGTGCCCGTCCACTTCTTGCACGCGCCAGCCAAAGGCGCGCCACTTGTCTGCCAGGGGTTCCAACGCCATCTCGCGGCTGATGGGACCCGTCTCCTGGTATTTGTTGTAATCCAGAACGGCGGTGAGTGAGTCGGTTTTGAAGTGAGCGGCTGCCATGGCTGCTTCCCACACCTGCCCGGCTTCACACTCACCGTCGCCGAGCAGGACGTAAATGCGGTAGCTGTGGGTGCGCAGGCGCGCCCCCAGGGCGACGCCCACGCCAAAAGACAAGCCCTGCCCCAGCGAGCCGGTAGTGGCTTCCACGCCGGGCATGCAGCGCAGGACGGGGTGCCCTTGCACCGGGCTGTTCACCTCGCGCAGGCGCAGCAGTTCGCGTTGGTGGAAATAGCCGGCGCGCGCCAGGGCGGCGTATAGCAGCGGGGCGGCGTGCCCCTTGCTCATGATGAAACGGTCGCGCTCCTCCCACCACGGGTTGGTGGGGTCGAAGCGCAGGACGCCGCCGAAATACAGGGCGGTTACGATTTCCACGGCGGAAAAGGAACTGGAAGGGTGCCCGGAGGCGGCGCGGGTGGTGCTCTCCAGCACGTCCAGGCGCAAGGCACGGGCGATCTCTTTTAGAGCGGCGTAATCAATGGCTGTGGGTTCCGGCATGCCTGCTCCTCGTTACGCCTGACCGCCGAGCATCACGCGCTGTAGTTGGGCGATTTTGATGGCGTCGGAGGACTGGAAACATTCCAGCAGTTGCGCCCGCGGCACGCGGTCGAGCATCTCGAAGCCGAATTTCAGGTTGCGAATGCTCTCCTCGGCGACCTTGGCGGGGTCTTCGCGATAGGGGAAGAGGTCCAGCCCGTACCAGCCGTCGTAGCCCCACTCGCGCAGCCAGAAGAGCGCTTCCAGCATCTGGAAGGTGTTGATCGAACCGACGATGACGTCGTCGTCGAACAGGGTCCAGTTGTCGTTCCAGTGGGTGTGAAAGAGCTTGCCGTACCGGCAGACGAGGGCAAACGACTCCGCCAGGTTTTCTTTCATGATCAAGGCGTGCCCGACGTCAATGTTGACGCCGAAATTGGGGCGCTTGATCTCGTTGACCACAGTCATGCAGTGCCCGACGGTAGGCAGCATGATGCGCGAGCGCGGCTCCCAGGCTTTGTATTCGAGGACGATCTTCTGGGAGGGGATGTAATCTGCCCATTCGATTAAACCGGCGACCAGGTCGTCCAGGCGCCTGGCGTGGTCCACCTGGAAGGGGTAATCGTAGCCGTCCTGGGCGGGCCAATAGACCATGATCTCCGCCTGCATGTACTGGGCGATGTCGGTGGTGCGCTTGGCGAGGTCAATTGCCTGGCGGCGCAGCTTGGCATCTGGGTTGCTGAACTGCCCGAACTTCCAGCGCGCGTCCACCCACAGGTGCGGGCAGAACTGGACGATTTTCAAGCCCAGGTCGTCGGCGAGCGCCTTGAGGCTTTTGTAATTGGCGTCGGTTACCTCGGTGGGGTAGTGCATCTCCAAGCCGCCCACGCCGGGGATGGAGGCGGCGATCTTGAAGCGCTCTTCCATGGTTTTGTCGGGGCGGTAGCCCTGTTTGACGAAACGGTCGCTGGTGGCGCCCAGGTACCAGACGCCAGCGGATACTTTGATATCGGTCATAGACTGCTCCTTTGGCTTATGAAATTAAAGGATAATCATTAGCATATATTATAACGTTATAATAAATTTTCGTCAAGGCGATTGCCGATAATCGTCAGAAACGCAAAAGGTTACTTGGTGTGCCTGGCGTCCTTGGTGGTGAAAACATAAACGAAAACTGCTCAAGAATTCCTGGGATGGGAGAGAGATGGTTTGCCGTGCCCCAAGGATGGATAAAAATAGCCAGGGTGGGGAAGTTCTGGTACAATAATAAAAATCGTTTCGGGCAAGGAGGAAAATATGAACATAAAAACGAACCTACGCGCCGGGCAGTGTTACGGCAACTGGCAATACGGTGTGGTAGATAAAGTGGAAGGCAACGGCTATTACGCTGCGGTGCGCGAAGCGAACGGCAACAAGCGCTTTGTCAATTACTCTTACACGGAGTTTTACCCCAACAACCAGGCGCTCTGGCTGGGTGAGGAAGTTTACTTCACGCTACACCCGCAAGGCTGGGCAAACGCCGGCAAGATCTCCTGCATCCAGCCGGTGGGGTAGGAATTTCACTATCAGCCACACCCCGCGCTGCAAATATCAACAGGCGGGGGTGTGGTTTTTATCTTCCGTCGAAGCTGGCTATGTATTCCTCTGCCTTATGCACCAGGGCGCGGTTGCCGATGAATAGCGGTGTGCGCTGGTGCAGGCGGGTAGGCTGAATATTGAGAATACTCTGTCTGCCGTCGGAGGCATAGCCGCCAGCTTGTTCGGCGATGAACGCCAGCGGCGCGGCTTCGTAAAGCAGGCGCAGCTTACCGTGCGGGTTTTTCAAGTCCGCTGGATAATAATACACTCCACCGGCGAGCAAATTGCGGTGGAAATCGGCAATCAGTGAGCCGACGTAGCGCGCCGAAAGGGCAGGTGCGCCTTCCTGCTTGCCTTGCAAATACGCCGTATATTGGCGCACTCCCTCGCTCCAAAGCGTCTCGTAACCCTGGTTGACGCTGTAATAGCTGGATTTTTCAGGGATGTGGATGTTGGGATGAGAGAGCAAGAACTCACCGATTTCGCGGTCTAGCGTAAACCCGTGCGCGCCATGCCCGGTGGTGTAGACGAGCATGGTGCTGGTGCTGTAAACCAGGTAGACGGCGGCGCGCAGCTTGCTGCCCGCTTGCAGGCAGTCTTCCAGCGTGCCGCGCCCGCTCTCCGTCAGGCGTTCGTAGACGGCAAAAATTGTGCCGATGCCGATGTTGTAATCAATGTTGGAAGAGCCATCCAGGGGGTCGTAGAGCAGCACGTATTTACCGGGGGGATATTCCTCTGGAATGGGGATGACGTGTTCGTGCTCCTCCGAAGCCATCACCGCCACGCGCCCGGTGTGGTCGTTCAGGCGGCGGATGGTGAGGTCGGCGATCTGGTCGAGTTTCATCACGTCCTCGCCCTGCACGTTCACTTCCTCGGCGCGCCCCAGGATTTGCGTCAAGCCAGCTTTGCCGGTTTGGCTGGCGATGATCTTTGCCGCCAGGGCGATGTCGTACATCAGACTGGTGAATTGTCCGGTGGCTTGCGGGTGTTGACGTTCCGCTTCAAGGATGTGCCGTTCAATGGTGATATATTTGGACGAATCCATGCCTTCCTCCTTAGAAACAACCTCCGTAGAAATAAAAAAGGCAGCCCAAGGACTGCCCAACCAAACGCTTACGCCGTGCCGAACTGGCGGTCTCCCGCATCTCCCAAGCCGGGTACAATGTAACCGACCTCGTTTAGTTTTTCGTCCACCGCCGCCAGGTAGATCGGCACTTCGGGGTGATGCTGTTCCATGTTGGCGATGCCTTCCGGCGCGCCGATAATGCCCACAAATTTGATGTTCTTGACTCCCCAGCGCTTGAGGATATCTACAGTGGCGACCGCCGAGCCGCCGGTGGCTAACATGGGGTCGAGAATGAGGCACACGCTGACGGTAGGTTCGATGGGCAATTTGTTGTAATATTCCACCGGACGCAGGGTTTTCTCGTCGCGGTACAAGCCGATGTGCCAGACTTGCACGTCCGGCGCCAGTTCCAAAATCCCGTCCACCATGCCCAACCCGGAACGTAAGATGGGCACCAGCCCGATTTTTTGTTTCACCTCGGCGCCGGTCATGCCTGCCAGCGGCGTCTCGACGTGAATGGGAGAGGTGATCAAATCTGCGGTGGCTTCGTAAAACAACAGGGCAGCCAGTTCGTGCACAAGTTCGCGAAACTGGCGCGTGGAGGTGTTTTTACCGCGCAAAATAGATAATTTGTGAGCAATCAGCGGATGTTTTGAGACGAAAATGTTAGCCATAAGTACTCCTTCCTTACTATATTAAATTTGATTGAACTCCATCAATGTCCTACAACCCCCAAAATGACCGGACGGGTATTCGCGGGTTGGATAGGACGAGCATTTACAGGAAAGGCGCTTTGATACGCGTTTAATTGGGCGGCATCCAGTTGTTGGGGGGAGGCAAAAACAACCCAGTTGATTCCTTCTGTGCAGGGCGGTGTGGTGAGGGAACCGGCGTATATGTATACGTTGCCGCTGGAGGGCAGGAACAGCGCCGGGTTGAAGTCCTCCACCTGACGCGTGGAATAGGGCGGCGGTGGCATGCTCATCCACAACGGCGTCAGCGCCGGGTTTGACGCGCCCAACTGCATGAGCACGCTGACAACCACTTGCTGCCCGTAAGGGTTTTGATGCACGAATTGCAATTCCAGTTCAAAGGCGCGTCCTTGTAATGTATGCTCGGCGGGGCTATGAAAGGTAAAACTCAACAGTTCGTAGCGTGCTCTGTCCAGCAGCATGTAACTGCCTACGGGCACGTCTGCCTGGAAGGTGTAATCGTTGGAGATAAGGGTGAGCTTGGCGGGCTGGTAGTGAAATTCCACCCTGGAGAACTCGCTGCCGCTGTTATCTATGGAGGGGATGTCTATGGGAGATTGCATTTTACCGCTGGCGCAGGTCTCGTAGCCGGGTACTCTGCCCCAGTTTTGCGGACCGTAACGCCAGTAGGTCTCCGCCGCACCAGCAGAAGGACCGCCGGGTCCGGTACTGACGTTGTCCCAGTAACTCCAATTCGATTGGGCAGGCGCAGGTTGAAGGGGGGG
>CAZGDA010000014.1:0-37966 GCA_964524425.1 uncultured Anaerolineaceae bacterium | reverse complement strand
TTGACCTTCGAGGAAAATCAGAAGCTGGAGCAATTCATCCAGGAGACGACGACGAAGTAAGGGCGCTGCCGGGCAGCGGCGCTGCCGGATGGGCAGGAAACCACAGTGGGCACACAGAGCATCAAGAAAACCCCTTTGTTCTGCGTGCCCCTGGGGGTAAACAAAACACCTGTAGCAAGACACGCCCTGGCAAAACGCGCGCTTGGTGCAGACTTTACCAAATTAGCTCTTTTGTTCTAAAAAGGATTGACAGATGGGTAGCCTTGTTGTATAATACAAATGTTCTAATCATCCGTATAAATCAAATCAGGAGGTAAATATGTCGTACAACTGCGAAATTAAAGACCAGCCGGTGCAGCTTGCCGTTTCCATCCGCACGCACACCGCCGTTGAAAATTTAAAAGACGTGCTGGGTAAAGCGTTTTATCAAATCGTCAATTACATGAATGAATGTGGAGAGCAGCCCGTCGGCGCTCCCTACGTCGGATATTTCAACATGGACATGCAGAACCTGGACATTGAAATCGGGTTCCCGTGCGCGCGCCGCCTGCCTGCCAAGGGAGAATTGCAGCCCAGTGAGCTGCCCGGCGGTAAAGTCGCCACGGTTTTACACGTCGGTCCCTACGAGAAAGCAGAAGCCGCCTACAACGCCCTGACTGAATACGTTCAACAACAGGGCTACGAACCAAGCGGTGCAGCGTACGAGTTTTACCTGAACGGTCCGGAAACGCCGCCGCAAGACCTGCAAACGATCATCTTCTTCCCGCTAAAAAGCAAATAGCCAGGCGAAAATATTCATTTTCTTCTATTCATTTTCTTCTATTCATTTTCTTCAAAGGCACAAAGGATACAGGCTTTGTGTCTTTTGGTTTTAACGCAGGGGGAAATTAATAAAGCTGGTGTGCTCTTCAACAGCCACTCAAAATATATAAACCGGATAAAATTTATAATTTATTCATTATTTTGTTACTTTTAACGATAAGTTAAGTGTTATGATGTATAATATAACCTGCTCTTATGGGCAGACTTTGCATTTTGAATCATCGCAAGGAGAATACTTTTGGTCTTTAATCCACTCAATTGGCTCTTGGGGTTTTTCTCCCTGGACATTGGCATAGACCTGGGCACCGCCAACACACTCGTCTACGTCAAAGGGAAAGGGATTGTTATTAATGAGCCGTCTTGGGTCGCAATTGACAAACGCACACACGAGCCGAAAGCCATTGGGCTGGAAGCCAAAGAAATGGTAGGACGTACTCCGGCAAACATTATCGCCGTGCGCCCGCTGCGCGACGGGGTGATTGCCGAGTTTGAAATTACCCAGGCGATGCTGGAATATTTTATCGGCAAAGCCCACCAACAAAGTATTGTACCCGTCCCGCGCCCGGTGGTGGTGATTGGCATCCCCTCCGGTGTGACGGAAGTGGAAAAGCGCGCCGTACACGACGCAGCTATGGCAGCCGGGGCGCGCGAAGCGTATCTTGTGGAAGAACCGGTGGCGGCTGCTTTGGGCGCCGGACTACCCATTGATGAAGTAGGCGGTACGATGATCGTAGACATCGGCGGCGGCACGTCGGAAGTAGCCGCCATCTCGATGGGCGGAATTGTGGTTTCCCGTTCCTTACGCGTGGCGGGCGACGAACTGGACGAGGACATCATCCGCTACATGCGCAACAAATACAACCTGCTCATCGGGCAGCGCATGGCAGAGCAGGCGAAGATCAACGTCGGCTCGGCATATCACCTGGCGCAAGAAAGGACGATGATCTTGCGCGGCAGAAACCTGATCACCGGGCTGCCCGATTCGGTGGAAGTTTCTTCCGTGGAAATGCGTGAAGCCATGGCTGGCTCCATTCAGATCATCATTGACACGATTCGCGACGCGCTGGACGAAGCGCCGCCGGAAATCATCGCCGATTTAATGGACGTAGGCATTTGTCTGGCAGGAGGCACCTCACAATTGGGCAACCTGGACAAGCGCATCAGCGACGAACTGAAGATCCGCGCCTGGGTTGCCGAAGACCCAATGAGTTGTGTGGCGCGCGGCGCAGGCACCATTCTGGAAGATTTCAACCGCTTAAAGAGCTTCCTGGTAGGGTTAGAGCGCGGCAGCACCAGACACGATTAAAACGATGAAACTATCTGCTCCCCGCTTCTTACAGAATTTGATTCTGGTGTGCATCGTCGTGGGAGTGCTTTTACTTGCCCTCGGCGGCTACTTTTCTTCCCTGGCAAGTTTCACGCTTTCCCCGATGATCACCATGCAAACCTGGTTTTCGCAGCGTTACCAGGCGATTCACGCCTTTATTACCGCCCCGCGCGACACCGCCACCCTGTTGCAGCGCAACCGCGATCTGGAAGGGGAAGTGGCGCGCCTGCGTGGACAGATCGTGGATTTGCAACAGCAGATGGCTGACGTGCAGGTGCTCAAAGCGCTGGTAAATTTCGCCAGCGCCAACCCGGAAAACCAGTACCTGGCAGCATCCGTAATCGGCAGAGACCCCAGCCCCTTCCTGCATTACGTCATCATCAATCGCGGCTCCAACGACGGGCTGCGGCGGGGTATGCCGGTGGTTACCGAGCAAGGTCTGGTCGGACGCATCAACGCCGTAACTGCCGGCGCGGCGCGCGTGCGGCTCATCAACGACCCCGCCATCAGCATCAACGTCAACCTCAAAGCGCCGCTGGCTGGCGAAGAGGACGTCGGCTCGATCAACGTGCGTCTGCAACCCTCAAAAACGGAGGCGGAACTTATCGGCAGCATCACGGGAGAAATCTTGCTGGATAAAATCCCCCTGGATGCGCCCATTGCAGTCGGCGACCTGGTGCTCACTTCCGGCTTGGGCGGCAACTACGTGCCCAATCTCTTCGTCGGGCAGGTAACCAGCATCCGCAAGCGCGACTACGACCTGTATCAAACTGCGTACATTCAGCCCGCAGTGGATTTCAACAACCTCACCATCGTCATGGTTATCACCAATTTCCAGCCGGTGGACATCAGCCCGTTGATCCCCACCTCCACGCCCGCCGGACCATAAAGCCAAACAATTTATGGAAATCTTGATCGCTTTCCCGCTCTTGAGCCTGCTCGTGCTGTTGCAATCTTCTATCGTCAGCCGCGTGTTTCTGTTGCAAGGCAGCGCTGACCTGGTGCTGCTGGTCATCCTCGCCTGGGCGCTGCAAGAGCGCGTCAACACAGCCTGGCACTGGGCTGTCATCGGCGGTTTGCTGGTCAACCTCGTCTCTGCGTTGCCGCTGTTTACCCCGCTAATCGGTTACCTTTTAGCGGTGGCGGTGGCGGTGCTGTTGAAAAAACGCGTCTGGCAGGTGCCTTTCTTCGCCATGTCCCTGGCGACCTTCTTTGGCACGCTGTTGAGCATGGCAGTAAGCTGGCTGGCGCTGGTTTTGCGCGGGCATCCCCTGCCCCTGCAAGAGTCCATTACCCTGATCATCCTGCCCAGTTTGTTGTTAAACATGCTGCTGGCGTTCCTGGTGTTTACGATGGTGGGCGGCTTAGTGGAACAGCTTTACCCCGAAGAGATCACCACCTGATGTAGGGTTTGAAAGACAATGTTAGAAAAAGAAGAATTTCGCACGAGTGAAAAAGCCGCCGAAAAACGCGAGACGCCCTACGGACCCACGTTGAGCACCTGGCGCGTACTCGTCTTTGTCGGCGTTTTGGCGTTTGTGTACATCCTCTACGCTTCGCGGTTATACACGCTGCAAATTTCCGAAGGGGGAAAATGGTTGGCGCAGGCGGAGGAGAACCGCGTCAAGGAACTCAACCTGCCCACGCTGCGCGGCACCATCACCGACCGGCTTGGCACAGTGCTCGCTCGCAACCTGCCCTCTTACAACGTTGTCTTGTATCCATCCGAACTGCCAGACGACCTCGGCGCAACCCAAGAGGTCTTCCGCCAGTTATCCGCTTTGATTGACATCCCCGTCAACGAAGGCGAAATCAAGCCAGAGACCCCCTTCGTCCCCTGCGAATCCAGGCACGGCATTGCCCAAATTGCCGAATACGGCGTTACTTCCTCTCCCTACACCGCCGTGCGGGTGAAATGTAACGTTGATGAGATCATCGCCAAGGTGATTCGTGAAAAAGCCATAGACATGCCTGGCGTGGGTGTAGAAGTCGTGTCTATTCGCGACTACCCAACCGGCGACCTGACCGCTAACATCGTCGGCTACCTGGGTCCCATCCCCGCCGAATTGGAAGAGGAATACCGCGCCCAACGTCTGGTGCCGGCGCGCGATAAAGTGGGGTACGCCGGTGTGGAGCTTTCCTTACAAGATGAATTGGGCGGCGCCAACGGCTTGCGCGAGGTGGAAGTGGACGTAGGCGGCAGAGTCTTGCGCGATCTCAAGCCCATTCAAGAGGCTGTGCCGGGCTTGAACGTGCGCCTGACGATAGACACGCGCCTGCAAAAAGCCGCCACCGAGATCGCCGTGCAACAGATGAACACCCTGAACCGCATCTCTCCCACCGGCATCCGCGCCACCAGCGTGGTAGCCATTGCCATCAACCCCAAGACGGGAGAAATCTTGGCGATGGTATCTTACCCTTCTTACGAAAACAACCGCATGGCGCGCATTATACCCGCCTACTACCTCAGACAATTGACGCTGGACGGGCGCGAACCGCTGCTCAACCACGCCATCCAGGCGGAACGCCCGGCTGGCTCAGTGTTCAAACTGGTTACCGCCACCGGTGCGCTGAACGAGGGCGTGATTGACCCAGACCGGTTTCTGGACGCGCCAGGCGTCATCACCCTGACGGAAAAATATTTCGCTAACGACCCCGGCAAACCGCGCGAATACCCGGACTGGAACGTTGCCGAGGGCGGTTTCGGAACGATTGATTTCGTGGGCGCCATCGCCAACTCCTCGAACGTCTATTTTTACAAACTCGGTGGCGGGTACAAAGAAGAAGTTCCTAAGGGACTGGGCGTCTGCCGCCTGGGCACGTACGCCCGCGCCCTGGGCTACGGAAATCGTTCGGGGATTGAACTGCCCGGCGAGGAAGACGGTTTGATGCCCGACCCCACCTGGAAGCGCTTGAACCAGGGCGAGAACTGGTCCACCGGCGATACGTACATCGCCAGCGTGGGGCAGGGCTACGTGCTGGTTACCCCGCTGCAAGTGCTCATGTCCGCCGCCACAATCGCCAACAACGGTGTGTTGATGCAGCCCACCATCGTGCGTGAATTGGTGGACGGCGAGGGCAACGTAGTCAAACCCTTTACGCCGAAAGTCAAATGGGACATCACCAAAGATTACGTCATTGAGGAATACGAAGAGGCACAAAGCGTCGGCAGCAGCTGCCGCACTACCGGCAAATTTAGAAACGTTGACCCGTTTGTCGTTAAAAAAGTACAGGAAGGCATGCGCAACGCGGTGCTGCGCGGTACCCTGGAGGACGAATTTAGCGTGGTGGACATTCCTTCCGCCGGGAAAACCGGCACGGCGGAATATTGCGACAACATCGCCCAGTCGAAAAACCTGTGCAAGCCGGGCAACTGGCCCACCCACGGCTGGACACTGGCTTATGCGCCTTTTGACGACCCTGAAATTGCCGTGGTGGCTTTCATGTACAACGGCGGCGAAGGCGCCAAGGTGGCGGCGCCCATCGTGCGACGCGTGATTCAATATTACTTCATGCTCAAGAAGATTGACACAGAACTGGGAACGGAAAAATAGGCGTTACCCCGCCTGCGGAACGAGACATGCACGAAGCCAAGCGTAATATAATGTACACCAGAGCGTGGATGGCGGCAGCCTGTTTGATTGGCGCGCTGGCGGTTGCGCTAAGCTTTGCCAACCACTTTTTTTCCATTTGGGACGTGCGCCTGGCGCTGCGCCTGGGTTACTTCGCCCTTTCCGTGCCCCTGCTGGCGGGCGGGATGTATTGGCTTTTCAGACGGCTGCGGCTCGCTTTCTCGCGCAACGAACTGTTGTTCGGCTGCGTTCTCAGCGCGCTGGTGAGCGTGTTCGTCCTCCTACGCTGCGGCGCCTCCATTCCCATGCCGGCGCAGCGCTTTACCCTGGAAGCCAATAGCCAGGACGCGCCGGCGTCCCAGGGCAGCCAGGTGTTGGTGTACGAGATCCGCGGCGTTGACGGGCGCATCATCCCCTTTGGACGCATGACACAGGAAGGCGCCTGGCAGCGCGAGGGCAGCGCCCTGCTTGCCCGCCAAAGCCAGCCCGCCAGGCTGAGTTTTCCCTTCACAACCCAGGCGGATGGGCAGATCAGCGTCCTGGTTCAGCGTCAACCGCAGGGCGGGACGCTGAAAATCAGCGCTGGAGAATACCAGCGCCAGGTCAACCTGTACGAAGACCCCGGCGGTACCGCGCTGCTGACGATTCCGGCGGGGCACGCCCTGGTCAGCCTGCCCCTGCGCATTGCGCTGTACGGCGCCGACTGGTTGACGTGCAGTCTGCTGCTCGCGTGCCTGTTGGGAGGCGCCAGAAAGGGACTCCACTTTATGGCACAGCCGCTGACGCAAGCGGGCATCCCTGCCCAGGTAGCAGCCGAGGACGAGCAGGCAGCCCAAGCCAACCCGGCGGCAAGACTGCTCCCACTCGTCGCCTTTCTCGTGCTTTTGGGAATTGCTTTCACCTTCGGTATGATTGGGATTGACTTCGGCTTCCACTGGGACGAGCCGAAAATCATCAATTCTGTCGTCCAATCCGCCGCCTCGGGCAGTTTTTTGCCCGGTTGGTACAACTACCCTTCGCTCTCTTACGACCTCGCCCTGGGACGCGCCATTCTGGACGCCAATACCCTCGCCGCGCTGCCATTCCACCCGGCAGATTTTCTTCAACGCCTGCAAGGCACAGTTTCATCTGCACAGTATATGCTAAATGTAAGGGCGCTGTTCCTCTGCTTCTGCCTATGCACTTCCGTGAGCAGCTATCTCATCTGCGGCGTGTGGCTGCGGAATGGGGACAGCGGCCTGTTCAGCGCAACGCTGTACCTCTCCAGCTGGGAAATCGCCTATCACGCCAGGTGGATCGCCCCAGACGGTCTGCTGGCGTTTTGCGGTTCGCTCACAATTTTACTGCTTATTACCTCTCTGCGCTGGCAGCAAAAATACGGGGGCGTTTTTCTGGCGCTCGCCGCGCTGATGGCGGGGGTTTCTATGGGAGCAAAGTATTACGGCGGGTTGTTCCTCCTGCCGGTGTTGATCGCATTTGGCGTCCAGCAAGCCCGGCTGGCAAGGCAGCAGAACACGAGCCTGTGGCGCCGGGTTTTCCAGAAAGGCGTTCTCGTGCGCCTGGGTCTCATTTTGGTGATCTTCGGGGTCGCCTTTGTGGGCACTACCCCTGGTATGCTCTTGCAGCCAGACACGTTTCTGAACGACGTCAGCTTTGAAGTGTTCCACTATCAAAGCGGGGACAGCGGCAACACCGTAACCCCCGGCTTCGAGCACGCCTTCCTCTTGCTGCAATACTTCTTTCTGGCGCTCTTCTCGCCTTACCCGCTCCTATCCGCTGGCGTGTGCAGCCTGGCAATCGTAGGTTTGTTTTCCTTCGTCGCCCACATCAAACAAGACGCTCGCATTGGCTTGTTCCTGGCGTTCCCCGTGCTGTATTTCCTTTACATCACCTCTCAGCGGGTGATGATCGTCCGCAACGCGCTGGTTCTCGTCCCATTTCTTTGTATTCTAGCTGGAATTGGATTTTTCTGGCTGGTGGGGAAAATCAGGCAGCCATGGGTACGGCGCGGCGTACCCATGGCTAGCGCATTGCTGTTGGCAGCCAATTTTGTCTTCCTGGCGCAGGCGGCGTTCAGCATTTCCCACCGTCCCGCGCAGGTCAGCGCAGCCCTGGTTTTGGATTACCTGGAAAAGAATTCCAGGACGACGTTTTTCTTATCCGATGCGCTTGAAAACAAGCTGGACACACACCCGGAAAATGTTACCAAATCCCCCCTGCTTGCCCAAAAGTACCTTTTTCTCTCGTCCGAGCGCGGCAAGCTCTCCAACCGCTTCGGGTTATACGAAACGCCTTACGGCGCGTACGAAGTGAACTTCAATTATTATCCTCGCTGGGCAGGGGATGAACGCCTGGTGGTTATGGACATGCGCAAAGCCATGCAAACCGAAATGCTACACCGCCGACCAAAAGAATAGCCGCTGCCGATCTGCTTTTATGGTTGTGTTTGCAAAGCTTCCTTGTATTTTTTATCCGTCTTCTGAATGTGATTGGTAACCCAATCTCTCAAAAAGTTGAGCATTTCTACGGTCAGGGATACTTCGCCCGTCTCGAAACGTTTTTGGAAATCCAATACCTGGTTGGTTAAATCTCGATGTTCGGCGGCGTGTTCCGCGAAACCGGCGTACTGGACGGCTGCCATCATTTTCTCTTCGTCGGCAAAGTGCGTGCGCGTGTAAGCGATCAATTCGTTTAGAGTCGCCGCCAGGGCTTGCTTGCCGCGTCCCTGGCTCATGGCGTCGTATAATTGATTCAAAATCCCAATCAGATGTTGATGTTGCTCATCACACTTCTTAACACCGACGGATAGCGTATCATTCCAAACGACGATTGGCATTATTAATTCTCCTCGCCAGAAAAAAGACAACTCAACGATGATCCTAAACAAAAGGCTGTCCAAGAAGTCCTGATCTGAATATTTGCACCCAGTGTGGATTGAATTTCACGAAGAAATTATCCGTTTTCGCCATCAACAAAGGTGCGTCCTCGTTTTTGGACAGCCTCTCCCCTGAGAAAAAAAACGTTCCTAACGCAGTTTTGTGCTGAGAATGGTTTGAATGGAAACGGAAATAACAATGATCAAACCGTAAATAAACTGCGTCCAAAAGCCGGTCAGTCCGGCGGCGACGATACCGGCGTTGATGGCGCCGATGATGAAAGACGCCACAAAAGTCCCGAAGATCGTACCTGTGCCGCCAAACACCGAGGTGCCGCCCAGGAACACGGAAGACAGGGTCATCAGCAGTGTGCCGTCGCCCATGTTGGGCCAAAAGTAGGTAACTTCAAGACTGGAGAGCAACCCGGCAAACGCAGCCGCCACACCCACCAGGCAGAAGACCATGATCTTGCGTCCGTCGGCATTGATACCCATCAAACGTGCGCTGTCTATGTTATCCCCAATGAGATAAACGTGCGCGCCGGGGCGTGTGCGGTTGAGGAAGACCCACACCGCCACAGCGATGATGATCATCCAGATCATCTGGGCGGGCACGTCGCCAAAGCGTCCCACGCCCAGGGTGTGCAGCCAGGTTCCCTGGGTTCCCGTTAAAGAAACCCCCTTGCCGTTGGTAACCACCAGGACGACGCCGCGCCACAGGAACTGGGTGCCAATCGTGGCTACCAAGCTGGGGATGCCAATGCGCGACTCGACGCGTTTGTTTAAAAAGTAAGCCAATACCGCGGTAACGAGCAAACCAATAAACGCCAGAAGTAAGTTGTTGGTCAATAAAAACACCAAACCGTAGACGGCGACCCCTCCTATCAGAGCCACCAGACCAACCACCACGTTCACGACGAACAAACCGTTTAAAAAGCCGGCGTATAAACCAGCCAGCAGTAAGGAAAGCAGCGACAGCAAATAATTATTGGTTACGCTGTACGTAATGGTGAAATTGGCTACGCCCCACGCCATAATGGATGGAAACGAGAGGTCAATCTCTTTGGCAATGACCACCAGCGTAGCCGGAAGCGCAATAATTGCAAAGAAAGGCGTGGTCTGCATGAACGCCTTATAAATTTGCGGGGAAAGAAACGTCCTCGGCGAACCGATCAGAAACGCCACCCATACGACAATTCCCACCGCCACGATGCCCAGTTGAATCGCCCACCGGCGGGCAAACTTCATCAGCGGCGATTTTTGCACCGTGCGTTCGTGTCTCAAGTCAACTTTTTCCGTTTTCTCGCTCATTGTATACCAATCCTAGTGAAATAATACCTATGCTTCTGCGGTTTCCAGCGAACCCGTGCGCGCCACGCGGTAGAGGCGGTCGAGCAATTCGTCCAGAGTGACGGACTGCTTGCTGAACTCACCCGCCAGCCTGCCACGATCTAGCACAACGATGCGGTCAGCCACCGGATAGACGTGAAAAATGTTATGGTCAATGAAAATGCACGACTTGCCCGCACTGGCAATGTCGGCGACAAAACTGAGCACTTTTTGCGTCTCGGAAAGGGAAAGTCCCATCGTCGGTTCATCCAGGATGATCAAATCTGCCTCGAAGTAAAGCGCACGCGTGATGGCAACACCCTGGCGCTCCCCGCCCGACATGGTCTTGACCGTGTTATCCGGGTTCACCGCGCTGGAGGTAAAGCCCATTTTTGTGGTCATCAGTTTTTCGGTTTCGCGTTTCATGGTTTCCACGTCCAGGAAAACACCTTTGTGTAATTCGCGCCCCATAAAGATGTTGCGCCACAGCGGCTGCTGGTCTGCCAGGGCGCGTTCCTGGTACACAGTCTCGATGCCAATTTGACGGGCGCGTTCAACGTTCATGTGAGTTACACGCTCGCCCTTCCAATACAGCTCTCCCCCGGGGTCGGGCTGGTGGTAGCCGGTGATGATCTTGATCAACGTGGATTTACCGGCGCCGTTATCTCCCAGCAAGCCAACCACTTCGCCCGGCTTGATGTGAAAATTCACGTTACTCAGTCCCTTCACCTCACCAAAAGACTTGGATATGTTTTTCATTTGGAGCATGTACTCCATCGGACACCTCACAAAAAGAAAGAGATAAAGAATAAAATTGATTATACCAAAACAAAATGAATCTGACGAAATATTTAGTACTGCTCTTTTCAACATTTCCCCCTCCCCGTTGCCGGGGAGGGGGAGAATTTTTCACAAAAGGTCTTTTATAAGAACCTGATCCAACTTAACGGATTTCCTTCTCTACGAAGGGAGCCAGGAATTCCACGTTTTCTTTGGAAGCGAAGCCAGAGCCGGTGTCAATGTGCAAACCAGCGAAACCGTATTTCTTGGTCAAGCAGACCTGCAGAATGGGCAGGTAGCCTTGCAAGTAAGGCTGCTGGTCAATCACCAGGTTCGTCCAGCCGCCGCGGATGGCGGTCAGGGTTGCCGGAGAGAGGTCGAAGCCGGCGGTGTAAATATCACCGGGCTGCTTGCCTGCGGCTTTCAGGTAGGTTTCCAGGGTGGCAGTCAAAGCGCCGTGATCGGTAACGACCAGTTTGACGTCCGGGTTAGCCGCCACGTAACCGGTGAAGGTGGGCGTGCCAGCCGAGGCGTCTTTGTTGGTGGCGTCGTCAATCTCGATGTAGTCAACCGTCAGTCCGGCTTGCTCCAAGGCTTCTTTCACGCCCTTGGTGCGCTCGCCGCGTCCCGCCTGCGAAAGCAAGCCCCAGACCATAGCGCGATCGCCAGATTTCAAACCGGCGCGTTTCACCGCTTCAGAACCCAGGCTAAAGCCGGCTTCGTACAGCACTGCACCCACGTAGCCGAAGCCCTGCGCGCCGTATTTGGCTTGCAAAACAGGTAACTGTGTGTTCTGGCTGGTGATGATGATGCCCGCAGCTTCAGCCTCGTCCACGATCGGTGCGTAGGCGTCGTCACCGGGGTGTCCCATGATGGCGATGCCATCCGGTTTCTTTGCCACGGCTTCTTTCAATTGGGAGACCATTTTCTCGGTGCTCCAGCCAGAGAAGACGTAGTCCACTTTGGCGCCCAGGTCATTCTCTGCCTGTTTGGCACCGTTGTAAACGTTGTTGGTGAAGGGAGTCCCTGCGTCACCGCCGGGGAAGAAGACGACACTCACACCGTCGCAAATGCGCGCCGCACCAGCGGGTTTGGCTTCTTCTTTCGGCTTTTCAGCGGCTGCCGGAGCAGGAGCCGCAGCAGGCTGGCAGGCGGAAAGCAGCAGCGCGGCGATGACTAAAACGGCAAACAAGATGTGCAACTTTTTCATAATTAACTTTTCTCCTTACGATATAGAACGAATTGACTTACAAAAAACTATTTTCTCTCTCGTCTCCGATTGCTTACGTTTACCACCTCCTCGTTATAAGTCTTTTATTGACCGTAAACATGGGTATAACGATAATGCAATTTTTCCACCAATTCCGCTGGAATTTCTTCCGGTTGTCCCATTTGCAGGGCAATCCACACCGTGGCGGCGATGTCCTCCACCATCACGGCAGCCTTGACAGCTTCTGCACCGCTTCTGCCGATGGTGAACACGCCGTGATTTTTTAGCAGGCACGCCAGCGACGAGCCGATGCTTTCCACAACCACTTTACCAATTTCTTCTCCCCCGATGAGGGCAAACCCGCCACAGGGAATGCTGCAACCAAATTCATCCCCGTGCGCGGTGAGATAAACCGGGATAGATTTGCCCAGGGAGGCAAAGGCGGTGGCGTAGCGGGAATGGGTATGCACGACGCCGTTCACGTCTGGGCGATGGCGATAAATGTATAAATGGCTGGCAGTGTCGGAAGAAGGCTTGTAATCCCCTTCCACAACTTTCCCGTCCAAATCCACGATCACAATGTGCTCTTCTTTTAAATCTTCGTAGCGAATGCCGGAAGGTTTAATCGCCACCAGCCCGGATTCCTTATCGCGCATGCTCACGTTACCACCTGTCCAGACGACCAGATTATATTTAGGTAACTCTAAATGCAGCCTGACCAGTTCTTCACGTATCTTGGGTAATACCATAATCTGTTCCTCTTTTCGGGGTCGTCGGGCTGTCCAAAAAGCTTATCGTCCGCTCTTCTTATACCAATACAGATGGGTGCTTGCGAAAACACCTGGTGCAGCATCGGGGTAAGAATGGGCTTCTTTTTGGACAGCCTCGTACTGTGGAGAGAATTATTTACTTTGCAGCACCTCTGCTTTAAGTGCTTTAAGGCGTTTCATTACGTCGTTCGCGCCGCGTCCGAAGTAATCGTGCAGGGTTACGTATTCGGCAAACAAGCGGTTGTAGATTTCGTGGCGCTTGGCGTCCGGTTTGTACACTTCGTCGCGCAGGCGCGCCATGGCTTTGCTGGCGTCCTGGATAGTGGCATAACCACCGGCTTCTTTGCCAGCGGCGACAGCCGCAAACATCGCCGATCCCAGGGCAGAAGGTTGCTTGGCAGCGGTTACCTTGACTTCACGTCCGCTAACGTCGGCGTAGATCTGCATCAACAAACGGTTGCGGTCTGGCAGACCACCGGTGGCGACGATCTCGTTCACCGGCACGCCGTTGTTTTGGAAGGTCTCGATGATGATGCGCGTGCCATACGCCGTGGCTTCGATGAGGGCGCGGTAGATCTCTTCCGGTTTGGTCGCCAGCGTCGCACCGACCAATACACCGGTCAGGTCAACGTCCACCAAAACGGAGCGATTGCCGTTCCACCAGTCCAGAGCCAGCAAACCGCTTTCACCCACGCTCAACTGCGCCGCCTTTTCCTCCAGGTAGGAATGGATGTCCTTGCCCTTTGCTTTTGCTTCGGCTTCGTAGGCGGCGGGCACGCAGTTTTCCACAAACCAGGCGAAGTGATCTCCCACGCAAGACTGCCCCGCCTCGTACCCAAAGAAACCTGGCAGAATGCCGTCTTCTGTGTAACCACACATGCCGGGGACGAGATGTTCTTCCGTACCGTTGACCATGTGGCAGTTGGACGTGCCCATGATGATGACCATACGCCCAGGCTCGGTTACGGTGGCAGCCGGCACGGCGACGTGCGCGTCCACGTTAGCGACCGCCACGGCGGTGCCAGGCATCAGACCAGTCCACTTGGCTGCTTCAGCAGTCAAACCGCCCGCTTTCCCACCCAGGGGCGAGATGTTGCGCGACATCTTCTCATCCACCAGGTGCTCCAGGCGCGGGTCAAGCGCCTTGTAGAACTCGTTGGGCGGAAAGCCTTCGCGCTTCGACCAAATGCCTTTGTATCCGGCGGTGCAGGAGTTACGCGTTTCCACACCGGTGAGCTGCCAGATGACCCAGTCGGCGGCTTCTATCAGCCGGTCGGCGGCGGCATAAATCTCCGGCGCCTCGTCTAAAATCTGCCACGCCTTGGGCACAAACCACTCGGAGGAAATCTTGCCGCCGTAGCGGTTGAGAAACGAAAATCCCTTCTCGCGAGCTATTTCATTTAATTTGTTGGCTTCCGGCTGGGCAGCGTGGTGCTTCCACAATTTCACCCAGGCGTGCGGGTTGTCGCGAAATTCGGGCAGGAAGCACAACGGAGTGCCGTCCTTTTTCGTGGGCAACATTGTGCAGGCGGTAAAATCCACCCCCACACCAATCACGTCTTTGGCGTCCACGCCGGCTTCTTTAAGCACTGCCGGGATGGTGCGCTTAAACGTCTCCAGGTAGTCGTTGGGGTCTTGCAGAGCAAAGTCCGGGTCCAGACGAATGTTCGTTCCGGGCAGTTTCTCGTCAATAACGCCGTTGGCATAACGGTAAACGTCGGTGGCAACTTCACGCCCATCCTGCACATCCACCAGCACAGCGCGCCCCGATTCTGTACCAAAATCCACACCGATTGCATATTTTGCCATATCCGTTCTCCTCAATTGGTATGCTTCTTGTAAAATGCAGGGTAAAGAATTACCCTGCATTCTGCGTTATTATCTGTCGTGGTTATACACCGTCCACCCCAAGTACTTGGTGAACGCCTCATCTACTGCATCCGCCACCTGCGAGGGGTTGATGGCAACGTGGTGCTCGAAGCCGTTTTCGCAGATGTACGCCAGGAGCGTCTGCAAATCTGGAATGCGCACGACTCCGTAGCCGCCGAAGGTCTGCATGGCTTCGTTGGTGATTTCCCCCTGCCCTAAGTAGGCGCGGATTTCGCCGAAATAATCGTCTGTGGAGACGCGGCAATACGTGAAGGGACCCGGGCGCAAGCGACCAACCACCGTACCGTAGGTGTTGTCTTTGCCCACCGAACCGGCGATGATTTCCTGGTAATCCATGCGCGGGGCGTCTTCTTTAGATTCTTCAGGAGAGACAAACAAATCTTTAGGCAGGTTGGAGCAGTGGAAGATGACACCTTTATCCGGGTCTTCTCCGAAGTTGTTGTTCCAATCCACCAGGGCGCTGGGCTTGCCAGAAGCGAGCGCCATAGCCAGCATCCCGACCACACCGGGGATGTCTGTCTCACAGGCGCTGGGCATGAGGTTATTGCTCATCATACTCATCAGCGTGCAAGGCACAACGCCGTAGAACTCCTCCATAGAAGTCCAGCATTGCACCGCAGAAGCAACCAGTTCGTTCTCCTGCATCCATTGGTCAATGACGACACCCATCTTCGCCATGCGCGTCAGCGCCTCGTTGGGAACGCCCTTGACCGGCACGTACCCGTTGATTTGCTCCAGCTTTGCCTTGAGAGCCGGGTCATCTGCCTTCAAGCGTGCGGCTTTGCCGACCACCTCTGAAAGGTCTATCGTATCAACGCTGATGCCAGATTGCTCGAAGAGCTTTTCGCTGAAACGCACGGTGTTGAAGGCGGCTGGACGGGCGCCGACCATACCCACGCGTGCGCCCTTCAGACCGCGCACCACGCGGCAGACAGCAGCAAAATTCTGCAAGTCGGCGCGAAATGCGGCGGTTTCCGGGTCAACGGTGTGCAATTTGGTGAGTGAATATTTAATGCCGTATTGCAGCAAGTTGTTGCAAGCCGACATTTTGCCGCAGAACGAATCGCGCCGGTCGGTGATGAGCATTTTGCGCGGGTCGTCGGCAAAGGCGTGTACCAAAACCGGCACGTCTAACCCAGACCAGCGTATGGTGTTCACAATGGTACGTTCCTCGCCAAAGTTCGGCAAAGTGATAAGTATACCATCAATTTCGTCGCGATGCTGCTTGAACAGGTCGGCGCATTTGTGCGCATCCTCATTCGATACAATACTGCCGAACTTGCTGTCTGCGGGGGTCAGGCAAAACGCGTTTATGCCTTCCTCAGCCAGCACTTTCAGGATGGTCTTGCGCCCCGAATCCGCTAAGTGATCCGGAAAAAAGCCGCGATTCCCAACAATTACTCCAAGTGATAGCGGTTTCATAATACACCTCTCTTTAAGATAATCTGAGCAACTCGATTGATACAGAACTGATTCATAAATTGATTTCCGTAGGGAAACGATACCAATTTATCTTAACACAATCAAGAGTTTACGTCAAGGAAGGTAGCTCAGACGCAAAAGAATCTTAACCCATTCCACATTAAATCTAAACCTGCTTCGTGCTGGAACACCTGGAAGTTACAAAGCGGCGCAGCATAAAGAAAAACCAGACATTGCACCAGGTGTGCAAACCTCCCCCTCCTTGAGGCTTGCCCACCGTAATCGCAAGCTTAAAGAAAACCGGTGAGGACTTGGTTTGGTTCCTCACCGGCGGTGTAATGGTTAGGCTCACTTAAGCCGTTTGGTTGTTTAATTGTCTGAGCCTATTCCGAAGCGAAGAATTTATCGTACAGATACCCGGCGATGGGTGCTGAGATGAAAGGAATCAACACCGGCGGTACCAGCCAGTAGATCCCGTCAAACAATCCTTGCGTGCCCACCAATGCGCCGAAGATACGGGGCGCCAGGTCACGGGCGGGGTTGATGGAGTAGCCGCTGGGTCCACCTAAGCACAGACCAACAGCCAGCACCGTGCCGCCAACGACACATGCGCCAATCTGATTCATACCGGGGTTACGCTTGTCGCCCGTGGCAAGCACGCCCCACATCAACACCATCGTGCCCAAAAATTCTGTGATGCTGGCTGTGAGCAGCGAATACGTGCCGGTGGAATTTGCGCTTGCCCCACCCCAGAACGAAGTGCCGAAAACGGAACCAGGTCCGGTGCTCCACACGTTAGGCATACCAGCGGCTGCCAAACCGTCCCGATAAGCCAGGTAAACCGCCGCGGCGCCCAGGAAAGCCCCGACCATTTCCGCCAGGATATAAGGACCTACCTTCGACCAGGGCAATTCGCCACGAATAGCAACCGCCAGCGTAACGGCTGGGTTATTGTGCGCCCCAGACACGAATGAAGTAACAATAACTGCGAACGCCCAGCCAAACGTAATGGTATTCCAGTTATACGCCGTACCTGCCAGACGCGGCGCCAAACCGACGTTTGCCACCACGCCATCACCCAATAATATCAACAAAAACGTTCCAAAAGTAACAGCTAATAATTCTTTTGCTTTCATTTGTCCACACTCTCCTTTCCAAAACTAAACCTAAAAACCGACAGACGCAGGAGATACCCAAAAGATTCGTGCCCGGTTTGGCGCGCTCACGTCATTCTTGCGTTATCTCCCTTCCGGTTTTATAATAACAACATCTGGCGCGCGAAAGTACAAGTGTGGTCAAGAGCCAGTCTGGAATCAGTCCAGGATGAGTCTATTCTTCGTTTGACCAGGAGTGCAATGTATCCTCGGATTGAACAAATACAGGTTGAGTTTCCTCACATCAGCGCAGAAAACGTGCGCTACGCCCTGCGCGATTGGATTTCCTCCAAGGAATTAGGAAACAACCCGTTGGCTGCCCTGAAAATTGTCCAGCAGAGAGTGTTGGCGGCAGGGAATCACGATTCTCCCGTGAAACGCGCCGTAGCGCTGCGGGGTGTGCTGCAAGAGGCGTTGGAAGCCCTGCGCCCAGACGCCGGCGAACCAGATTACAGCCAAAAGCGCTGGCGCGCTTACATCATCCTCGCAGAGCAATATTTACACGGACGCAATCCCGAATGGATTCAAAATCAATTATTCATCTCCAAGGGCACTTATTTTAGCGAGCAGAAACGCGCCCTGGAGGCGTTGACGGACATCCTGGGACAATGGGAAGAGGCGGCGCGTGCAACTGCACCCCGGCGGCAGGATAAAATGGAGGCGCAGACTGCGTACTTGCCTGAAACAAGCATCCCTTTCCTGGCGCCCCCCCTGCCTCCTTATCCCTTGGTGGGACATCAAGCTGCTTTAGACGAAATCAAACAACGCCTTTTTAGCAACGTAGACCAAGCCCTCACAGCCTTGAACGGGCTGCCCGGTGTGGGGAAGACCACCCTGGCAGTGGCGCTGGCGCACGACGCGCAAGTGCAGGCGTATTTTTGCGATGGCATCTTATGGGCGGGCTTGGGGCGCCAGCCAGATGCGCTCGCCTGGCTGGACACATGGGCAGCCGCCCTGGGCGTTCCGTCCGACATCATCTCCGCCTGCGCCGACCTGGCTGGGCGCGCCGCCCTGGTGCACAAAGCCATCGGAACGCGGCGCATGCTGCTCGTCATTGATGGCGTTTGGCAAAGTGAAGCGGCTCTGGCGCTCAAGGTCGGCGGGGCGCGCTGCGCCCATCTCATCACCACCCGCCTGCCCCAGGTGGCGCTGGATTTCGCCGGTAATCGCATTACAATGATTCACGAGTTAAGTGTTGATGAAGGGCTGAAATTATTGGAGCAGTTCTCTGCCCTGGCGGTGCAATTCCACCCCGAAAAGGTGCGCCAGCTTGTCAACTGCGTGGGCGGCTTGCCCCTGGCTTTGGTGTTGATGGGGCGTTATTTACAGAAGCAAAGCCACGCAGCCCAGGAACGCCGTTTGTCTCAAGCGCTTTCCAGTTTGCAAATTGCCGGAGAGCGTTTGAATCTGGCGCAGCCCCAATCCCCCTTAGAGACACATCCTGATTTTGCCCCGGGCACGCCCCTTTCTTTGCAGACTGTCATCGGATTGAGCGACGCCGCCCTGGATGAACGCGCCCGCCGCGCCCTTGCCTGCCTGGCGATCTTGCCGCCCAAGCCGAACTCGTTTTCCGAAGAAGCCGCCCTGGCGATAACAGACGCCGCGGTAGAAGTGCTCGATCAACTGGTGGATTGCGGTCTTATAGAGAGCGCCACCCCTGACCGCTACACCATCCACCAGACAATTGCCGATTTCGCCAGGAACGATCATTTGCAAGCGGACGTTATCACCCGCCTGGTGGATTACTTCCGCCAATATCTGGCGCTCCACCCCGGCAATTACAGGCTGCTCGACGTGGAATTAAACAACATTATCTACGCTGTGGAGGCAGGCTTGAAAGCCGGGTTGTACACTCCCATCGTAGACTTGGTCAACGTCTTCCTGCCTTATTTAGAACAACGCGGGCTTTACCAGATTAGCGAACATCTTTTGCAACCGGTTTATCAACTGGCTTGCACGCACGAAGACCAGCCAACGCAGGCTTTTCTGTTGTTTGAAATTGGCGATTTGCAAGTCCGCCGCGGACAATTCAAAGAAGCCAAGCTGTCTCTGCACCGCGCTTTAGAATTAATTCCACCGAAATACGACAATATGCTTAAAGCCAACACGCTGTTTCAATTGGGCTTGTCGTGCCTTTATTCCAACGACATTCCCAGCGGAGAAAAACACCTTGAAGAAGGCTTAGAAGTCAGCCGCCGGAATGGTTTCATTGAAATGGAGTGCTTCACTTTATCTGCCCTGGGCTGGAACGATCAGGAGAGAGGCAGGTATGATAGGGCGCTGGCTCACCTGGAAGAGTCGTTGCAGAGAGCCATTAGCAGTTCTCAAGCCGGAAAGTTGGGTTCTCCCCACAGCGAGCGAATTATCGGTTTTTCACATTTCAACTTAAGCCTGGTCTATTTACCACGCGGCGATTTTTCCCTGGCGCAAGAACACGCCGAGCGGACGGATTATTATTATCACCAAATCGGCGACCGGCGCGGTATTGCCTGGCTGGTTTATCACAACGGACGCATCGCCCGCCAGATGGGACGTTACGACGAGGCGCTGCGTCTCTTTACGCAAGCCCTGGAAATGATGAGTGAAATCGGAGATTGGATGGGGCACGGCTTCTCCCTGCACAACGTGGGATTGGTGCGCAGCGAGATGGGGGAGGACGCCGAGAATATTTTCAAGCAGGCTTTGGAGATCTTCAGCGCCATTGAATGCCAGGGCGGAGTGGCGCAATGCTATCGCTCTTTGAGCATTTTGTATTACCACCGCAAAGATTACCCATTGGCGCAATCTTACGCAGAACAAAATTTATCCCTGGCGCGCCAATGCTCTTTCAACCGCGGCGAGAGCAAAGCCATGGCTATCCTGGCGTTGATCTTCCAACGCCTCGGCAAACCCCAGCAAGCCATACAATCCGCTCGCCAGGCGCTGAAAATTACCCAAGAGATCGGGGCGCGTCCTTCACAAGCCTTCACGCTGACCTGCCTGGGACGCGTTTTGGCTGAACAGGGACAGCCGGAAGAGGCGCAAAACGCCTTCACACGGGCGCTCGCCATTCGCCAGGAAGCAGGGCAAACCCACCTCCTGGCAGAGCCGCTGGCTGGGCTTGCCAGCCTCGCCTGGCAAAGCGGCGATCTTGCGGCGGCGCAAGACTATACCACCCGCATTGCCCAATACCTTTCCCAGCCTGGCTTGTTTGACCCCGCCTGGGTGCGCCAGGTTTACGAAGGGCTGCGCCTAAACAACCGCCAGCCCGAATAGCGTTGCGGTATCAAACCATGCGCCAGCCCCTCGATAGCCACTATTATATATATCGGTTATAATGGAATAAACAAGAATGCGAAGTGTATGCTTACCGAGACATCGCATCCATTCCATTGGTTGGCTCAGGTGGAGTTGATTTTTAGATTTTTTTAGGAGAGGATAAAATGAGCGACGAAGACCATGCCGCCATAAACAAGTTGGCAGATCTGTATAAAATCAACGCTTCCAACCTGGAGCAACGTCGGCAATTTGTGCGCCTTACCCAGGAAGACGTTGCCATCTTGAAAAAGTTGAAGGATTGGGCAGAGCGAAACGCAGCCCAGATCGCCAGCGAGTTTTACGACCATCAATTCAGTTTTTCAGCGACGCACGATTTTTTCAAAGAATACGCCCATAAACGCGGCTTGGTTCTGGCGGACTTGCGCCAGCGCCTGGAGAAAAAGCAGGCGGAATATTTCTGCCAAATTTTTCAGGAAGCAGAGCGTGGCGGTAACTTTGGCGTGGAATATTTTGAACGTCGCCTGCGCGTTGGCAAATTACACAACGTGATCAACCTGCCCTTGAAATGGTACGTGGGCAGTTATACACTTTATCAGGAATTGGTGAGCAAATACCTGCTCCAGGCTTACCCTTTGCGCCCCGGCTTTCGCGCCAAAGCCGAGCGCGCCATTTTCACCATTTTTAATTACGACATCCAATCTGTCGTGGACGCCTTTTTTTACGACTATTTACAAACCGTAGGGCTGGACCTGGCAGCCATTACCATCCGTTCCACAGCCCACGACCTTTCCGAATATTACGAGACGCTAAAAGCCAACGTGCGCGACGTTATTGCAGAGACCGTCCACACCAGCGGCGAACTGACCGAGATGAGCAGGGAACTGGCAGCCTCTGCCACGCAAACCTCATACGCGACCACGCAGATTGCCATGACCATCCAGAACCTGGCACAGGGCGCCACACAGCAGGCGGAAAGCGCCTCGAAAACAGCCAGCGCGGTGGAGCAAATGACGAGCGCAATTGGCGGTGTTGCAACCGGCGCGCAAGAACAATCCTTCGCCACTGCGCAAACCATGGACGCGATGGGCAAACTGGCAGGCATCATCGCCGGGATTCAAAAAGGGGCGGAAGACCAGGCGGAAGGGATGCAGCGCGTTGACGCCATGGGAGATGTACTCTTGGATGCCATTCAGCAGGTAGATGCGGCTGCCGATGAAGTCAGCACGGAAACGCGCAAAGCGCTGGCTGCCGCCGACGACGGCGCAGAGGTCATCGCCGAGACGGTAACAGGCATGAACAGTCTACGCCTCACCACAGAACAACTGGCAGACCGCGTGCAAAAGATGGGCGAAGGGTCGGCGCGCATCAGCGCCATCATCGAGACAATAGACGTCATCGCCCGGCAGACAAACCTGCTTTCGCTCAACGCCGCCATAGAGGCGGCGCGCGCCGGGGAACACGGACGCGGCTTTGCGGTTGTGGCGAAAGAGGTTTCCCGCCTGGCGGAATCCACCGCCCAGGCAACCAAAGAGATCGCGGATATGATTCACAACGTCCAGCAGGGAGCAGAAGAAGCCGTGCAAGTGATGAAACGCGCCGGCGCAGACGTCGCCAAGGCAGCCGAACTGACTGACCGCGCCGGGGCAGCCTTCCAAACCATCACCGCTGGCACGCAAAGCGCCACCGAACGGGTGAGAATTATCGAAAGCGCCACTGCCGCAGTCCGTTCCGCTCACGCCCAAATGGACAGCGTCTTGCAAGAGATGGCTGCCATCACCGAGCGCAACAAACAAGCTGCGGCAGAAATGGGCAAGATGAGTCAGGTGGTGGTAACCAGCATGGACAGCGTTTCTTCTGTAACAGACCAGAACCGGGACGCCATGAAAGAAATGAATGCCAACGCCGAGGCGGTGAGCCGCGCCGTGGAGGATACCGCCAGCATCAGCCAGCAAAACAGCGCCGCCGCCGAGCAGATGAGCGCTTCGACCGAGGAGATGAGCGCCCAGATGGACGACTTATCCGCCACGGCTCAACGCCTGCTGGAGATGGCGAAAAAATTACAGGAGACCGTCGTGCGCTTTAAGGTAAGCTGAGATTTATCAACGAACAAACTCACAAACAAGCCGGGGCTGTCGAAAAAGTCCTGAATTTGCCTTATACATATCAGATATGAATAATAATTAACCGAGAAACAGTATATATTTTGAGACAGCCCCAATACACACAAGGAATTATATAAGATGAAAGTATCCACGTTGCTACAAGCCACCAGAACTACCTTCAGTTTTGAATTCTTTCCACCAAAAAATGAAGAGACGTCCGAAGAATTGTTTCACACCCTGCAAGACCTTGTACCTCTTGAGCCGTCCTACGTGAGCATCACATACGGGGCGGGCGGTTCGACGCGTGAATTGACGCGCAACCTGGTAGCGCGCCTGCTGAGAGAAACGAGCCTGAACATCGTCTCGCACCTGACGTGCGTCAACGTCAGCCGGGATGAGATCGCCGCCCAACTGCAAACCCTGCGCCAAAGCGGAGTGGATAACATCATGGCGCTGCGCGGTGATCCACCGAAAGGGGCGCAAAGCTTCGTCGCTCCCCAAGACGGCTTTCAATACGCCTCAGAACTGGTGGCTTTCATCAAACAACTGTACCCGGATATGTGCGTGGGTGTGGCTGGTTACCCGGAAGGACACCCGGCAGTGCGCAATCGCCTGTTGGAAATGGATTATTTAAAGCAGAAGGTTGACCAGGGAGCCGATTACATCTGTACACAGCTTTTCTTTGAGAACCGCGATTTTTACGATTTCTGCGACCGCTGTGAACTGGCGGGCATTCGCGTGCCCATCATCGCCGGCATCATGCCCATCACCTCACGCAAGACGATGCTGCGTATGGCAGAACTGGCGGCGGGTGTGCACTACCCGGCGCGCCTGCTACGCGCCCTTTCGCGCGTGGAAAGCGACGAAGGCTTCGAGAAGGTGGGCATCCACTGGGCAACCGAACAAGTGTTGGATTTGCTGGACAAGGGAGTGAAGGGGATTCACTTCTACACGCTCAACAAATCGCGCGCCACCGTTTCCATCTACCAGGCGCTGGGAGTGAGCAAGTCATCCAGCCTGCGCTGAGAGCACGCCTTGTAACTAAAAAGGCTGCCCGGAAGACCCGCAACGCGGTTTCCGAGCAGCCTTTTCTCTTTTCTCGTTACAAGATAATTTTATTGCATTGGCGGCATAGCCGCAGGCACGTTGCTGCCGCTCAGATTTGCCTGTGCCTGGTTGTAGGCTTGCCCGGTGAGGTGCGAGCCGATGGTGCAGGCATACGCCATCGTCGCGACGATGCCGATGATACACACGATCACACCCAGCGTGCCGATGATGGCAGCCACAATAGAACCCAGGAAAGCGATCACAAAAGCGCCAGGAGCTGCCTTGAACAGGGCAAAGATTTCACCAAATTGGAAAGCCGCCCCAAAACCGCCCTTGACGGCATAATTGGCATACACGGCAGGTAAGATCAACCCCACCAGAATGCTGTAAATAAAAGCGATGCAGCCCGCACAGCCGACCACAACCATAATGACGGTTGCCATATCTCCGCTGGTATCTCCATTGCCTTGCATATATGCGTTTGCACCTTGCGCAATGCCGTTAACGAGGTTGGCAGGCAGGGTGTAGATAAACCCGGCGATTGCCATCAAAAGCCCATCCATAAAATATTTACCAAAGTCGTTCCATTCCGGCAGCAAGACAGAGTCGTGGCGGATGACGCGGCGGATGATTTCAATCGTCCACCCTGTTACAAACAGCCAGCCGACAACCGGGATGAGCAACAGTAACGCTGCAATGCCCAGTTTCTTCAACCAGTCTTGGTCTTGAAAAGCAAATGAGAACGCTGCACCGAAATCCATAAGACGCCTCCTAAAGAATAATAAATTTTCAATACAATTAGCCGATGACAATTCCCTTTTCACATTATATCACAGATGCTTACCAGAAAAAAAGCCCTCTTTTCCACGAGTCAAAACCAATCTATACCATGAAGGCTTCGAAGGAAACTATCCAACCTCGCCCCTTCTCAGCCCCGGCGTATGAATAAAACCACTTTGGCGTGGCGAGGCGCAATCGAAACCGTGCTTATTTCTACCCTAATCAAGCAGCGCCGCCCGCCAACTTGCATTATAATATAGATAAATATAAGCTAAGGAAGGTAAGGACCAGGCGCAAATGCCCTGCACTACTAGAAAAAGAGATGCACATATTCTGCAATACAAAACCACGAAACGAGAGGAGATACACCATGAAACCAAGAGTTTATCTGGTGCCGGTTATTTTATTGATATTGTTTGTCTTGGCGGGTTGTCAGACGCCGGAAACACCGCTTCAGCAAGCCGAACACGCACCTGCAACGCAGGCAGCCCAAGTGTCCCCGACGCAAGTCTCGGAGAAAACAGCCCTTCCTTCTCCCACCCCCGTTCCGCTCAAGAAAGCGTCTCCGCAGCCAACCCGCACGACCGCTCCCCCACCCGCACCCCCCGGACACCTGCTGAAACAAGACTCGTTTTTACAGTCCGATAAACAACGCAGCAGCGCCCCAGCTGTAGACCCGCAAGACATCCAAACCCTCGTTAGCGGCAACAGCGCTTTCCTTTTCCGCCTCTATCCATTAATCCAACCCAAAGATAAAAACTTCTTCTTTTCCCCATACAGCATTTCTGAAGCGATGGGAATGGTATACGCCGGCGCCAGCGGGGATACAGCAAATCAGATTTCAGACGTGATGAAATTTGAACTGCCTCCTGAAAAGCTGCACCCTACTTTCAACGCCATAGACCAGGAACTGGCTACTCACGATAAGGGCGAGGAAGGCTCACACCTGGTGATTGCCAACTCCCTCTGGGCGCAGAAAAACCGTCCCTTCCTGCAAAGTTACCTGGATCGCCTGGGAGAGGATTACGGCGCCGGAATTTACCTGGTGGACTACATCAACCAGACCGAAGAAGCCCGCAACGCAATCAATCAATGGGTAAATGAGAAAACGGAGGAGAAAATCCCCGAAATCATCGCCGAAGGCTCGAGTTCTCGGCTGACGCGCATGATCCTCGTCAACGCCATCTATTTCAAAGCCGCATGGGAGACTCCTTTTGCGCCTGAACTATCCCATCGCGATTACTTCTTCTTCCTGACGGGCGGGCAGACCATGACGGACATGATGATGCAAACCGATAAATACGCCTACATAAAAACTGCAACGTATGAAGCCATTGAGTTGCCATACAAAGGCGGCGGCGTTTCTATGTTGATCATCATGCCAACCACACAAGAGTTTGCAAACGTCGAGAAGGGTTTGAATTACGAGTTCGTCAACTCGGTTGAAAGCGCGTTGCAGCCACAAAACATCGCCCTGACAATGCCACGTTTTAAAATAGAGTCCTCATTTTCCCTCAGCGAGGCGCTCATTGATATGGGTATTCTCAATGCGTTTGCCCCAATCGGCGCCAATTTCTCTGGAATTGATGGCACGCGCGATCTGTTCCTGGATAAAATCGCCCACAAGACCTTTATCAACGTGGATGAAAACGGAACGGAAGCCGCCGCCGCCACGGCTGTTACCATGAAAGCAGCCAGTGTGGAAAGTGAACAACCTTTGAACGTTGCGATAGACCATCCATTTATTTTCATCATTCGCAGCCGCCAAACCAACACCATCCTTTTCGTCGGGCGCATATTAAACCCGGCGGAAAAATAAACTCACCAGAGGTGTTTGTCGGTTTGCGTACGCATAAATTGAATGATTCAAAAGAGGCTGTCTAAAAAGAAGGTTGTGCCTTTATTCATGCCATCTGTGGTGTTTCTGTGTGAAATTTACCCCATATCTGGTATGAAAAATGCAAATTCAGAACTTTTTAGACAGCCCCTGCATTACCTATCTTCTGCCAGGCTCTGAATTACAGAAAACCGTAGGAGGCGCATGTTGTTCAGGGTAGTCTTTAGAACATTTTTTCTAATTTCCTCTTGACATACTAAAACATTTGTTCTATAATATTGACATCTGAGGACTTTTTGGAGTAACGATCATGGAAGGTGTCAAGATGGTTTTAGCGCGTGATGAAAACTGGACTTCTCCATCCGCAATGGGGTGGAAATTACCCGCCACGAATAAACCCTGGCTATGGCAGGTAAAAACTCCCACGCTTCAACAAGCCCTGCGCAACATCGGACCTCTGCCGGATGGGACGGTTTTACTCGGATTGGGGTACGACCGCCTGCCTGTGATCTTCGATTTACACAACCCGCAGCCTGGATCATTTCTCATCTTGAGTGACTCGCAATGCGGAAAGACGAACCTGATAACGAGCGCGCTGCAATCTGCCGCTTTTCTCTCGCCAGGACAAATAAGCCTGTACATTATCGCCGCCGAGGTTTATAATGCAGATGCGTTTTGTTTGACATCCCATCATTTTGACAGCAGCCGCCCCTACCAGCCAGAAGCCGTGCACATAATTAACAAATTAGCCGCTTTGGTACAGCGGCGCAGTGCCGCGGGGCAGCCGCATACCCCGGCTGTTCTGCTGGCAATTGACGATTTAGAACTTATGCTCGCCCATCTCAGCGCGCAGGATCGCCAGACTCTTTTCTGGCTCATCCATCACGGAGCCGCCGTGCGGGTGTGGACGATTTGCAGCGCCTCGTCTAATTCGTTTCGCACGGGCGCGTTATCGGCGGGCTTGCCGGCTGCCTTTGGCACCATTCTGTGTGGTTACATGCAAGACCAGGCGCTGGCAAATTCCCTCACCGATGACGAGCCGCCCGCGAGCGCACTCATCCCAGGGGTGGAGTTTTGCCTGCGCAGTAATCAAGCGTGGATGCGGTTTACCTTACTGGGGCAACAACAAGGCGCGGAAAACTTATAAAGAAAACACAGCTTCACTCTTTTCATCATTGTGAAGTACGGAATGCAAGGAGTTATTTATGAATACTGGAATGTTATGGTTTGACGATAATCCTAAAACAGAATTGACGAAAAAGATTGAGCGCGCCGCAACCTATTACGAAGAAAAATACGGACAGCGCCCCAACCTGTGCCTGGTACACCCTACCATGCTTGCCAAGAACGGAAACACAGAAATCGGCAAGGACGACGCCCGTCTGGAAGTCCGCACAGCGACCTACGTTCAGCCCAACCATTTTTGGATCGGCATCAAATCCGACGAGGGGTAGGATTGGCTTCTCCCCACCCACCCACAAACGACACACGCAACCTGGACGCGGCAGTCCGCGCCTTACAACAGGCGCGCCGCGTCGTCGCTTTTACGGGCGCGGGCATTTCGGTGGAAAGCGGGATACCACCTTTTCGCGGCGTCGGTGGTCTGTGGTCAAAATACGACCCCGAATGTCTGGACATTGACTACTTCAACGCCCATGCAACTGAAGCCTGGCTGGTTATCAAGGAAATTTTCTACGATTTTTTCGGCAAAGCCAAACCCAACCCCGCTCACTTCGCCCTGGCGCAAATGGAAGCACAAGGACGGTTGGGATGCATCATCACCCAGAATATTGATGCTCTGCACCAACAAGCAGGCAGCCGCGCTGTGATCGAGTTTCACGGCACAAGCCGCAGGCTGGTGTGTATGCGCTGCAAGCGGGTCTTAGATTATTCGCCGTCCCTGTTAGAAGGGATGCCGCCGCGCTGCGCTTGCGGTGGCATTCTCAAACCCGACTTCGTTTTCTTCGGCGAACCTATTCCGCAGGCTGCTCACGAAGCCAGTTACGCAGAGACGTTTCGCTCCGACACATGGCTGGTTATCGGCACGACCGGGGAAGTACAGCCCGCCTCCTGGCTGCCGCATCAAGCCAAACGGCAAGGCGCAACCATTGTTGAAATCAACGTTGAAGCATCAACGTACACAAACGCCATCACGGACATATTTCTATCAGGAAAAGCCAGCGAAATCCTCCCCGCCCTCGTTTGCGGTGAGACGCCAGGATAGCGCCTAAATCCCCCTTCAATATGCAATATACAATAAAATCTTTGAATTCAACGCCGGCGCATTAGCTGCCAACCCAGCAGCGCCCCGAAAAAGGCAGGCGCGCCCAACCCAAACAAGAACACGTCGCGCCAGAAGCGTTCGGGAAAGAGGCGGATGAGCGTATCAGAATACAGGAACACCCACGTGCCACGCGCAAAGAACATATCGTGAAACGCCACGAACACCACGCCAAACGCCAGCAGCACGAACACCACCACGCTGCAGGCAATGAGAGCGGTCAACCAACCACCGCGCCCCAACGCCAGGCGCAGTGCGTTCATTTGGCGGTTTGCCCAAAATATAACCCCCAGGACAAACAACGCCACCCAGGCGTACCGCCACACCCACAACACGTTCTGGGTAACGATCTTAACGTCCAGCATGTGCTTCAACTCACGGTCGTTATACAGGCGCGCGCAATCGCGCATCTGGTAACAGGATTCCGGCGGAGCTTGCTGCCCTTCAGGGAAACGCAGGCTTTCCAGGTAATCTATTCCAGCGTCATTAATCAGATATTCCACGGCGTACCGCGCCCAGTGCAGGCGCTCTGCCTGGGTAAACCCGTAAGAATCCTGCGGAAAACCCGGCATACGGTATTCCAGCTCTAAAAACCAAGGGGTGAGCAGCAGACGCACCGCGCTGAGGACCAGCACCACAGGTACGAGCAGGGTTACCAGCCAGGTAAGCAGAGCAATCAGCTTGGTCATCTTTCAACCTCCGCGCTTATTATTCACCCGAAGCGCCCATCTCCGCTAAATATTTCTCGCGATTGGCAGGGCGCGAGACTTTGCCGCTGCTGGTTTTCAGCAACCAGCCACGTGGTACGGTGTGGACGTGGCGCACAACCACGTCAGAGCCATGCGCAATGGCGGCGCGCACCTCTTCGGCGATGCGCGGCTGGCGCGCGGAGTCTTCTTCGTCCACTTCAGCGACGATGATCACGTCTTCCGTGCCGCTCTTTTCATTTACCACACCAAAAGCAGCCACACGACCCGGGTGCACTCCGTCCACTTCGCTGGCGATGTTTTCCAGATCGCGCGAATATACGTTCTTGCCGCCCACGATGATGAGGTCTTTCTTGCGTCCGGTTACGTATAATTCTCCGTCCGCCAGGTAGCCCAGGTCGCCGGTCAGATACCAGCCCTGGTGAAAAGCCTCGGCGGTGGCGTCTGGACGGTTGTAATAGCCGGTCAACATACAATGACTGCGCAAGGCAATCTCACCGATGTGCCGCTCAGGCAGGTCAGCCCGCGTGCCGTCCTGCAAGATGCGCAGGGATACGCCCTCGATCGGTTTACCGTTGGAGACCATGTGCAAGAGCGGCTCGTCGCCAGCGGGAGGCAGCGCCACGTGCTGTTGGATGAAGCCGCGCCGCGAGATCGCGTCCACGTGCAAAGGCGTGCGGATGCCGCCTTGGGTAACCGCAAATACGTTCTCCGCCATGGCATAACAGGTTGCCAGCGCCTCGGCGCGCAGTCCATACGCCCGAAACCGTTCCAGAAAGATTTCGTGGCTGGAGTTGTACACCGGTTCGGAGCAGTTGATCACCCCGCGCAGGCAAGACAGGTCCACCCCTTGCAAATCACTCTGGCGAATTTTCTGGGCGCAGAAGTTGTAGGCAAAATTCGGCAGCCAGGTGAGGGTGGCGTGGTAGTACGTGATGGCGTGCATCATCTTATACGGTGCGCGCACCCAATCGAAAGGCGACATCAACACCAGCGGCACGCCGCTGAGGATGGGCATGATAAAACCGGCGATCAAACCCATGTCGTGATACAACGGCAGCCAGCTAAAAATCACATCAGCATCGTCTAAGCTGAGCGCCTTGGAGTAACTTTGCGTGTGATTGAAGACGGCGCGGTGTGAGAGCGCCACCCCTTTTTGCAAACCGGTTGTGCCGGAGGAGTGTTGTAAGAGGACGATATCTTCCGCCTGGCGCTGTAAGCCGCCGCTGTCGAAGGATATCTCGGCTTGGCGGTATTGGTGTGCGTCTTGCGCGTCCAGGATCACGCGCACGGAAGTGCCGCCCGCGCCGCTATTCTGCACGGCTGCGCGCACTTCAGGCAAAAACTCGCCGTAGGTGATGATCGCCTGTGGGGCACAAATGGCAAACAGAGAGGTTAAAGCCTGGCGGTAATGCTCTGGAGAAAGCTTTTCGGTGAGGAAGGGCATAATGGAAGGAATAGCGCCGCGCAGCACTGCGCCCCAAAAGGCATACACCAACGCCTCACTGTGCTGCAAAATGAGAATTACTACCTCTCCAGGCTTCACCCCGGCGTCTTCCAGCAAACGGGCATAGGCGGCTGCGCCGCGCAACAATTCGCGGTAAGTGAGCGGCTGCGCTTCAAAGAGCGCTTCGGCGGCTGAGGTTGATTGAGCGCCGGTTTCAGCGGGTGAAGCCGGCACCTGGCGAGCCGCGCCGGGTTGCGCAGTGGTTGAGGTCGGGCGGCGGTTGTGCAACAGAGTCAGAATGATTTTTTCCGGGGTCTGTTCAACTGCATCGCGCAGAATGGCAGAGAAAGTGTGTGTCATAACTTACTGGCGCTGGTGAATCAAAGCGGCTAACTGGTTTAGCGTGTCAAACGTATCAGCGTTCAGTTCTGTGTCGTCAATGCGCACACCAAACTGGTCCTCGACGAACAGAGCCACGTCCACCAGGCTCATTGAATCGATCAAGCCGCTGGAAATGAGCGCCTCGTCGGCGGCGATGACGCGCTTGGGTTGTTTGAGAATTTTTTGGGCAAGGAAATCTGCCAATTGCGGGATAATAGGATCACTCATTGTGTATGCTCCATGATTTTGCGAAGTTTATCGTTCGCGAGATAATTACCTGATAATTTTACTACAAAGTCAGCCGGCTGCCCAATGTTTACTTTTTTTCCCGCACCTTGCCCTTTATGCTGCGTTGATTCTGCGCCACTGCCTGTACGCTACGTAGTTCCCTGGGGTATAATTAGATATGCCAAACGCAGAAATCATCACCATTGGAACAGAAATTTTACTAGGGGAAATTGTAGACACCAACGCAGCCTACCTGGCGCGCACGCTGCGTCAGGCAGGCATTAACCTATACCGCAAGACCAGCGTGGGGGATAACGCCCAGCGCATCAGCCAGGTGATCCAACAGGCGTTGCAACGCAGTGAAATCGTCATCACCACCGGCGGGCTGGGTCCCACGGTGGATGACCCTACCCGCGACGCGGTGGCTCTGGCAGTGGGCAGGCAGACTGAATTCCTGCCCGAATTGTGGGAGCAAATCCAGGCGCGCTTTCGCCGCTTCGAACGCATTCCCACGGAAAACAACAAACGCCAGGCGTACGTGCCGCAGGGCGCGCTCGTCCTGGAAAACCAGGTGGGCACGGCGCCCTGTTTTCTGGTCGAGGCAGGGCAGGCAGTGATTATTTCCCTGCCCGGCGTGCCGCGCGAAATGGAATACGTGATGCAAAACGGCGTGCTGCCGTACCTGCACAGGCGCTATCCCGACCTCGACGTGCTGCTCATCAAAGTAATCCACACAACCGGCGCAGGCGAATCGCAAATTGACGAGATCATCGGCGATTTAGAGACCTTATCCAACCCGACGGTCGGGTTGGCAGCCCATTCCGGTCAGGTGGACGTGCGCATCGTCGCCAAAGCAGAAACGCAGGCGCAAGCAGAGGCGCTCATCCAACCTGTGGAAGACGTTTTACACCAACGCCTGGGAAAATGGATTTACGGCGAAGACGCGCAAACCCTGGAAGAGACTGCCCTGCACAGCCTGCGCGAGCACGGCTGGCGCCTGGCAACTGTGGAAGCCGGGATCGGGGCTGCGTTAATCACGCGTCTAACACAGCTTGACAGCGTAGATGTCCTGATAAAAGGAGAAGTGCTGCCGCAGGCGCTTTCTGTTCAGGCGCTGGCGCAGGCAGCGCGTTCCTGTCGCGCCCAAAGCGGCGCCGAAGTTACCCTGGGCGTTACGATCATCTCCGCCGCAGAGCGGCAAGAGATACGCATCCTTCTCATCACCCCGCACAGCGAGGAGGAATTCATCCGCCCGTATGGCGGTCCGCCAAAAAACGCGCCGGCTTGGGCAGTCAATCAAAGCCTGAACCTGTTGAGGAACGTATCCGTTAACAAATAAGTAAACGAAAAAGGGAGAATTCATATATAATATTAAATATAAAGACAAGAAAATTACTATGAGTGTTTTTCAACCTCATAGAGAGAGGAGTATGAATGCAAAAACAAGTTGATATCCTCCTTAAAAATGCGCTGGTACTGACGATGGATGAGAATTACACCCAATACGAATCCGGCGCGGTTGCCATAACGGGGGACAGCATTACAGCGGTTGGCAAGGGAGATGAAATCTGCAGTCAATATACGGCGAGCGAGATTGTGGATTGCGGCGGTTTTATCCTTATGCCCGGCTTGATTGACGGGCACACCCCCCTTTCTATGAACCTTCTGCGCGGTTTGGCGGACGATTTACGCCTGGACGTGTGGTTGATGGGGTACATGATGCCCGTGGAAAGGGAATTTGTTTCACCAGATTTTGTGCAACTGGGCGCTTCTCTGGCGGCGGCTGAATTGATCCGCTGCGGAGTTACCTGTTTCAACGACATGTATTATTATGAAGACGACGTAGCCAAATCCGCCGCAGCCGCCGGGCTGCGCGGTGTTTGCGGTCAAACTGTGCTCAAGTTCCCTACGCCAGATGCGCAATCCTTTGAAGAGTCACTCGCTTACGCGCGCTCCTTTATCGAACGCTGGAAGGGACACCCCCTGATTGTGCCCTCCATTGCCCCGCACGCCCCGTATACCTGTACGGATGAAATATTGCGCACCTCGGCGGCTTTGGCGGTGGAATTTGACGTGCCGTTACACATCCACATTTCCGAAACGGCTTTGGAAGTGGAAAACATGCGCAAGGAACAGGGCATGCCGGTTGTCCCTTATGTTAAAAAACAAAACCTGTTTGACGCGAAAGTCATAGCTGCACATTGTGTACATATAGATGAAGGGGAAATGCGCACGATGGAACATAACAACGCCGGTGTGGTACACAACCCTTCTTCAAATTTAAAGCTGGCTTCCGGAATTGCACCGGTAACGAAGATGCTAGAGCTGGGCTTGAAGGTTGGCATTGGTACAGATAGCGTTGCATCCAACAACGACCTGGATATGTTTGAAGAAATGCGCCTGGCGTCCTTCGCCGCCAAGGTATCCAGCAACGATCCAACCGTCTTACCGGCAAAAACCGCCGTGAACATGGCAACTCACCTGGGGGCGCAGGCAATCCACATGGGGAACATGATCGGCTCTTTGGAAAGCGGCAAGCGCGCCGACCTGATCCTGGTCAACCTGGACGCCAACCACGTTACCCCCAAGTTCCGCCGCAACCCGGATAACGTGTATGCGCAAATGGTATATTCCGCCAAATCCACCGACGTTTCTGACGTGATGGTGAACGGAAAATGGCTGATGCGCAATCACAAACTCCTCACCTTAAACGAAGCGGAGTTGGTGGCTCACGCCAACGAGTACGCCAAGCGAATTGACAACTTTTTAATCGAGCGCGAGAAATCCGTGCTTTCCAAGCTCCTGGCAATTGAAGGAGTCATTGAAGAGGAAAGCTTTGAAATCCAATCAAAAGTGCGCATCAAAGACCCGGCTCCCATTTTGGAAACGATCAACGCATCCGGCATGGAATTGCTGGCGCACCGCCGCTATCACCAATACGATACTTATTTCCACTTTAATAACGACCAGGGGCATTTGCGCTACCGAGAGGATGAGATTGTAGAGGTAACCGACGGGCAGAAAGAACTGCCCGTCATGGCGCGGTATCGCCTGACTCTCATCGGGCAGGCAGCAGAGACGCGCTTCCCCAGCGACGTGCTGCTCTACCGCAGCCGCTACCTAGCGCCGGCTACGCACAGCCTGCGCTTTTACCGCGAATATTTCGCTCCCAGCGATGAAACATTCGTCGAAAAGGAACGTTTGCGCTGGCGCGTGTTATATAAAGGCACAGAGTTCTACATCAACCTGGATAAAATGATCCAGCCCGATTTAGGCTATTTCCTGGAAATCAAGAGCCGCACCTGGAGCCGTCGCGATGCGGAACACAAAGCCGAAATGGCAGCCGATCTGATCCATTTCTTGTTGGGTGTTGCGCCAGACCAGACGGTTACACAAGACTATTTCGAGTTGGTTACTTCGAAGCAATCCTCCACTTGAGGTGAGGAATTGCAGGTATACCACGCGGATGGATAAAATAGGTCTCGACCCCATAGGAAATAGCAATGTTTTTCTGGTACATCATCCTGATTTTGGAGGACAAACAATGGATACACAAAGTTTATCCTTTAACGAATTAAGCAAGAATATTAAAGAAGCCATCGAAGCGGCAAATTCAACTCACAAACCCATTTTCATTACCTACGATGGACTGCCGAAGGCAGTTTTGTTGAGCAATAACGAATATGAAGCCATGCTCGCATCCAAGGACGGGCAGCGGGTTGCGGCGTTGGAAGAAGCATACATACGTCTGCTGCTCGCCGTCGCTTCCGCGATGGATACACACGAGTCGTACCTGGCTGGGCATACCGAGCGCGTGGCGATGCTCGCCTGCGCGCTTGCCCAGGAAATGGGCATGCGCGACGAAGAAATAAACGAACTACGTTTAGCGGCTCTGCTGCATGACATTGGCGAAGTGGTTATCCCGATTGACATTTTGCACAAATCGGGGAAATTAACCGAGAGCGAATTCGACGTTATCCGCCAGCATCCCGGGGTGGGAGCAGAGTTCGTTTCCGTCGTGCCGCGTCTGGCAGGTGTGGCAGACGTGATTCACGCCCACCAGGAGCGTTACGACGGTCAAGGCTACCCGCGCGGCTTGAAAGGGAAGGAAATACCCCTTCACGCCCGCATTATCGCGGTGGCGGATACTTACGATGCAATCACCAACATCCGCCTGCACCGCGAGTCGGGCAACCATCTGCAAGCCATTGCCGAGTTAGAGCGCTGCAGCGGTAAAGGGTTTGACCCGGACATCGTGGCGGCGTTTGGAAAAATATTTTAATAAACCCACATTGTAGCGCGAGAAGAATCTCACTCTACGCTCGCGCTACTCTCACTCTTCCTTAACCATACACCTGCGGGTTCACGCAATAGGGCAAACGCTCTCCTCGCAAACCGGCGAGCAGGTTCTGCGCCGCCATAACCGCCATGCGCGTGCGCGCTTGCACGCTGGCGCTGGCAATGTGCGGAACGACGATGAGATTCTCCAACGTCAAAAGCGGGCTGTCCATGTTAATCGGTTCCGGCTCGGTAACGTCCAGGGCGGCGCAGGCGATTTTGCCCTGGCTGAGCGCAACGTAGAGAGCCTGCGCATCAACAATCGCGCCGCGGGCGGCGTTGATAAACACCGCGCCGGGTTTCATCAATCCAAATTCGCGTTCACCAATTAAATGATACGTTTCGGGCGATAACCAGGTGTGCACGGAGATAAAATCGGCTTGCGCCAATAAATCGTCAAAGGCAGTGAAGCGTGCACCCAGGGCACGCTCTGCTTCGGGTTTTGGCTGCACGTCGTAATACAGAACGTTCATAGAAAAGCCCCTGGCACGTTGCGCCAGCGCCTGACCTATGCGCCCAAACCCGATGATCCCCAACGTCGCCCCGTGCACGTCTGCCCCCAGCAGCAGGGTCGGCGACCAGGTCTTCCACTTCCCGGCGCGGGTGAAGCGATCGCCTTCCACCACGCGCCGCGCCGCCGCCATAAGCAGCGCCCAGGTGAGATCAGCAGTGGCTTCGGTGAGCACACCGGGTGTGTTGCCGACGGGAATCCCGCGCTGGCTGGCGGCGATTACGTCTATGTTATCGTATCCCACGGCGTACTGGCTGACGACTTTGAGGGATTTACCGGCTGCCTCCAGCACAGGCGCGTCTATCGTATCCGTGAGCAAGGTCAGTAGACCGTCTTTTCCGGCTGCCTTTTGTTTCAGCGTCGCATAAGAAGGCGGCAAATCCTCCTGCCAAATGTCCAGCTCGGCTACATCGGCAAGCATATCCAGCCCTGCCTGGGGAAGAATTCGCGTGATAAAAACTTTTGGTTTTGTCATTAAATAACCAACTCCATGTTATAATCTTACTAGTGGTTAATTATACAACCAGTTTGGTTCCTAAAGAAGGAGATTTTCTTATGGATGTACAAGTGAATGCGTTTACGATGGCACAGGCTCAATTCGACCACGTGGCAGAGATGTTACACCTCGACCCACAAGCTGCCGCTCTTCTGCGTAATCCAATGCGCGAGTTCAGTTTCCAGGTTCCCGTGCGTATGGATGACGGTTCTATCCGCGTCTTTCCGGGCTACCGCGTCCAGCACAACGACGCGCGCGGACCCTGCAAAGGCGGCATCCGTTTTCACCCGTCTGAGACGCTGGACACGGTGCGCGCTTTGGCAATGTGGATGACGTGGAAATGCGCCGTAGCGGACATTCCCCTGGGGGGTGGTAAAGGCGGCGTGGCTTTAGACCCCGCCACCCTCACGCCCCCGGAACAGGAAAGGCTTTGTCGCGGTTGGATTGACCAGATCTGGCGTAACATTGGACCGCGCCAGGACGTGCCTGCCCCAGACGTAGGAACCAACCCGCAAATGATGTCGTGGATGATGGATGAATACTCCAAACTGGCAGGGCAGTACACCCCTGGCGTCATCACCGGCAAGCCAGTCGGCGGCGGCGGCTCGCTGGGACGCAAAGAAGCCACCGGCTACGGCGTGATCTACACCGTGCGCGAAGCCATGGCGCACCTCAAGATGGACTCCACCAAAGCGGTGGCAGCCATCCAGGGCTTTGGCAACGTGGCTCAATTCGCCGCCATCGGTTTTATCGAGCAGTTGGGCGGCAAGGTCGCCTGCGTTTCCTACTGGGACCGCAACGACGTAACCTCTTACACGATCTCCCATCCAGAAGGGGTCAATCCCCATTTTCTGCAATCCATTACCGATAAATACGGCTCGGTTGATAAAGGCAAGGCGCAGGAAGCTGGTTACCTGGTTGAAGATGGAGACGCCTGGATCAGCAAAGAAGCAGACGTGCTCATCCCATCGGCACTGGAAGGGCAAATCAACGCCGATTCCGTTAAGCGCATCAGCCGGCGGGTTAAGATGATCGCCGAAGGCGCAAACGGACCGACCACGCCCGAAGCCGACGAAGAACTTATCAAGCGCGGCGTGTTTATGATCCCCGATTTCCTGTGTAATGCCGGTGGTGTAACAGTTTCGTATTTCGAGAGTGTGCAGAACGACATGAATTATTACTGGACGCAGGAAGAAGTTTTACAGCGCCTGAACACCAAGATGACGCAGGCGTTTCACGGTGTGCTGGAGATGTCGCGCCGCGAGGACGCATACATGCGTGACGCGGCTTACATGGTTGCCATTGACCGCGTGGTCAAAGCCATGGAATTACGCGGCTGGTTGTAACAAAAAAGAAAAAACTAATCCACAAACGGCGGACGCGCGCTTGTTGCGCGGCGTCC
>CAZGDA010000013.1:0-39026 GCA_964524425.1 uncultured Anaerolineaceae bacterium | reverse complement strand
ATCGTCTCGGAAATACCCACCCCGCATTCGCCGAGAAACTCGCCGGAGGGAGAATCGATGGCAAACGAGTCGTCGAATAGGTCATCTCCCAGCGTATAGGTGGTCATAAATTGCGCAATCGGGCTATCCTCGCGCGTTGCGGCAGGGCGGGCGGGCGCAGCAGCCGGGCGAACAGGTTCAACCACAGGGCGTGACATAGGTACGTTAGCGTACCCTTCCAAATCCACAGGCTGCATCTCTGGCATTTCCGCGTACCCTTCGTCTTCATAAGCCTGTTCTTCCGCCATGCCAGATTGGGAACGTTTCACGCGTTGGTAACCGCGCAGAAAATACAGCGCTGCAAATATCACCCCCACAAAAACCACAACCGCAAAAAGAATGACCAGCCAGGCTAACCCTTGCGATTTCTCGCCCGCGCCAGCCTCTCCCCCGGTTTTCTCGGCTGTATCACCCGGCTCTACGTCGCCTGGTTGTGCACCGCCAATGGCGACAATTGCCGCGAAAGCTTCAAGCGATTTCTCGTCCGGGTTTGCCTTGTTAGATTTCGCCTCTGGCGAGCGTAGGTCTTCCAACAATTTATTGTTCCCTACACCCAGCTCATCCCAGCGGAATTTTGCCCGCTCTAGATCCTTGCGCGCGGCAAACGAATCAACCGCCATACGCAGGTAATCTGCTTTCAGGTCTTCCCGTAAATCACGCGCACTAGCGTCTTTCCATTCAACGGGCCACAGCCACCAGCCTAAAACGACCAAGCCCACAAACAATCCTGCAATAAAACACGCAATACCTATCACAAGAGGACTTTTTAACTGTGCACGTATTTCATCCATAACTGTCGCTCCCTCTTTTCAAACCGTTTAAGTTTTACTCCAAGACACGCCTCATTATTAGAGAAGCATCACTCTTATTTTAGACGATATCCGGTAAATATGCAACAATTATTTTATGCAAGTTCTATGCCAATAAAAAGAGGTGAGCAACGGGGACGAGTTGGCGGGATTTGCTAAAATCCGCCTCACCTTACTCGTAGCGCAAGGCTTCCACAGGACGCAGGCGCGTGGCGCGCAAAGCCGGGTATAACCCGCCCAGCGTACCCAGGCAAAGCGCTACCCCAAAAGCGCGCCCGAACACGTCCCATTCCCACAGCGGCGTGATATAAATACCCACATTCGGGATGAGCGAGAGCAGCCCCAACATCCCAAAAGCCACCCCCACACCGATGACGCCGCCCAACACACCAATCCACAGCGCCTCTTTCAAGATCAGAGCCAGCACAGAGCGTCTGCGCCAGCCCAGGGCACGCAGCACGCCAATTTCGCGCGTGCGCTCCAACACCGACATAAGCATAGTATTCAACACCCCCACCCCGCCGACCAGCACCGCCAGCAAAGAAATACCGACCATCATGGCGTTGGTGTTTTGCATATCGGGCATCTGCTCCACAAACTCACCTGCCAGGGCAGCGTGAACGTCTTTGAACTGGGCGTTAATCTGCGTAACCAAGGCTTCTGCCTGGGCTTTATCACGCACTTTCACCTGGTAAATGGACACCTTGCGCGGTCGCCCCAGGAAAGTTTGCGCATCGCGCAGGGATACTACCCCGCCATATTCCTCCCAACTCGTGCCGCTTTCATATATACCCACCACGCGAAACCGGCTGCTGCTGAGCGTGATGGTATCTCCCACGGATTTGTGCAGGGCATCGGCTATCGTACGCCCCAGCATAATCTGGCGGTTGTTGTTCACCCGCTCCCCCTCCACAACGTTAAAACGGCGGATACCCTGCTCTTTGGGCGCGTAGCCCTGGAGGATGAAAAACCCGCCCTGTTCCGGTAAAACTGCGGCGGCGAATATGACCCCGCTGACGTTATCTACCTGCGGCATGGCGGCGATTTTCGAGCCTATGCGGGCGTCTATTGCGCTGAGGCTGGTATCCGCCACGTCCGCCTGGCGTAGAACTATTTCCGCATCCGCGCTGAGAGTAGAAAAAGATTCCACGGAACCCCGCACCAGGGCATCCATAGCCATTATGCCTCCAATGGTTATACCAATGGCGCATAACGTCAACAAAGTGCGCGTGGAGCGCTGCCACAGGTTTTGCACTGCCAGCCCGCCAAAGGGCAACCGGCGCACGCGCCCGCTGCCGGCGCTGCCTTCATAACGCAACGCTTCCACAGGGGTGAGCCGCGCCGCTCGCCACGCCGGGTATATTCCGCCGATGACGCCCAGAATAAGCACAGTGAGGAATGCCTGTAACAACACCCCAACGCCGACGCCGGTTGCGCCAAAAGAACTCAACGCGCCGCGAAAACCAGCCAGAATCAAAAAAGCCAGCCCGGCGCCCAAAACACCGCCCAGGAGACACACCAGCAGCGATTCGCCCAGAATCATCAGCAAAACACGCCCGCGGCTCCAACCGATGGAACGCAGCACGCCAATTTCACGCGTGCGCTCCATAACGGAAGTCAATTGGGCGTTCATCATGCCCACACCGCCGATGAGAATGGCGAGCACAGCCACCACCCATACGAAAACACCCATCATGTCCCCCATCATTTGTTTATCGGCGAAGTCGTCCGTGCCGCTTAAATCCAGGTCTGGGTAAGCCCGCGCCACGCGCTGCGCCAGCTTTTCGCGCAGCGCCGCGTCTTTCAATTGAATGTAAAAGATGCTCACCTGGCGTGTTTTGCCCATCAGGTCCTGGGCGTCTTTTAAACTCAGCACCGCCCCGCCGTCCTCAAAAGCGTCGCCGGTTTGATAAATCCCCACCACGCGATAGGGGCGCTCTTGAATGCGCAGCGTGTCGCCCACTTTTTTCTTCAGCGCTTCCGCTGCGGCGGAACCGAGAATCAGAGGAGTGCCGTGCATTTGCTTCGCCTGGCGCGATCCCAAAGCCACCCCGTCTATCATTTGAAACTTACCCAGGATAAAACTGTCTTCAGGGTATCCAAAGATAAAGAAGAAGGGATTCCCCTCTGCCTGGACAAAACTCTGCATCATCCCGCTGACTGCGGCGACTTCGGGCATGGCTAACAGTTTTTCGCCCGCCTCTTCGTCCACCGTGCTGTAAGCGATGTCAATTATATCTGGCTGGCTGAGCACCAGGTCGGCTTTGCTGCCAGTGAGCATGGAATTGTAACCGACATCCAGCCCCTCCGCCAGCGCGCCCAAACCAACGATGGAGGCAATCCCGATTGCCACGCCCAGCGCGGTGAGCAAGGTGCGCATTCTGCGCCGTAACAGAGTTTTGAACAGCATTTCAACTCCTTTGTCTGTCCAAAAAACACCTTCAAGTGATTACCCTTCTCGCAGGGCAATATATTCCGCATAACGAGGCGACAAGTTAAATCTTGCGCGACGAGATACTGCCCCGTAGAAACCAGCCGGATTTTATCGTCCTTCTCCTTTTGCCTGGCTGACGGTATCTGGAAGCCAGATGGTGAAAGTAGACCCCGCACCTGCCTGGCTTTTGACGCTGATACAACCGCCCATCATCTCACAAATTTGCTTGGTAATCGCCAGCCCCAAGCCTGTGCCGCCGTATTTGCGTGTGGTGGAAACGTCCGCCTGCGTAAAGGGTAAAAACATGCGTTCAACCTGCTCTTTGGTCATGCCAATACCCGTATCCTGGACGGAAAAAACAATCCAATCCTTGCCGGCTGCGCAGGCTGGGATATTGTTGTAAATTTGATCCTCTTCCTCGATCATCCCGTTGAACACCCTGCGAACCGTCAGGCAAATCGTCCCGCCTTCGGTAAACTTTGCCGCGTTGCTCAACAAGTTAAACAAGCACTGGCGCACGCGCGTCATATCTGCCACCATCGTGCCCAACGTCTCGGAACAATCAATTGTAAATTCGTTCCCCTTGCGCTCCACCAACGGTCGGGCGACGATGTCCACGTGTTGGATCAAGTCAATGACGCTGAATTCTTGCAGCTCCATCTGAATTTTGCCCGCCTCAATTTTGGAAATGTCCAGCACGTCGTTAATCAATTGCAGCAGATGTTTGGCGGCAATGACAATTTTCTTCAAGTCGGGGACGAAGTCTTCCAACTGCATATCTTCGGCTTCATCCTGAAGCAATTCGCTGTACCCGATGATGGCATTTAAAGGCGTACGCAACTCGTGGCTCATGTTTGCCAAAAAGCTGGACTTGGCTTGCGTGGCGGCTTCGGCGGCTTCTTTCGCCTGGCGCATCTCCACTTCAATGCGCTGGCGCTCGGTTATTTCCTGCTTGAGCAGTTCATTAATTTGAGAAAGCTCGGCGGTGCGCTCTTTAACCCGCTGTTCCAGCTCATCGTGGGCGCGGCGCAAATCCTCCTCTGCATGTTTGCGCTTGATTGCCATGGCAACTTGCGTGGAGATGAACGAAAGCAGTTTGTAATCCTCGTCACTGAAGAGAACGCTTTTATTGTAGGATTGAATCACCAGCGCGCCGATGGTCGTCTCGTCGGTGGTTTTCAGGGGCACGCCCAGCCACTCCACCGGCGGCGGTCCCTGGGGTTCAATTTCACCTTTGCTGACCAATTCGTCGTAGTCTTTGCGCGAAATCAACATCGGCTGTCCGCTGCGGATGAGACGCCAGGTGATGCTGCGCGGCGAATACACCTTGATACCGCGATGAATGCCCTGAATTTCATCTACAAAATAAGGCATGTGAATGGCGTCGGTCTCTTTATCGTGAATGGCGATGTAAAGGTTCTTGGTGCGCGTGATGTCGCTCACCAAACGGTGCACCAGGGAGTAGAAATCCTGCAAATTCTGGCTGCTGTTGGCGGCTTCCGAGATGCGATAAAGCGCCTGCTGGCGGCGTTCGGTGTACTTGCGCTCGGTTATATCCATAATGGAGACGAACACCCGCGCCCACGTGTCCTGATAACTTTGCGGCACCGACCAGCGCAGATAAATCACGGCTTCCCCGCGCAGGGTGGGAACTCTGCCTTCGGTTTCAAACGTGGTCGCGTTTTCCGCCACCGCCACCAATTCATCAATGTACATTTCTTGCACGTACGTGCCGCTGCCAGCCAGCGAACCAATCACGCTCAAAAATTCTTTTTTTGTGGCTGCACCCTGGATGGCTAGGGTGGCTTTATTGATATCCAGGATGCGCACTTTGGAGATGAGGCGGCTCACCTCCTTTGGATTGTTGTAAAGATAGGTGCGCAGTTCGCTCGTGTTCGGGATGTTCAACTCGTTCAACGCCTGTTTGACAGCGGAGAAATCTTCCTCCCAGATGGAAACGGGCGAATCCTCGAACAAAGCGCGGTAACGTCCCTCGCTTTCGCGCAAGGCTTCCTCGGCGTTTTTCCGCTCTGCAATTTCACGTTCCAGCTCGGCAACCGTATCTGCAAGCTCCTCGTGCGCCTTGTGCAGGGATTCTTCCGCTTGCTTGCGTTCGGTTACGTCTTCAACCAGTTCGATGACGTAATTCACCTCACCATGCCGGTCTTTGATGGGCGAAGACATCACGTGATAATTGCGCAAGCCGTTGGCGGTTTGCGTTGTCGTAACCAGCTCGTGTACTTCCCCGTCCTTAAAGGTCAACAAACTGGGGCAGTTTTCACAAGGAGCGGTAAGCGGCGGGTCGTAATATTGCTCGTAGCAAATCATGCCCATACCGGGTTCCACCTGGGGAAAGTAGGAACGCATTTGCGCGTTGAGTTCCACAATCTCCAAATTGCGGTTCAGGACACTGATCCCAATTCCAATATTATCAACAACCGCTCGATACCGGTTTTCGCTCTCCTGTAAAGCAGTATTTGCCCGTTCGCGAATTAAAACAATATCATGCCCCATAATTCATCACCGCGAGTAAACCAGGTTCCGTGTAATCCCACACAAAGAAATCCCCTTGGTATCCTTTGTGTGGTGCGCCAGCCTGCTGTCAATCCTTATTCATGTAAGGCGAATATTTCTTGTCTTTTTCCAGAATGTGATTGGTCAACCATTCCTTGAGAAAGACCATCACCTCAACGGTCAGAGCGGCTTCTCCCATCTCGTGCCGCTTTTGCAGTTGAACGACTCTCTCCGTCAAGGCTTCGTGTTCTTTCTTGTGCGCCGCATAATCAGGGTATTGGCAGGCGCGCATTCTTTGTTCCTCGTAGGAAAAATGTGATCGAGTGTAATCCACCAACTCCGATAAAGTAGATGAAAGCACGTCTTTCCCCCGTCCGGAAGTCATCGCTTCATACAATGCGTTGATCAATGCGATCAAGCGTTGGTGTTGCTCGTCTATCTCACGCACGCGCACAGAATAGGAATCATTCCATAAGATAATAGGCATTTGAATTGCTCCTTCCTTAACACACCCGACCTAAAACCGTTGCGCTAATTATAAGCCTTTCTGGGGTAAACGTCTATTGGATGAAACGGATTCTACCATCCTTCCCGTGTTCACCGGGGGATAGACCCGGCGGGTGTTTTCCAACCCAACGGGTTGAAAAAGTTGCCTTTCTTTTGGCATGCCAGCGTCTTTATGGTAAGATAAAGACAGGCATTAAGCCAGAAAAGGAGGTATGAGATGTCTCGACCTGTTGTATTCTTTTGCCTTGCCTTGCTGCTCGCCTTCTCATTAGCGTGCCAGGCTGTCGGTTCGGTGGTGGACGTGTTGCAACCCAAGTCTGACGTGCCATCCGAAAAAGCGTTGACCGAAGTAGCCAGGTACGTGGCAGCGGGAATGACGATGACCGCTCAGGTAGCTGCGCCTGCTCCGACGGAGCCGCCGCCTACGCAGCCTCCCCCGACCTTACCGCCGTCCCCGGCGCCCACCCAGGCGCCGCCCACACCCGCTACCAGCCTGGAGGAATCTCCCACCGCCGCCTTGGTTGCTAAACTGCCCACGCCAACAGAAACCCTGCCAGCCCAGGCAACCGCATCCGCCTGCCGCTACGAAGCCTACCTGGACGACGAAAACATCCCCAGCGGCAAGGAGATGCCAGTCAACCACAAATTCACCAAGACGTGGAGAATCCGCAACACCGGCAATTGCGATTGGACGCCGGATTTCTCGCTGGCGTGTATGAGCGGCTGCGATTTGTTTGGCGCGCCCTATTCGGTGCCCCTAACGGCGCGCGGTGTACCGGTTAAAGGATCAACAGAAGTGCGTGTGGAAATGCGCGCCCCGAAAAATTCCAAATTAATCGGCAAACTGAGCACCAGCACGTGGATGATCCGCGGCGGCGGAAAGCTTTTTGGCATCCAACCGGACGGCAAAACACCCCTGAGTGTAACCGTCAAAACCACCGATTAACAGGAGGAGCACATGTCCTACACAAGCATTCTCACCGAAAAACACCAGCGCGCTGGTTTGGTGCGCTTCAACCGCCCGCAGGCGTTAAACGCCTTGAACACACACACCTTGGCTGAATTGATGGACGCCCTGGAGGCTTTTGACCGCGACGCAGACGTCGGCGCGATGGTGATCACCGGAAACGAGCGCGCCTTCGCAGCCGGAGCCGACATCCGCGAAATGGCAGACCAGTCTGCAATCGAAATGTTGCTGCGCGACTTCATCCCTCTTTTTCACCGCATCCGCAGCGTCCGCAAACCGCTCATCGCCGCGGTCTCGGGTTACTGCCTGGGAGGCGGCAATGAAGTAGCCATCGCCTGCGACATGATCGTGGCTTCCGAGACGGCAAAATTTGGGCAGCCGGAAATCACCCTGGGAATCATGCCCGGCGCGGGCGGCACGCAGCGTCTGACCCACACCCTGGGCAAAGCCCTGGCGATGGAAATGGTGTTGAATAACCGCCTGCTTAGCGCCCAGGAAGCCGAACGCTACGGACTGGTGAACCGCGTCGTGCCGGTGGAGAACTACCTGGAAGAAGCACTGACGCTGGCAAACGAAATCGCCGGACGCGCCCCGCTGGCGGTGCGCCTGGCAAAAGAGGCAGTCAACCAGGCGCTTGAACTTCCCTTGACAGACGGCATGCAAAACGAGCAACGCGCCTTCTACCTGCTGTTTGCCTCACAAGATCAAAAAGAAGGCATGCAAGCCTTTCTAGAAAAACGCCCCCCACACTGGCAGGGAAAATAAACGGAAAAACCTGACAGGTTTACAAACAGCCTGTCAGGTTCTTACTTCATGCCTGAAACCGTTTAGACGCGAAACAAGGGTAAATGTCCCAGGGCGACCACGTGGCTCCACGCGGCTGGGTCGTCTCCTTCGGTGAGGATGGACGCCTGGGAGATCACAACCCCTCCGGCGGCTTCCACCACTTTTTTCATCCCATCCAGCGTTGAGCCTGTGGATATCACGTCATCCACCAGCACGGCTTTCTTTCCCTTGATCAAGGAATTGTCTTTGCTATCCAGATGCAACACCTGCGGTTTGCCGGTAGTGATGGACAGAGTCTCGGCGGAGAAGGTTTGCCCCATGTAGGGCTTGTGGCTCTTGCGCAACACTACGTAAGGCTTTTGGGCTTCCTCTGCCAGCACGTGGATGAGGGGAATGCTCTTGGCTTCGGCGGTTACCAAAACGTCGTATTCCAATTCGGTGAGTTTCTGCGCCAAAGCCTTAGAAGCTGCTCTGACGAGTTCAGTGTCGCCGAGGATGTTCAACACGGCAATTTTCAGCCCAGGAGCAACCTCAAACAAGGGCAGGCGGCGTGCAACACCGGCAATATTAATGAGAAAAGTTTCTCGTTCGACGGTCATACTCTTATCTCCTTTTCCTAAACATCTTCATTCAAACGGCGGGCGAGGTATGCTTCTGTATCGGCGCCCGCAGGGTTGGCTAAAACTGCCTCAAGCCACGCCTGGCGTTCAAAACACATCACCCGCAAATCCCACACGCAGGCGATTAACCCGGTCGGGGTGGTGTAACGAAACGCCGCCGGCTGCTGACTGGGAGAGACGTACACGTGGTGGTGCAATTCGTTTTCATCTGCCCAGAAATCAAAAAACACAAAGTTCTCCCCGCGTCCATCGTGAATGCCCAAAAAGGCGCAGTGGTAATGGCGCTTATCTTTGGTATGCAAAGGCAAGTCACGCTGAACGATGCGCCTGGCGGCTTCCACCAATTCGGGGCGCGGCAAGGCGCGTTGATAGGCAATGCCGTATACTTTAATGCGCCAATCCGCCTCCTGCCATAACTCCAGAAAGCGAATCGGGCGCGGCTGATAAGATTCTTTCAGGTCTATCATATATTGCTCCAGCGGGTATAATTATATCATGCTGATTAAATATCGTTACCGCCAAATCATGCTCTTCTTTGGGCGCGTTTTCCTGAGCGTTCTCTTCTGGCACGTGTTTCTGCCGCGCTTGGGTTTGGGAGGGTTTACCCAGCGCACCAGCGCCAGGCGTTTTGGCACCTACGCGCAAAATTTTCGCGCCCTGGCGGTCAGCATGGGCGGTCTATTGATCAAAGTCGGGCAGTTCCTCTCGGCGCGGGTGGACGTCCTGCCTCTGGAAATCACCGACGGACTGGCGGGCTTGCAGGACGAAGTGCCGCCGGAAGATTTTGCCGCCGTGCGCCGCCTCGCTGAACTGGAACTGGGCGCTTCCCTGGAAGAAAAATTCGATTGGTTTGACGAGACTCCCCTGGCAGCCGCCTCATTGGGGCAGGTTCACCGGGCGCACCTGGCAGGCGAACAGGTCGTGGTCAAAATTCAACGCCCCAACATTCAGGCGTTGATCGAAACTGACTTAACCGCCTTGCGCAGCGTGGGAGGCTGGCTGATGCGTTTTCAGTCCATCCGCCGTCGCGTGAACGTGCCTGCCCTGTTGGATGAATTTGGGCGCGTTACCAACCAGGAAATTGATTACCTTGCCGAGGGGCGTAACGCCGAAATCTTCCGCCGAAATTTCAAGAACCGCCCTGGTGTGCGCGTGCCTTTTGTCATCTGGTCGCACACCACCAGCCGCGTGCTCACCTTGCAAGACGTGTTGGCGATTAAAATCAGCGATTACCCTGCCATCAGCGCCGCAGGAATTGAGCGTAAAGAGGTGGCAAAACGCCTTTTCCACACCTATTTACAGCAATTTTTTGACGACGGCTTCTTTCACGCCGATCCCCATCCCGGCAATTTGTTCGTTACTCCACTGGCGGGGAAAAAGGAAGCCGACGCAGCGCCCGAATGGGAATTGACCTTTGTTGATTTTGGCATGGTTGGACAAATATCGCAAACTGTACGCAGCGGGCTGCGCGAACTTGTCATCGGCATTGCCGCGCAAGATACCCAGCGCCTGATGCGTTCTTATCAAATGCTGGGAGTGCTCCTCCCCGGCGCAGACACGCGGCGCATAGAACAGGCAGAAGTGGAAATGTTCCGCCAGTTCGGCGGTAAGAGCATGAAGGAATTGCGCCAGATTTCACTGGAGGAAATCAAGTCTTTTGCAGAGCAATACCGTCAAATCTTATACGACATGCCGTTTCAAATCCCGCAAAATCTCATTTTTTTAGGGCGCACGGCTGCAATCCTCTCCGGGCTTTGCACGGCGCTCGACGCGGATTTCAACGTGTGGGAGAGCCTGCAACCCTACGAGCGCAAGCTGATCGCCGAAGAAGCCGCAGAAAAAGACCTGGAATACTGGTTGAAAGAAGCCGGTGTCTTGCTGCAAAGCATGCTGATCATCCCGCGCCAGGTGCAGGCTACCCTGCAGCGCATTGAACATGGGGACATCAACGCCCGTATGCCGCGCCTGGAAGCACAGATGAGCAAATTAGACCGCACCATGCGCCAGGCTGGGCTTTCCGTTTCCTTTTCCGCCCTGCTCATCGGCGGCGTGCAGCTTTACATCGCCGGCTATCACGAGCAAAGCTACCTGCTTGGGGCAGGGGCGCTGGTGGCTCTGGTTTGGATCTTGTTTTCCCGAAACCAAGAGACGCCATAACTGCCTCAACATCCAGCGGGTGGCGGGGCTGCCTGCGTAAACGGTGGAAACCAGGCTGGGCGGAGCAAATCTTGATGCGGCGCACACCTTGCTGTAACGTGCAAAATCAACCTCTGCCCAAAGCACTTCCCTATCCCTTACACCGATGAATTTTGTCCACAAAGCACAATTTTATGCCAGGCGTAGTATAATTAATAGTAAGACTTGTTGGCGTTTAAGGATGGCTGAAAAGACACTGCAAATCAAAGGTACGCGCGATGGGTTGCTCATCACTTGTGAAGAGGGCGACTGGCAAGAGCTTGAATCCGCCTTGCTCAACCACCTGGACGAGCAAGCCGAATTTCTCAAGGGGGCGCGCCTGGCGTTGGACGTTGGCAACACAGCCCTGAAAGCAGCCGAGTTGGGTGCGCTGCGCGATAAGATTTCCGAGCGCGGTATGGCGCTATGGGCGGTGGTCAGTTTTTCCCCCGTTACCGAACAAACCGCCCAGATGCTGGGGTTGGCGACGCGTCTGCACACGGCTGCCCCGCCGGAGCGCCCGCTCAAATCTTCCGACACAGCCTTGCAGGGCGAGGACGCCATTTTGGTGCGGCGCACGCTGCGTTCCGGTTTTCGCCTGCAATACGAGGGTCACGTGGTCGTGATTGGGGACGTCAACCCCGGCGCAGAAGTGATCGCCGCCGGCGACGTGATCGTGTGGGGCAAACTCAAGGGCACAGTTCACGCCGGCGCCCAGGGCAACGAAAACGCCGTGGTTTGCGCGCTCGACCTTTCCCCCATGCAATTGCGCATCGCCGATCACGTAGCCGTGACGCCGGAAAAACACACCAGCCGCGTTCCCGAAACCGCCTTCCTGCGCAACGGGCAGGTCTCAGCGGAACCCTGGAACCCGGTGTAGGGTTGGCATTTGAAGTACACTTCATCCATACACAACACCTTATGGAGAATGGGAAGGAGAAAGAAAAGAACACATGGCAGCACAGATAATAACAATCACTTCAGGCAAGGGAGGCGTAGGCAAGACGACCGCCACGGCGAATCTTGGCGTGGCGCTCGCCTCCGACGGGTTTAAAGTCGTCTGTATTGACGCCGACATCGGCTTGCGCAACCTGGATGTCGTCCTGGGGTTGGAAAATCGCATCGTTTACGACCTCGTGGACGTCGTGGAGGGGCGCTGCCGCCTGCGCCAGGCGATGATTCGCGACAAGCGCCTGCCAGAGCTTTCCCTCATCCCAGCCGCGCAGACGCGCGATAAGACCGCCGTCTCCCCCGGTGATATGCTGCGCCTGTGCGAAGAACTGCGTCCCGAAGTGGATTGGATCATCATTGACTCGCCCGCCGGCATCGAGCGCGGCTTTCAAAACGCGCTCGCCCCCGCCGATAAGGTACTGGTGGTGGTCAACCCCGAAGTCTCCTCCGTGCGCGATGCCGACCGTATCATCGGCTTGGTGGAAGCCGAGGAGAAAGGACCCGCGAGCCTGATCATCAACCGCATCAAACCGGAACTGGTGCAGCGCGGCGACATGCTCGCCACCGCCGACGTGCTCGAATTGCTGGCGATCAGCCTGATCGGGATCGTCCCCGAAGATGAACGCGTCCTCGTCAGCACCAACCGCGGTACGCCCGTTGCGTTTGACGAAAAAGACAAAGCCGGAAAAGCGTTTCGCAACATCGCCAAACGCCTGCAAGGGCAGGAAGTGCCATTTATGGATTTGGGTGCCGCGCCGGATGGTTTCTTCAACCGCCTGACGCGCATGTGGAAACCGGGAGGAGAATAACATGTCAGACTGGATGAACCGTATCTTTGGCAAGGAAACCTCCAGCGCCAACCAGGCGAAAGAACGGTTGCAGTTGGTGTTGATTCACGACCGCACAGACCTAAGCCCTGCCCGGTTAGAAGTGCTGAAAGATGAACTGATCGAGGTCATCTCGCGCCACATCGAAATTGACGACCAAGCCATACACATCCAAATCGCCCACGACGGGACGAAACAACGCCTGTTGGCAGACATCCCCCTGCGCTCCAAACGCAAAATCCCTACCCAGGTGATCAAGTAGCGTTTTTATGCAGCGGCTTCTCTGGCGTAACTTTGATTTCTGGCTCATCGGCACTGTGCTGGTGCTGACTGTCTTTGGCGTTACCATGATCCGCTCGGCGGTCGCCGGAAACATCGAATTGCTGGAATTAAACCTGGTACAGCGCCAGTTGATTTACGCCATCGCCGGGTTTGGGGTGGCTATTCTGGTTGCCTCTATTGATTATCACTTCTGGGTTTCGGTGAACAAATTCATGTACGCGTTCATGTTTGTCGCCCTGGGAGTGTTGTTCATCATCGGCGCGGCTGTGTTCGGCTCGGCGCGCTGGTTTGACGTCGGCTTGATCTTCATTCAGCCTTCCGAGTTCGTCAAAATCGTGATGATCCTGGTGCTGGCAGATTTCTTTGCCAGAAACCAAAACAAACTGGGCGACCTGAAATGGGTGGGGTACAGTTTTTTGGTTACGCTGGGCTTGACGATCTGGATCCTCTTGCAGCCCAATTTAAGCACATCGGTGGTCATCTTTGTCATCTGGTTCACCATGCTGTGGCTCAGCGGGTTGCGCATCCGCCACATCCTCTACGGTGCGGCGGTGCTGCTGGTGATCCTGTTTGTGCTCTTCATCGTTTTGCTCAACGTGGATATTTACGAACTGGCAAACCAGACCGGCATCATTCAACCATACCAGCTAGACCGTATTTTCAACTTTCTCTTTCCAGACCCAGACGCCCGCCACGGGGAAATCTACAACGTCAACCAGGCGCTCATCAGCATTGGCTCCGGCGGCTGGCTGGGACAGGGCTACGGACAGGGAACGCAAGTGCAATTGCGTTTCCTCAAGGTGCGCCATTCCGATTTCATCTACGCCGCCATGGCGGAAGAGTTCGGTTTTATCGGCACCTTGATGGTCATGGCACTGGAATTTTTCTTGATTTTACGCTGCATCCGCACCGCTCAAATTGCCCGCGACACCTACGGGGCGCTCATCTCTTACGGCGCCGCGGTGCTGATCGCCTTTCAAGGCATCGTCAACATGGGCATGAACCTGAACATGCTGCCAGTAACGGGTTTGCCGCTGCCTTTTGTCAGTTACGGTGGCAGTTCGCTGCTGGCTATGTTCATCGCCATTGGGCTGGTGGAAAGCGTTAACTTGTGGCAGAAAGCCCTGGAGTTTTAATCGAAATTATTTTTACATTCGGAGATTTTAATGAAACCAATTCGCGCTCGTTTTGCACCCTCTCCCACGGGGAGGTTTCACATCGGAGGAGCACGCACGGCTCTGTATGATTATCTGCTCGCCCGTCAGAGCGGCGGACAGTTCATTTTCCGCGTCGAAGACACCGACCAAAAGCGCTACATCCCCGGCGCAGAACAGGAATTGATGGACGGTCTGCGCTGGCTGGGACTGGAATGGGACGAGGGACCCGACGTCGGCGGACCTTACGCTCCGTACCGCCAATCGGAACGCAAGGAAATATATCAGCAATACGCCGAGGAGCTGATCGCAAAGGGACACGCCTTCCGCTGCTTCTGTTCGCCGGAGCGCCTGGCGCGCGTGCGCCAGGAACAGCAAAAACGGAAACAACCGCCGCGCTACGACGGCGCCTGCCGCGACCTCGACCCCGCCGAATCCGCCCGGCGCGCCGCCAGCGGCGAGCCGCACGTCATTCGCTTTAAAATGCCCAAGCAGGGCAGCATCACCGTAACCGATGCCTTGCGCGGTGAGATCACGGTGGAAAACCGCAACCTGGACGATTACATCCTGGTCAAATCTGACGGCTGGGGTTTGTATCACCTGGCTGCCATCGTGGACGATCACCTGATGCACATCACCCACGTACTGCGCGGCTCGGAATGGCTGCCCACTTTTCCACTGCACGCTCACATCTGCCGCGCCCTGGGCTGGGAAGAACCGGTCTGGGTGCACCTTTCCGTCTTTCTCAAACCCAGCGGAAAAGGCAAGATGAGCAAGCGCGACGCCGCCCAATTGATGCAAGACGGCTTCTCCATCTTCGTTACCGACCTGGGAGACATGGGCTTTGTGCCTGAAGCGGTCGTCAACTGGGTGGCGCTGATGGGCTGGGGCAACGTCAGCGGCGCGGTGGGAGAAAGCCAGAGCGAATTTTTCCAAATGCAGGATTTAATGAACCTGTTTAGTCTGGAGCACCTCAATCCCTCTCCCGCCGCCATAAACGTTGGCAAGCTGGACCACTTCAACGGTTTGCACATTCGCCACTTGAGCCAGGCAGACCTGGCAGAGCGTCTGACGCCCTTCTTTGAAAAAGTGGGGGTGGACATGAGCGCGCCTTCTAACCGCGCCCTGCTGCTGCGCATCGTGCCCTTGATTCAAGAGCGCATCACCACCCTGGACGATGCCCCCGAAATTGCCGGTTTCTTCTTCCGCAGCGAGGTGAACCCGCAACCTCATAGTTTGCTGGGCAAGAACATGAATGCCGCCGATTCCGCCAACGCAGCCCGGCGCGCCTGCCAGGTCTTGGCGGCTCTGCCGGAAATTAACGTGGAGAGCGCCGAACCGCCCCTGCGCAGCCTGGCAGAGGAATTGGGCTTGAGCGCCGGACAGTTTTTTGGCATTCTGCGCATGGCGGTTACCGGGCAGGCTGTCAGCCCGCCGCTGTTTGAGAGCATGGAAATCATCGGCAAGGAGACGGTCTTAAGGCGCGTTGGAGCTTGTATCCACGCCTTAGAAGCGCTGGAGTAAGCATGTTTCAGCTTGTGCTAACCGGCGTTGCTGTGGTTTTATCCATTATCCTCAGCGTGGTTGGATGGCAACGCCGTTCCCTCCCTCTTGCCAGGTCTCTGCTATTTGCCACTTCGGCATTGACGATCTGGTTTATCGCCCACTTCCTCGAGGTGATCAGTCCCTCCCTGGAGGCGAAACTGTTGTGGAATGGAATTCACGCCATTTCCTCCGCAATATGGAGCGCCTTACTGGTTTTCAGCCTGCAATACACCGGCAGACAGGTTTTCCCCAGCCGGCGCACTTTGCTTCTGCTGGCAATTGAGCCGCTGGTTTTTTTCCTGCTCACTTTTGCGGATACCCAGCACACGCTGGTGCGCCTGAACCCGCAACTCGTCGCCGCCCAGCCTTTTGCTTTGCTTACCTACACGCGCGCCCCCCTGGCTTGGGCAGATACACTTTACGGGTTTGGACTCATTCTTATAACTATTTTCTTGTTAGCCTCAGATGCTTTCCATGCCCCCAGATTGTTTCAGAAACAAACCTTGCTGCTGGTTTTAGCTGCAATTTTTCCGGCGTTGATCCACTTCAGTTCCTTTATCGGCATGGATCAGACTCACGCCGAAGGACTGCTCCCCTACGCGTATTTTGTAATGGTGAGCTTTTTAGGATACGGCGTGTTACGCTATCAGATGCTGGATATTATCCCAGCCGCGGGAGGTCGGCTCGTCGAAAACATGGCTTTCGGCGTGATCGTATTAGACAGGCGCCGCCGCGTGGTCTATCTCAACCCCGCCGCCCAGCGCATTACAAAATGTACCCAAAACGAGGTCATCGGCTCTACCACGCTGCCCGACTTGGATTTCACGCCCATCCTTTCCGAAACAGAAAACCAGATCAGGGAAATATCCATCCAATGCGGCGAGACCAAATCTGATTTCGAGGTGTGCGCCACGCCGATTTTCGATCGCAGCCGCTCTCTTACCGGCTGGTTGATCGTCCTCAACAACATTACCGAAAGCAAACGCCTGCGCCTTTCTCTGCAAGAAAGCGAAACCAAATACCGCCTGGTAGCCGAGGGCGCCAGCGACGGCATCATCATCGGACAGGACGACGTTTACATCTACGTCAACCCGCAGATAGAACAGATGACGGGCTTTACCTCGGCAGAATTAATTGGAAAACCGGTGGGATTTTTAATTGCCCCCGAAGTAAGGGAAAGCGTGAGCGCACGTTACCGCCGCCGCCGGGAAAACACACCGGCGCTGGCTCGTTACGCGCGTGATCACTGAAGTAAAAGTCAGCGTCATCGAATTGAACGGACGACCCGCCACGCTGGGAGTGCTGCGCGACATTACCACTCGTAAACACGCCGAGGAGGAATTGCGCCGTTCCAAAGACCAGTTGGCTGCTATCTTAGCCGGGGTGAGCGATGGCATCACCGTCCTGGACCAGCACGGCAACCTGGTTTACGTAAACGACGTTACCGTGCAGGCTTTGGGTTATTCCTCCCTGGAAGCGTATTTAAACGACCCGGTTTCCGAGCGCCTGAAGCACATTGAAATCCTGGACGAAAACGGACAGCCCTTCCCCTTTGAAAACATGCCCGGCATCAAAGCCCTGCGCGGCGAAGCCAGCCCGCCGCTTACCCTGCGCTATCGCCTGCGCCCGCAAAACCGCGAAACGTGGTTCTCTGTACACACTACCCTCATCCGCAACCCTCAAGGCGAGCTACAATATGTGGTGCTGGTAACCCACGACCTGACCGCCCAAAAGACGGTGGAACAGGCGCTGCGCGACGCCGAACAGTTCACTCGCACCATCATCGCCAGCGCCCAGGAAGGCATCGTGGTGTACGATTGTAATTTGCGTTACATCGTCTGGAATCGCTTCATGGAGGAATTGATCGGCATCCCCGCCTTGCAAGTGTTGGGCAAATCCCCCTTTGAGCTTTTCCCGCGCCTGAAGGAACAAGGAGTGGATAAACTGCTGGAACGGGCGCTGCGCGGGGAAGTAACACCCCCCACCGACATTGAATATACCATCTACCAGTCGAGGAAAAAAGGCTGGGTGATGGCGAGTTATGCGCCGCATTACAACGCCCAGGGGGAAATCGTCGGCGTGGTCGGTGTCCTCACGGACATCACTGCCCGCCGTCAGGCAGAAGAACAGGTGCGCAAACTCTCCGTCTTCGTCGAACAAAGCCCGGCAGCCGTGATCATCACCGATACGAACGGCGCCATCGAGTACGTCAACCCCAAATTCACGGAGATGACTGGCTATCAACCGGAAGAAGTAATGGGAAATTCGCCGCGCCTGCTAAAATCGGGAGAGATGCAGCCCGGCATCTATGAAACCATCTGGAAGGCGATTTCTGCGGGGGCGGAATGGCGTGGGCAGATGCACAACCGCAGGAAGAACGGCGAGTTATTCTGGGTACAAACCTCCATCTCTCCGGTTGTAGATGCCTCTGGCAAGATAACCCACTACCTTTCCATCCAGGAAGACATCAGCGAACACAGGCGTCTGGAAGAAGCGGAACGCCGCCGCCTGCAAGAACTGGAAGCACTGCGCGCCACTATGGCGGATATTTCCAGTGAACTGGACATGGATAAACTGATTCGCAAGATTATGGAGCGTGTGCTGGCTCTGCTGGACGCCAACCAGGGCATGTTGTGTCTCTACCGCCCCGCCCAGGGTGACCTGGAAGTCGTGGTAAGCTATAACCAGAACAGAGATTATACCGGCACGCGCTTTGCCCTGGGGGAAGGCGGGGTTGGCACGGTGGCGGAAACCCGCCGCCCGATGATCATCCAGGATTACCAGCACTGGGAAAAACGCAGCCCGAAATACATCGACCCCAACGTCTCGCTGATTGAAATGCCTTTGTTGAGCGGTTCGGAATTGCTGGGCGTGATCATGGTCGCATCGGACGCTGACAAGCGCCCATTTTCTCAAGAGGACTTACGCCTGGTGGAAATGTTTGCCTTCGAGGTGGCAATTGCCCTGCGCAACGTCCAATTGCTCGAAGAGACGCGCCGCCTGGCAATCACCGATGCGCTGACCGGGATTTATAACCGCCGCTATTTCATGGAGCGCGCTCAATTTGAAATGGAACGTTCCCGGCGCTATTCTAAAGCCCTCTCCGTGTTGATGTTTGACATAGACCACTTTAAACGGATAAACGACCGCTACGGACATCTGGCGGGAGATCAAGCCTTGCAGGCGGTTACTCGCATAGCCAGGGAAAGCCTGCGCAACGTGGACATCCTCGGGCGCTACGGCGGCGAGGAGTTTGTCGTCCTGCTGCCAGAAGCAACGTTGTCAGAGGCAAACCAAGCCGCCGAACGCCTGCGCCAGGAAATTGCCCACACGCCAATCCCTAGCGAAGCCGGAACGCTTCAGTTGACCGTCAGCGTGGGCGTGGCAGGCTTAAACGCCAGCATCCAGGACGTTGGCGTATTAATAGACAAAGCCGACCAAGCCATGTATCGCGCCAAGCAAAGCGGTAGAAATAAAGTATCGCAGTAAAAATTGGCAGTTTATTACGCAAACAATCGCTGTATGGGAGCCACCATGAAAAAACAATATAACAAAACTGAACTTCTGCAACTCGTTCAACAGGAACGCGACAAGCTGGAAAAAACGCTGGCGCCGCTGAGCGTTGATGAATACAGCCGCCCTGGCGTTACCGACGCCGGCTGGGCAGTCAAAGACGTGCTGGCGCACCTTTTCACCTGGGAAGGGATGGTGCGAAGCTGGTACGCCGCCGGTTTGCGCGGCGAAAAACCGGAACTGCCCGCCCCTGGGTTCAAATGGAATCAGACCCCGGCGCTGAACCAGAAAATTTTCGAGCAGCACCGCAGCCGTCCACTGCAAGAAATCCAGGCGGAATTTCAGGCGTCTTACCAGGAAATGCTAAAACTGATCCAGGAAATGCCAGAAGAAGACCTGCTTACCCCCGCTAAATATAAATGGGAAGGAAAATGGAGCATGGGTAACTACATTGAATCCAGCACCAGCAGCCATTACCGCTGGGCGCGCGACCTCATCCGCAAGTGGCTCAAAGGGCAGGGTTAGCGCGGCACGACGTGAATGGCGCTGGCTTTAAACGTAACGTGGACCTTCATCTCCGCGCACATGCGCATCGTTTGCGCCGCAGGGCGCGTAACCAGCGCCACCAGATGAAAACCACAATCTAGCTCCACGCGCACCAGCGCGCCTTGCTGGGTGAGGCGCGTAATCCTGCCAGGCAGGTTGTTGCGCGCGCTGGTAGAGACCTCCGTTGCACAACCCCAGATCGTAATATCCTCGGGGCGTAAACACAGGTACACGGCGCGCCCCGGGGGAAAATCGCCCACCGCTTCCAGGGTCTGCCCTGCCACGTCAACTCGCAACATCCCCTCTTGTGATTGCATAACCACACCCGGAATGATGCTTTCAGCGCCCACGAAGGCAGCCACGTCGGCGTCCAGGGGTGCGTTGAGCACTTGCATGGGCAGCCCGTTTTGGCGCATCTCGCCGTTCATCATCACTGCCAGGCGGCTGCCGAGCATCAAGGCTTCGTCCAGGTCGTGAGTAACAAACACAGCCGTTGTTTTGGCGCTGGTGATGATGGACTGAAAATCTTGCAGCAGGCGCTGGCGCGTGGGCGCGTCCAGGGCGCTGAAAGGTTCGTCCAGCAATAAAATGTCCGGGGAGAGGGCAAAGGCGCGCGCCAGGCTGACGCGCTGCGCCTCTCCACCGGAAAGCGAACGCGCCCGCCGTTGGCGCAGGTCTGCCACGCCGAATCTTTCCAGCCAGTGCTCCACAATGGGTTTGATTTCGTCCGCCGCCATGCCGCGGAAGCGCAACCCGGCAGCCACGTTGTTGAAAACCGTATCGTCCAACAACAACGGAGACTGCAAAACCAGGGCAATTTTCCGCCGATACGCCAGGTCGTTTGCCTTATCCACCGCCTGTCCGCGCAGGCGCAGGCTGCCGCGCTGCGGCTGCAAGATGTGGCTCAGCACCAACAGCAGGGTGCTTTTGCCCGCCCCGTTCGGACCGATCACCGCCAGAGTCTCGTGTTCCGCAATGGCAAAATGGTCAACCTTTAAGATGGCGCGTTTGCCACGCTCCACCACAACGTCGTTAATTTCAAGAATTACGCTCATTGCCCGCCCGTTACGATTTTGAGGTGTTGCGCTGCTGCACCCAGGTCAGCAGTAAATTGACCAGGTAAGCCAGCAGCAAAAGGATGATGCTCAAGGCAATCGCGATGGCAAATTCTCCCTTGCTGTTTTCCAACACGATTGCCGTGGTGAGCACACGCGTGTGATGCAACAAATTACCCCCCACCATCATCGAGGCGCCCACCTCCGAAATAACGCTGCCAAAACCCGCCATCAACGCTGCCAGGAGGGGCAGGCGCGCTTCCCGCCACAGCGCCAGCAGCATCTGCGTGCGCGAGGCGCCCAAACCCAGCAACTGCGTTTGTAAACGCACGTCCAATTGCTGCAAGGCAGAGGCGGTCAAACCCGTTACCACCGGCGCGGCTATCACCGTCTGCGCAACAATGATCGCCGTGGGGGTATACATCAGGCGTAAAAAACCCATAGGACCGCTGCGCCACAGCACGATGGACACAGCCAAACCCACCACCACCGGCGGCAGCGCCATGCCAGTATTCACCAGGCTGAGCAGGAGTTTACGCACCGGGAACTGCCCCAGCGCCAGCCAGGTGCCCAGGGGCAGTCCCACAATCAGGCTGATAAAGGTAGCCAGCACAGAAACGCGCAAGGATAGCAGTGTGATTTCCACAACCCCTGCATCCGCGCTCAGAAGCAGCCAGAACGCCTGCTGGATACCCTGCCAGATTAAATCCATTGCGTTTTATTTTCCAATCTCGCCCTCTTGCTTGCCGGCATCGGGGAAGAAGAGGGGTTGACCAAATTTATTCGCGCCAAATTCGCCGATCAACTTTTGTGTGTCTGCCGAAACCATGAAATCAGCGAACGCCTTGCCGCCTTTGGCGTTCAAATTGGCGAATTTTTCGGCGTTGACCGTAATGACGTGATAGATGTTAAAGAGGGTAACGTCTCCCTCGACGAGAATCTCCAATTCCAGTTTGTCTTTCTGCGCCAGGTAGGTGGCGCGGTCCGAAAGAGTGTAAGCGCCCTTTTCCGAGGCAATGCGCAGTGTATCGCCCATGCCCTGACCGGTTTGTAAATACCAGGCATCGCTATCCGAGGGGGTGAAACCAGCTTTCGTCCAGATAGCAAGCTCAGCCGAATGCGTGCCGGATTTATCTCCACGCGAGATGAAATCGGCTTTGGCGTCGGCGATTTTCTTGAAAGCTTCCGCCGGAGAGGTGATGCCTTTGATCTTGGCAGGGTCCGCTGCGGAACCCAGAACGATGAAGTCGTTGTGCATCACCAACAGGCGCTCTGTGCCAAAGCCTTTCTCCATGTACTCTTTTTCCGCCTTGGGAGAATGGACGAGCAGCACGTCGGCGTTGCCCATTTCTCCCATTTTCATCGCCTGCCCAGAGCCGACGGCGATCATCTTGACCGTGAAACCGGACTGTTTTTCAAAAATGGGCAAAAGCAGGTCTAGCAGACCAGAATCACGCGTGCTGGTAGTGGTCGCCAGGATCACTTCATTCGCTCCGTTGCGTTCCACGGCAGTTGGCTCGGCGGCTTGTTGGGTTGCCAGGGCAGCCGTAGGCGCCGCGGCTGGTGTGGCTGCCGGGGCGCAACCAGCAAAGATTAAAGCCAGTAGTAACATTAGCGATAGAAACACACAGGATTTGCAGGGCATAATTATCTCCTTCTCTTCAAGAGAATATACTATATGTATCATTACAAATGATACATTCGATATGATAACACACCTTTACTACGAAAACAAGGACCTTGCAAAGGGAAAACGGGTATAATAACAAAAATGGACACCAACTATCTCTATCAAAAAATCGTCGAGCAAATTCGCGGCGACATTCTGAGCGGCAATTTACAGCCTGGGCAGCGTTTACCTTCCGTGCGCCGCCTGTGCAAACTGTGGAATTGTACACCCGCCACCGTCCAGCGCGCTTACCGCGAATTGGCAAAGCAGGGGTTGATCATCAGCCACGCAGGCAAAGGCACGCGCGTGGTGGATGCACAGCACGAACCAGCGCTGCCTACCAGCCTGGCACACCTGACCTCTCTGCGCCAGGCAACCCTGGTCAACCGCGCCGAAGCCTTTCTTTTGGAATCCATCAGCGCCGGGTATACTCCCGAAGAAACCCGCCAGGCGCTCAATCTGGCTTTTGACCACTGGCAGGCGGTAAGACCTGTTCTTCACAGCCGTACACAGTCGGGCGCCTCCTTTTGGGGCAGCCACGATATGGCTGTGAACTGGATAGCGGCGCATTTTGGCGAGATTGCCGAAGGAGCACAATTGCAGGTCAATTTCAGCGGCAGCCTGGGTGGTTTATTTGCCCTGGCAGAGGGGAAAGCCGATTTTGCCGGATGCCACCTGTGGGATAAAGAAACCGACACCTACAACCTGCCCTTTGTAAAACGCCTGCTGCCTGGCTGCCAGGTGGTTTTGGTAACGCTGGCGCAGCGCTCTCTCGGCTTGATCGTCGCCCCCGGCAACCCGCGCCGCATACAGAAACTGGAGCATCTCCTTCAGCCGGGGCTGCGCTTCGTCAACCGTCAATCCGGTTCCGGCACGCGCGTCTGGCTGGACGCCCAGTTGGCAACCCTGAACCTCAACAACGCCGACATAGCAGGCTACGCCCAGGAAAAATTGACCCACACCGAGACCGCCCGCGCCGTGGCGGAGGGAAAAGCGGACGCGGGACTGGGGCTGGAGGCTTTTGCTGCCGCGTACACGCTGGATTTTATCCCTCTTACCCTGGAGACCTACCACCTCGTCTTTCTGCCTGCCGCGCTCGACCTGCCGCCGCTGCGCTGTCTGGTTGAATGGCTTGGCAGTCCTGCGGCGCGGGCGCAAATCGCCGCCTTCAGAGGCTATAAAACCGACCACACCGGCTTGACGACATTCAGCTCGACCTGATTGGAAAACAACCGAAATCTGACTGGCTTGCAGCGCTGCTTGGTTTGCCGTCTATGACGCGTACCCGCGCCAATCCCTTTGGAAATCTACCAATTCTACTTGCCAAAGCCAGGCAGGTACCAGATGGTGATAAAGCCGCAGGGCAGGCGCCCTGTGCCCTGCAGCACCACAGAAAGCGCGGCGTGCTTTTCTCCATAAGCCGGGGAAACCCAGCCGAAAATAACATCACTGGGCGAAGGGTCTTCTGGCGAAGGGTCTTCTGACGAAGGGTCTTCTGGCGAAGGGTCTTCTGACGAAGGCGCTCCTGCCGAAGTATACACTTCCTCCCCGCCGCGCAGCAGACGCAGGCGCGCCTTTTCCACCCCCGCGGCGCGCAGACTGAGCGCCACCCATCCGTGCGGCGATTCAAGCTGGCAGACAAAACCGTCCTCATTTTCATGCGCCTGCCAGTTCCAGTCGGGCAGCAGCCAATGCAGACGACAGTCTATCTCCTTGCCGGCGCTGCTCAACGCTGCTGGCAGCAGGTCGTCTTGCACTTCGCAGATGCCGGCATGATAAAGAGTAACCTTGCGGCGATGAAACACGCCCAGGCGCTGGTAACCGTCGTGCTGACAGGTCAGGCTCGTCCACACGCCGTCTTTTTCGGCGCGCTCCAACAAGCTTCCCTGCGCCCAGTCCAGGTAAAGGAACCGTCCGGCGCGGCTCATCTGGTCGCAGCCGTTTACCGTTACGGTATTGTGCACCAGGGCAGAGGTAAGCGCGTTGTTCCAGGGCGAAGCGGCGTTATACAGGTAGGTGCCCGCATCCTGAGCCAGATTCAAACCGCGCCACCACAAATCCAGGTGATTCTGGTCGGCGTGCCCGGGGCGCGCCGTAAAACGCGCACAGCGCAGGTACGCCCACGTGTGTTGCTCGTCAACGTGCAGCGTGTGCGGAGTCTGTTGCGGCTTTTGGACGATTTCTTCCCCCTGTGGCAAAGCCTGACCGGCAGCGCCAACGCCCATCCACAGGCTCATCTCGTCCCACGCCCCCGGCGCGACGAGCGCTTCACCCAGGAAAGCGCGCCCTGCGGCTTGCAGCGTGGGGCGGTAATCCGCAAACGCACACACGCTCAAGGGCAACACACGTGCGCCATCGTTGGGTCCGAGGTTCGGCACGCCCCCGCTGGCAGGGTCGAGCAAGTGGAACAGCCAGCGCGTGGCAGCCGCCAGTCGGCTGGCGCTTTGCGCAGGCATCTCTTGCCCACAGGCGCAGTTGAGCAGGTTTATCCACAGCGCCTCTTGCAGCATCAGACGGTGATAATTGGCGCTGTGCTGGATGTAGGCGCCGTCGCGGTCAATTTGCCGCTGCAAAGCCGCGTTCAGCCAGCGCCAGCCCAGCCTGCGCCAATGTGCAGAGCGGGGATGTTGTGGCAACGCCAGCGCAGCAGTATACAGTCCGGTGGCTTCACTGAGAAGGTGGTTGTTGTTTTGCGAGCGCGCGTAAGCCAGGCTCACAGGCAGGCGCTCGGCGTGCTGCGCCACGGCTTGCGCCAGGCGTTGGGCGCGTGCATCCGTGCTGTGCGCAGAATCGGCAAACACCTGCCAGGCAAACACAAACGCCATCAAGCGCAAGGCGACCTCTTGCGCCGAGGTCCAATGCGCCCCCTGGTAAGCCGGGTTGGCGTCCAGAAAACGGCAGGTATGCTCCCAAAACGCCTGGGCGTAGCGTTCATCCCGGCTGACGAAGTAAGCCCGGGCGAGGGTGAACGCCCAACCGAAGCGCGCCGCCTCCCACACATACTTAACGTCCGCGTGCGGGAGGCGGGAGGTTATTTCCGTCCAATCCCCGCCTTCGTATACCGTCCAGTGTTTTTGTCCACCGCCCTCACCCGGCAAAGGAACAGGCTGCCCGCCAAAGATACGGCAGACCCCGGCGACGATTTCGTCCGCTTCCGCCAGTAAACGCTGCCTTCCAACTGCGCCGAGTACGTATGCAATCTCGTTGCGGTTTGGCAGAGGAAAAACAGCGCGGCGCAGAACCAACCCGCCGGTTACCTGCGCCGCTTTCCATGCAGTGTGTGTGCGATATTTTAACCAGCCGCTCTGTAAACTGAGCCTGTACCAGACGTACAAGCACAACGGCTGAACACCCATCTGGCGTAACGCTTGCAACGCCAGAACAATTTTACGAAAGGAAAATCTTTCAGTCGTTAAAGCCAAATCCTTTGATCAAGTTACCAATTACTTCCAGGTCGCTTTCTGCGACGTTCATCAACATAAAGCCGGTGTCGTAAAAGTCGGGGTTGATGTCTTTCTGACACCAGCGGCTTTTCGCGTCAAAGACCCACTCTTCTTTTCCGCCAATGCGTGAAGGTAACGACATACGCAGGCGAAAGACCTTGTCCGCGTCAATCGGCGTTTCGCTGATGAGCATTACACCGCTGGCGTTGAGGTCTACGAGGTGCCCAACGAGCTGGTTCGTTTCGCGGTCGAAAACCCGCAGGTAGTAAATTAAGTGTCTTCTCTTGAGTTTTCTACGTTCGTACATAATACACCTCCACCTGGTAGGGATTGGATTACCCTGCATCAGCCTGTTCTGGCTGCGCTGCGCTATGAATAGTATGTTCCTCTATTATATCAAAATTAACCAGTGCGTCGTCAATGTTTATTTCCAAAGAAGAGGATAAATCCTGTCCAGAATCCTCGTCCTGTTGGCGTATTTCTGCCGTGGGAGTAGCGCAATATGGACAAATGTTCCAGGGCAGGTCCATCAACCTGCCGCATTGTGCACAAGTTTTTCGCAGCTTGGTGTGGCAGCTTGGGCACAAGACCCAGTCCTCCCGAATGCGCCGCCCGCAGCCGGGGCATTCGGGGGTATCTTCAATTGACTGAAGCAGCGCCTCCTCTTCGAGGGTTTGCTGGTATTCCTCTTCCAAAGTATGCCGCGGGCGTAAAATCAGGTAGATCACCAGACCCGCCAGGAAAAACAGCAGCACAAACAAAGTCGCCAGAAACCGCGCCAGGAAACTACCCGTGCGCCTGCGCACGTCCTGGAAGGTCCACACGACCACGCTAAGCCACAACAAAAGCACGAATCCCGCGCCCCAAGCTGCCAGGATGTAGAGATAATTGCCAATTTGCGCCGGGTCAAAATTCATAGCATCTCCGCTGTTCCCAAATTATAGCACGAAATGTGCCGGAAATACGGAAACACGTCAAAGCGCGCGCGGGTCGGGTTGGGTTGGCGCCACGTTGCGTCCTCTGCCGCAAATGTGGCAGACGTCCTCTTGCTGGCGGAAAGGCTCACCACAGCGCGGGCATTTGTTATACGCCTCCCAGGCGTCTATTAAATCTTGTCTTAGCTGGCGTTCGCGTTCGGCTTCTATCTGCCAGGCTTTTTCGCGGGCGTCGGCAGTTTCCTTGATGACCTGCCAAACGCGGTCTTTCAAGTTTAAATCTCTGGCGACTTGGGCGGCATCGAAGGCGCTGTTTAATGCGCTCTGCGCCAGGTCTACTGCTTCTGCGGAAAATACGCCCCGCCGCCGCAGCCACAGGTTAAGTCCTTTTCCAGCCAGTTCCAACAGGCGTTGACCACCGTGTTTCGCCGCCTCTAAAAACGTCTCGGAGGTCAAATCGCCGACCTTTACCTGGATGATTTCCTCCACGCGGTGCAGAGAAACCGTTATGGCGGGCACGTAGCGGCTGCCGTCTGGCGGGCGCAGAAAGACGGTCGCCAGCAGGTTATCTTCACTGCCCTCCACTTCGACGTCGGTGGTCTCACCGTTATCAAAGGCTTGTTCGAGCGCGTTCGCCAGCAGGCGCGGCGGCACACCCTTCCAGGTTGCGTTGCCATCGGTACTCACCGAGGCGGCGACTGCGCCAATCCCCACCGCGGCTGCTGCACCGGCAGCAATTTCTCCCAATCTCATCCCTCCTGCGGCAGGAAAATCAGCCTCTGTTTGCACCTGCGCCAGGCTCGCCATTACCTCGCCAATTTTTTGACGCTGGGTCTGGTTGCGCTTCATAATCTCTGCTTTGCGTTCCAGCGCAGCGGGCAGGTCTTTTTCGCTAAACGTTTGCGCAAAAAAGCTGCGGTCTTTCGCCGTCAAAAGCTGAAAAACGGCTTTGTGTTCGTCGCCCAGAGCGGCGACCTGCTCTACAGACAGGGGACTAAAATCAAGCGGTGCTGAATTCATTGTTCTTCCTCCTCAGGTTTCAGAACCGGTAAGCTCAAACTCACGATAATCCCAGGCGCGTGCTCGCGGTTTGCCAGGCGGCAGCCGCCGCCTACTTCCCACACCAGGGAGGCGACGACCGACAAACCTAAGCCCATGCCAGTTACATTGCCGGTGAAGTCCTTTTCCCCCTGGTAAAACGGCGTCCACGCCTGCAGCAATTGTTCCGGGGAAAGGTGAATACCATCGTCGTGGATGCTGACGAGCACCTCCCGCTCACCAGCTTTGCTAACAAAAATTTCCACCCTGGGGGTCTGCGTGGGGTGAAATTTTTGGGCGTTTTCTAATATTTCCCACAGAACCCACTCCACCGCCTGCTCCGAGAGGAGGATTTGCGTGCTCGTCAGGGCGTCTGGACATTCCACGCGCAGGGATTGGATATTCAATTGACTGCCCATCTGCTCTGCCACATCAGCCAACCGCCCCAGTTGAAACCCCTGCGTGGATTTGCCGGCGCGCACGACCTTCGGCGCCTGCACAAATTTTAGCACGTCCTCGATTTCATTTTGCAGGTTCTCGGAGGAACGCACAAGAACCTGTATCAAGTCCGCCATCTCTACGCTCATGCTGTGGCTGTCTTCTTCCAAGAGTTGGATACTGGCGATAATGCCGGTCAACGGTGTGCGTAATTTATGCAAAATTGCGGACTTAAACGTGCGCATGTCCCGCTGCGCATTCATTCTTTGGGTTACGTCGCGCAGGCGAATCAAACGGCAAGTGTCTGCGCCGACGACGTGTTCAAAACGCGCCACTTGCAGCCAAAACGCCTGGGCGGTGTCCGATTCGGGGCGCACCAGGTAACGCAGCACGTTCTCTCTAAGATCCCAGCTTTTCCAGGCTTCCTCCGGCTCACAGTGATATTGTTTTTGCACCAGTTGCAGAAAAGCGCCCAGGGGCTGGTTTTCGTCCCCATCCACTTCCAAACCTAAGTACAGGCGCGCCGTGCGATTGGAATAAATGACCTCGTCGGCTTCGTTGACCAGCAGATATCCATCCTGCGCTTGCGAAACGACCCATTCAAAACGGGCGCGTTCGGCGTGCAGGCGGCGATAGCGATTCAGGCGCGTGATGGTGCGCACGCGGGCGAGCAGTTCCGCCACGTTGGGCGGCTTGGAGATGAAGTCGTCCGCGCCGGCTTCGATCCCGCGCAAGCGCGATTCGTGGTCTTCCAAGGCGGTAATTAACAATATAGGGATTTCCGCCAGTTTGGGATTTGCACGCACCACCCCGCACACCTCAAACCCATCCATATCCGGCATCATCACGTCCAGCAAAACTAAATCTGGCACCCACTCTTCAATTTTTTGCAAGGCTTCCGTGCCGCTGGCAGCCACGTCTATGGAAAAGCCGTCGTTGTGCGCCGCAGAGGATAATATCTTCTTCAACACGTTGCGAGCGACCGCATCGTCATCCACAATCAATATCTTGCTGTTCGTCATATCCATCATTCCGCAGGTGAACCTGAAATAGAAACCTGGACAACGCAGGGAGGCAGCGCTTTCCCTTGGTTATCCACCACCACCAGACGCAACAGGTACAGACCCGGCACCAGGCGGGAAGTGTCCCACAAACCCAGGTCGGCGTCTTTTTTGGGTTGCGTCCAGGCTTGAATAGCGGTCCAATCTGGTTGCCCGGGGCTGGAAAATTCAAACTTGTAAAAACCGAAGCCGGGTACGTCTGCCGTGCCCTTGATGGTAACCGTACCGCTGATGCCGGCGTTGTTTTGCGGCTCGCTGATGTTGATTTGATCCACTACGCAGCCGCCCTGCGCCGCAGAGCCGGTTTCCGCCGGGGCGGTCTGTTGTTCCCCAAAGAAGCTTGCTCCAGCATCCGGGGTTTGCGTCGTATCCGCCGACGGCGCAGCAATCGTAACCGTTGGCGTCGCCAGCACGTCGAGCGTGGGCGTGGGTAAGGGGGTTGACTCGGGTATGATAGGGATGATAAAAGACACCAGCACAAACTCGATCACCGCCCGGGCAACCAGAAACCCCAGCCCGGTGGCAGCGCGGTTCAAACGCTGCTGGGCGCTTTCGTGCTCCAAACCAAAGGCGGCTTGTTTCATTTCGTCCCAGGCGCGTAGAAAACGAAAGACGTAAAACAAGCCTGCCAAGCCTAACAGCAGGTAGATCCATATCTCAATGGTCTTAAAAAACTGCAGAATTTCCGCCATAAGACCATCTCCCCCGTCTTATTTGAGCCAGTATGCAACCTCGTCCACAAAAATCTCGAGATTTTGTGTTTCGGCGGAACCGACAAACAGACCAAACTGTCCCTGTGTAAAAGTGGTATCTGAGAGGGTGGCGAGCAGGCTGCCGTTGGCGTATACTTTTATGCTAGAACCTTCGGCGAGCACGCCGAGGGTGTTGGTTTGCTTTGCGCCGCTTTTAATCTCGGTTGCCTGAGTCCAGTCCTGCAAACTGACGAAGTTCGTCCCGTCCCATTTGTAGAGGCGGTAAGCGCCGCTGCACGAAAAACCGAGCACGTAGCCGCGGTCTGGCTGCGGGGCGCGAAAGATCACGCCGTAACGGTCGTACCCGGAACAGGCAGCGCCCGTGGTAAACGCCGCCTGCAAGTAAAAGTTTTGCAGAGGTGCCACGTTGGCTATGCCCCACTCCTCCAGGCGGTTGGGGCTGTAGGCTTTCAGCGCCAGCTTGCCGTCTTTGACCTCAAACAGTGTGTTGGTTGTGTTCAACATATACCAGTATTGACCGTTGTCCAGCGTGTCCCGCCATGTGGGCGTCCCCTGCGCCACTGCAGCGGTGGGGCTGGGCAGAGAGGTGGCGGCGCCGGGCGTGCCGGGCAGTGGCGTGCCAACCGCTACGGCGCGGAAGGTGTTGAGAATGCGTTCGGCTTGCGCCTGCTGTGCAGCGGGAATGCTGACGGCGTTATAATCCGGGTTAAAATCGTACAGGATGACGACAAATTCCAAATTTTCTACCGCCCCAGGCAGACTGACCGGGAAAGGTGAAGTGCCGCTGTAAAACACGGCTTTGTCTTTCCCCTCCAAGACGAGGCTTTGTTTGGGCAGGTTTTGGTTTAAAAACCTGACCGCAGCCCGGTTTTCCAACGTGCCAGCCGGCACCTGGTCGGGACCCAGATTCACGCTCTCGCTGCTGCGTTTGAAGGCGATGAGCAGCGTCAACGTTCCCTGGCTGAGCTTAACCAGGTGAGTTTCCTCCTGCAATTGCCAGTCGGAGGGATATTCCAATGCGAAACCGTAGGCGCGGTTGGTATAAGCCTGCCACGCGCCGGGCTGGGCGGGTGTACTGGAAGGCGCCGCCGTTGTTAAAACGGGTGGTTTTTGCGCACTCAACCAGGCAAAGGATTGCACGATCCCGTCCAACTCCGCCTGCAATTCTGTTGAAGCGGCGATGCGGTCGTAATTTGCGCCGGCGGAAGGCAGCAGACGCAGGGAGAATTTCAACTCTCCCACTGCAATCTCGGCGTTCACACCGCCATAATAAAGCGATTTGACGATGCCGCGCTGCACGAGAGAGGTTTTATTCACGTCTTGACCGAAAAAGCGCACCGCGCCAGCGGGGTGCAGGTTACCCGGCATGTCGCTGCCGCCGGTTATACTGGTCGTTTCTGCTCCCCTTTTATAGCCGACGAGAAAGGTGAAATCGTCGCGGCTGACTTTGACGAAATTCGCTTCTTTATTGGCGTCGCGTTCCAGCATCTGCCAGGAAGGCGGGTAGCGAAAAGAGAAGCCGTAGCCTATGTTGGTGTAGGTCGCCCAGCCGGGGTAATGATCCGGCGTGGAGGTAGGCTGCGCGGGTTGGGGCGTCTGCGGCGGCTGAATGACGAAAAGCGTATTCGTTGCCGCTGGCTTGGGCAAAGCAGGTTGCGAAACGGCGGGGGAAAGCGCAGCCTGAGGCTGCTGCAAGCCTTCTTGCGGCGTGGGCGCGGCTTGATTTTGCGTGGCGGGCGGCGCCTGGCGCGCCGCAGGCAACCCGGCGCAGGCGCTGGCACTCCCCAGGATTAAAAAGAGAAGAAAGAAAGCCGAGAGAGTGCGAAAAAAACGGTTTACCTTGCTCATATTTTTATTGTATCACAGCCCACTCAAACTTCCCATAAGAAGTTGAAAGTATGCTATAATGTGCTTCATGCAGGGTGCAGTGTTGGTTCTCAATGCCAATTTTGAGCCTCTGAACGTCTGCAACACCCGGCGCGCTTTGGGGCTTATTCTAATGGGAAAAGCTTCGCTGGTGCTAAACGGCAGAGGGCAGTTTCAAACCGTCTCTGCCACCTACGACATCCCTTCCGTCATCCGCCTGGAAAACATGGTACACAGACCCCGTCCGATGGTCAAATTGTGCAAGCGTGAGATTTTACGCCGCGACCATTACACCTGCCAGTATTGCGGCAAACGCTCTCCACACATGACGGTGGATCACGTCATCCCCAAGCACATGGGCGGCAAGACCACCTGGGACAACATGACCACCGCCTGCCCGGCGTGCAATCACCGCAAGGGCGGGCGCACGCTCGACCAGGCGCAGATGCGCCTGACGCACGTTCCCATGCAGCCGCCTTCATCCGTGCATTACCTGTTTTCCCCCCACCTGCAAGATAATCACGAATGGGAGCCTTTCCTTTCGGGGTGGTAGCCCGGTTGCGCGATTAGGGATGTCTGTTCATGCTCTCGCTGTGGATACCCTGCTTTCCTGTTTCACAAATGGTACGCCTGCTCTTCCATAAGAAGGCGTATTTTGCCTGGCTAGTCCGGCAGGCTGATGCTGAATTGCGTGCCCTTGCCTTCCTGGCTGCTGACGCTGACCGTCCCGCCGTGAGCGGCAACGATGTTTTTCACGATGGCTAAGCCCAACCCCATGCCGCCCGAATCGCTGGCTTTGTAAAAGCGCTCGAACACGTAGGGCAGGTCTTGCGCCTTGATGCCCGGTCCGGTGTCCTCCACTGTGATCAAGACGCGCCGCGCGCCGTTTGCCCCACGCGCCTCCTTCCCTCGCAAGGTGATCTGCCCGCCCGCCGGCGTGTAGCGCAAGGCGTTGACAATCAAGTTGGAAAGGACCTGGTGCATCCTCTCTGCGTCAAGCTGCACAGGTTGCATGCCCGGCGCCACATCTATGCGCAGTTCAACGTCCAGGTCGTCGGCTTGCGTCTGAAAAGCAGCCGCAGCATCGCCAAGGAGGGCAGCAAAATCGCTGGCTTCTTTGTGCAATTGCAAAGCGCCGCTTTCCGCCAACACCAGCGTGCGCAGGTCGTCCACCAGGCGCGTCAGAACGTGCACCTCGTCCAGGATGGACTTGAGCCGCGCTTCATCGGCGCTGTAAATGCCATCCAGCATACCTTCTATATTCCCACGCATCACCGTCAAGGGAGTGCGCAACTCGTGGGTTACGTCCGCCAGCAAACTGCGGCGCTGCTCGTCGTCAATTTGCAGGTGCGAAGCCATAGAATTAAAGGCGCGCACCAGGGCGCGCACTTCCTTTGTGCCGCGTTCGCGCACGCGCACGGTGTAATCCCCTTCCGCCACCCGCTTTGAGGCGTTAAACAGGTCTTCCAGCGGTCCAGAAAAACGCCGGAAAGCCCGCCCGCCCCAGATAAAAAACCTGACGATCATCAACAGGACGACCCCGCTTATGATATAAATCCAGACGGAGTCAACCGGCGGCATTTTCAAGCTGACCCTGTCCGCGATCAGCCAGATCAACCCTCCCACCACCAAAAGGATGAAAATTGAACTGAAGAACAATGCACAGCCAAGGCGGTGGAAAAAATAAGAATTATCCTCTTTCTTGTCATAGCGGGGCATGGGAGGCCAGGGTTCGTTTTCGGGCCACCACGGCGGGGGATTGGGAAAATATTTCGGGTCGCTAAACCCTCTCCACCAACGCGAATGTCGGGAATGGTGTTTTGACTTCATGCGCGGCTGCCTTAATCCTCGGTGAACTTGTAGCCCACGCCGTAAACGGTGAGGATGTAAGCCGTCTGAGACGTGGTCCCGCCGAGTTTGCGACGGATGTTCTTGATGTGCGCGTCAATGGCACGCTCGTAAGATTCAAACGCCACCCCGTGCAGGACGTTCAGCAATTGGGCGCGCGTGAAAATTTGCCCCGGGTAGCGCGCCATGGCAGCCAGCAGTTCAAACTCAGTGGGGGTTAACTCCTCAATTTGCCTTTCGGATGAGGTAACCCGCATGCGCCCTGCGTCCAGGGTCAGGTCGGCGGCGTGAATGGTTTGGGTCGAGGCGGCGGCGTGGCTTTCAACGCGCCGGAACAAAGCCCGCACGCGCGCCACCAATTCCTTGGGGCTGAAAGGCTTGGTGATGTAATCGTCGGCGCCCAATTCCAAACCGACCAGTTTATCGCTTTCTTCGCCGCGCGCCGTGAGCATGATGATGGGAATGTTGTGCGTCTTGCGCAGTTCGCGGGTTACATCCAGCCCGTCCAGTCCTGGCAGTCCCAGGTCAAGGACGATCAAGTCCGGCTTCTGCGTGCGCGCCGTTGATAGGGCGCTTTTCCCGTCTCGCGCCACGAGCACGCCAAAACCGGAGCTTTCCAGATAGTCGCGCACAAGCTGGACGATTTTCGGTTCGTCATCCACCACCAGAATTGTTTTCATACCAGGTCCGTCGCTAAGAATGATTATAACAGCTTGAGCGGTGAGTCGGTAGGGCGCACAATCGTTTTTGTAATTGTGCGCCCTACCTGGCAATGAAGGGTTTATGCCGCTTTATCTTCGCTAGGTTTTTCTCCCATGTCAGATGCGGATTGTTTTTCGTGCATCTTGCGGTGCCATTCCTCCACCATTTCCGGCACATCGCGGCACCATTCGCCTCTGCCTGCCATCCTGTGCATCCCCCACATAGGATGCTGGGCTGCAAACCACCAATGGCGCGGGTACGGCGCACAGCCAAACACCCAGCGCAGCGCCCAGAAAACCAGCATGATCAAAAACAGCGGCACGAGCACGGACAGGAACCCGAAACCAAACGGGGCTACACCGCCGGGCAGGCTGCGGTAAGGCAATGCCTGTGCGGCGTCGCCCGCCGGAAGCTGTGCTCCCGCCGGAAGCCGTGCTCCCGCCGTCATACCCTGCGCCACACCGGCGCCGTACGCCAAACCGCCCAGCCCCAAGACAGCTACAATCAGGACGATGGCTGCCGCAATTCTAATAACAACATTGTTCGTCATAAGATACTCCTTTTTTCTATATTATTATGCTACCAACCTGTGATATACGTCTTGCGACCAGGCTTGAATAGCGTTCCAATTTCGATAATCCCCTTGCGCGCGCCCACCGTGCGCTTTCATAATCGTGCGGTCGAGCCAGGACATGCGCTTGTAATCCAGGCAGCCGCCGAAAAAGCCTTCCAGATCGGCGTGGTGATATTCGTAAAGCGGTTCTACGTACTTCGCCGCGGCGCGGCGGCTGGAATCATTATCCTCCGCCATCGTCAAACACACAGTGAAATAAGCCGTCGCCACGCGGCGCAAGATGAGCCGGTTTTCCTTCACAAATTCCACTGCCTCTGGCAGCCATTGGGCAGCGCGCACCGCACTGCCAATCATGACCAGTTTATAATCCGCCAGACTCGTAACGTGCTTTGCCAGGCGCACGTCCACACTCTTGCCAGCGGCTTGCAGCGTGTCCGCCATCGCTTTGGCTATTTCACCAGTCGTGCCACAACGGCTGGCGTAAGCAATTAAGATTTTATCTTTCATTTGATCTCCACTCTTTGACTCGTAAAATTTGACGACTGGTTCAGTTGAGGCGAGGGTCGCTACACCGATGTAAGACAGTGTGGTAATTCCCAAGCCGGTTGCAACTGTTTTTAAAAAATCTCGGCGTTCCATCGTGTCCATAACGTCCCTCACCTTCTAATCAAGACTGTCTCTACCCAGCGCCAATCTTCGGCAGCCACTTGCCGGTTTTACTTCTGTACACCCGGTATGCCTCACCGAACTTATTTATCAGGTACTGTTCTTCGTAGGCAGAAACGTAGTCGTAGAAACAAAAGATCACCACCCAAACCGCCAGCGCGGCGAGCGATAAAGTGGAAACGACCAGGCTGAGAAAAGTCACGATGCTGGCTAAGTACAAAGGATGGCGCACGTGGCGGAAAATTCCACTATCCACAACCCGGCTTTGACGATTCTCCGGGCGGACAATAAAATGAGACACAGACATCAGATAGATGCCCAATGCCAGAACCACACCCGCAACGCCCAGGCGTAAATAAAGCGGCACCCAGGCGGTTAATAACGTCGTCAGATGCAGAAAAAACGAGTCAACTACCCAGACGGCTAAAAATATCACCAATAAAATCAATTGTCCGACGTCGGTGAAAAGATGCTCTCCATTGTTATGTTCCATAAAACCCTCCATATCCAATAAAATCTGTTTGTTTTCGTTATCTTGAAGTATAGGAGGAAATTGTGAATAGATTGTGAAGAGAAAGGGGAGGAATTGTGCAGATTACCCAAGCGGTTAAACCCAAAAGCGGGGTTTCGCTGCTACACAAAAGCAGCAAAACCCCGCTTACCCGTTTTATAACGAAAGGAAGGGGTTAAAACCCTTCCAGGCGCGACAGGTCCACCACGCCTTCGCTCATCGAGACGATGGCTTGCAAGGTACCGAGGCGGTTGGCGCGCTGGGTGGGGTTATCCGACATGACCAGCACCTCGTCAAAGAAGCGGTTGACCACCGGCACCATAGGCAGAAAGGCTTGCAGCAGACTATCCACCGAGCCGGGTTTCAATTCTTGAGCCGCCAGGCGCATGGCTTTGACGAGGGCTTTTTCAGCAGGTTCATCCAGCGCTTCGGGCATGACGATGTATTTCTCCTCCACGGCGCGGGTGATGCGCGCACAACGCGAAAACGCGGGCAGGATGACCGGCTGCCAGTCTGGGCGCGCCACCCAGGCAGCCAGCTCTTTGACGGCGCGCAAGGCGCGCGCCGGGTCGCGTCCCTGTTCAGATACCACCGCTTCCACCACGTCGTAACGGTAGCCTTGTTCCAGCAGCAGATTGCGCAGGCGTTCGACGATGAAGGACAAACAATCCGTCAGTTTATCGGGGTCGGCGCGCACGGGCAGTTGTTCGGCAGCCAGGCGCAAGGCTTCGCGCAAATCAAATTCGACGTCCCACGCCATGAGGGTTTGCACCAAGCCCAGGGCGGCGCGGCGCTGGGCGAAGGGGTCTTTGGCGCCGGTGGGCGCCAGTCCCACAGAGAACAACCCCGCCAGCGTATCCAGTCGGTCGGCAATTCCCAGGGCAAAGCCGGAACGGGTTTTGGGCAGGTTGTCGCCAGCGTAGCGCGGCAGATATTGCTCAAAGAGCGTCTCCGCCACCGCCGGCGTTTCTGCGGAGTGGATGGCGTACACGCGCCCCATGATGCCCTGCAAAGACGTCATCTCCACCACCATCTTTGTCGCCAGTTCCGCCTTGGCGAGATGAGCGGCGCGCAGACAGGTTTGCGTCTCTTTGGCGTCCAAATTCAGGCGGGGAGCCAAAACAGCGCACAGTTTCTCCAGGCGGTTGCATTTATCCAGCATGGAGCCGAGGTCCTTCTGGAAGGTGAGCGTTGCCAGCTTGGGCAGGTGTGCTTCCAGGCTTTCCTTTTTATCCTCGCGGATGAAGAAAGCCGCGTCGGCGAAACGGGCGCGGATCACGGCTTCGTTGCCAATGCGCACCAGCTCCAAGCCCTGTTCGTCGCCGTTACGCAGCGCCAGGAAATAGGGCAGCAGCGAATGGGTTTCGCTTGGCGCGTCGGCTTTTTCGATCGGGAAGTATTTCTGGTGTTTCTTCATCACCCCCACCAGCACTTCGTGCGGCAATTCCAGGGAAGCGGGATCAAACGAACCGCGCAGCACCGTTACAGCCTCCACTTCGCTGGTAATCTGGGCAAGCAGGGCGGGGTCTTGCGGCAGCCTGCCGGGGGTTTTTTCCGCCGCAGCCTGCAATTTTGCGTGGATGGCGTTCTTGCGCTCCTCCACGTCTAAAACGATGCCCTGCTTCTGCAAAGCTGCAAAATACTCCGCCACATTCTTCACCGTGATCTCTTCCGGTTCGTAAAAGCGCAGCCCGCGCGTAACGTTGTTGGAAAGCAAACCGGCGTATTCAAACGGCACAATCGCCTCATCCAAGAGCGCCAGCAGCCAGCGCACGGGACGAGAAAACGCCACGTTGGTGTAATTCCAGCGCATACTCTTATCAAAGCGGATGCTGGCAATCAACCCCGGTGCGGCTTCGGCGAGCACGTCCAGCGCCGGGCGCCCGCTTTCGCGCACCACCGCGCTGACGTAACGCCCGCCGTCCATCTCGCTTATCCGTAAGGCGCTCACGTCCACACCGCGGCTGCGTGCAAACCCCTGCGCTGCGGGTGTGGGGTTGCCCTGTGCGTCAAAGGCGCGCTCGGCGGGCGGTCCTTTGATAACTTGTTCCAGGTCAGTTTGCATGGCAGCCACGTCCTGTACGTGGATAACCAGGCGGCGCGGCGTGCCGGTAACTTTCACTGCTCCGTGCGCCAGGCGCAGTTCGTCCAGCAAGGCAGGCACGCGTTCGTTCAACTGCGCCAGGGCGTTGCTTAGCTCCGTGTGCGGGAGTTCCTCCGTGCCCACTTCCAGCAAAAAGGCAGCCGGCGTCTGCGGGGCGGCTGGGCAAGCGTGACGCGCTACGCGGCGCGTTTTCGCTTCGCCGCGCTTCAGCCAGGGAAAGCCCATCTTTTCGCGCTGCGCCACGTATTTTTCTGCCACCGCGCGGGCGAGGTCGCGCATCTCGGCAAACAACGCCTGCCGCTCGGTAACCCCCACCGCACCGCGCGTGTCCAGCACGTTGAACATGTGCGAACACTTGAGCACGTAATCATGCGCCGGTAAGACCAGCTCATTTTCCAGGCACGTTCTGGCTTGGTGAACGTAGGTAGCGTACACCTGGCGCAGGCGTTCCACGTCGGCAATTTCAAAGAAATACTTGGAATGTTCGTATTCCCCTTGCAGGTTGACGTCTCCGTAGGAGAATTGCGCCGACCCCTCGAACGAAGTGTTCCAGCGTATGTCGCGGAAATCGCGCACGCCTTGCAACGCCATGGCGATGCGCTCCAAGCCGTAGGTGAGTTCAACCGAAACGGGGTCAAGCACGAAACCGCCCGCCTGCTGGAAGTAGGTAAACTGGGTAATCTCCATGCCGTCCAGCCACACTTCCCACCCCAAACCCCAGGCGCCCAGGGCGG
>CAZGDA010000012.1:26043-39257 GCA_964524425.1 uncultured Anaerolineaceae bacterium | reverse complement strand
AAAAGTCGGGGTGAGCGGACTCGAACCGCTGTCCTCCGCGTCCCAAACGCGGCGCGCTACCAACTGTGCCACACCCCGCCGCTCTTCAGTATACCCCGCTTTCGCTCAAAGCGCAAGGCATCCGCGGTTTTCCAGTTATAGTTTTCATAAATTCGGAGAGGAAATAAACAAATCCATGACGCGCTTTGGATGAATCTCATACAAACGTTGAGCTTGTCCTAGATTATATAATCCTGTGAGACGAACATAAATTTTATAGGATTTTTCACTAGAATCGTTTTCTGTTATAATAATAATATGCCTATGGATAGGATTGCTCTCACGCTGAATGGTGAGAGCCCTTTGCATCTCTTTGCAGAAGCAATTGCGAATCTCAGCGAGCCTCACATCCAGCAACCAAAGTTACTATAATTAAATAAAAATACTCCACCCGTTACCACACTCCTGGAATGAGGCGGTAGCGTACTTTTTGGGCGTATTCGGTGTAACCTGGCAGTTCGGCTTGCAGCGTCTTGTCTTCCAGAGCGGTGCGGATGACAAAAAGGGCCCCGGTTAGCAGCCCCAGCAGCAGCGCCCACCAGGAACCGAGCATCAGCGGCATGCCCCAGAACATGCACAACATCCCCGCGTATAACGGGTGGCGGACGTAGCGGTACGGTCCCGTGCTGATGGTGTGATGTCCGCGCTCTTCCTGAATGCGCACCACCCCCGAAAGAAACGTGTTCTCTGCCATCACCCAAAAACTCAGCCCCAGGAAGAAAACGTAAGCAGCTGCCCCGGCGAGCTTGAGCGCCAGCGGCACAGACGACCAGCCGAAGCGCGCGTCTAGCCCAGCCGCCGCCACCATGCCAAACAGCAGCACGCTGTAGATCGTAACAATGATTTTATCCCAACCTTTCACATTTTCGGCTACTCTGCCGCGTTCGTTGATCAAGCCCGGGTCGTGCCGCAGCATCCAGGCGCCGTTTACCGCGACGCCGAGAAGCGAGATGCCGATGAACCCCCAGGCTCCCCACCAGTCCAGGCGTCCAGCCAGGCTAAACAGGATGATCGCAAAAACCAGGTAGGAACCCACCACTTGGATGAGTCGGCTGATTCCCGAACGATTTAATGCAGGTTTTTTGGCAAGCAGTCCGTTTTGTTCAGACATAGTACACCTCTCCGCTACGGATATGATTTGACTTGTGCGCCTTTGCGCAAAAAAGCCTCTTATGCGTAACCAAAGAGGCTGTATCCATCCGTACGGGCAGAAACGTGTATGCGCCTCTCTGGTTGAGTTTTGGCACTGCGCGGCGTAGGGCACTCCCAGCCACTTTGGGTGAAGCCTTAATCCGGCATCACCTGGTCTACCCTTTGGCGTCTCTCGACATTTCAGGGCAGTGGCTTATATCACACGCAGACGCCTCACCTAACGAGGGTCTTGAATCTATTCAGATTATACGCCTGTTTTTGAAAAAATCAAGCCGGTTCTAATCCACCTGCCACGGCGATGCCCAGCCGGTCGGGGTGCAGGTATTGACGGCTGAGTTCCAGGATGCTCTCCGGGGTTGCGGCGCGCACGATATCGGCGTAGCGCAGGTAATAATCCAAGCCCAGGTGATAGCGCTCCAGGTTGAGCAGCGCCGCGGTTACGCCTTCGTTTGTTTCCATGGAAAGAGGCAACACGCCAATGTAATGCGTCTGCGAATCGTCCAATTCCTGGCGGGTAACAGGCTCACGTAGAAAACGCGCCAGTTCTTCCCGCACCAGTTCAATCACCCGTTCCACGTTTTGCGGGGCGGCGCCGGCGGTAACGTACCAGGGACCAGGTCCAAAACCGCCGCTCAGCACGCTGTAGGCGTAATACACCAGCCCTTCCTGCTCGCGCACACTTTCTCCAATCCGTCCGTACATGCCAAATTGACCGAGGATGTTATTCCCCAGGCTGGCGGTCATGTAATCGGGGTGGCTGCGCGGCAAACCTGCCACGCCCATCAGAATGGTGGACTGGCTCTTCCCTTCAATCGGCACAGCCTGGCGTTGAATCGCCTCCAGGCGTGCCAGGGGCGGCAGGGCGGGCAACTGCACCTGCGCTTCGTTTTGCCAATCTCCCAGGGCGCGGGCGACTTTTTCCACGGCGGCTTGCGGCTCCACCGCCCCAACGATGGTGATCACCATGCCGTGCGGACCATAACTGCGCTGATGGAATTCCTGCATGTCCTCTCTGCGGATTGCGGAAACCGTCTCCGGGTAACCGTCTTCCGGGCGAGAGTAGGGGTGGTTAGGGTAAATCATCTTGTCGAAAGCCAGGGACGCCATGCTATCCGTGCTTTGGGCACGGATAGCGAGTTGGGTGAGCATCTGCCCGCGCCGCCGTTCCACCTGTTCCGCTGGAAATGAAGGCGTCCGCAGCGTTTCCGCCAGGACATCCAATAAAACGTCCAGGTCCTCCGCCAGCGCCTTGCCGCCGAAAGCAGTGGTGTGCACGGCGCTGCTATACCCCAGCGATGCGCCGCAGGATTCTAACGTGTCGAAAATCTCCTGGAAGGTGCGCCTTTGTGTGCCGCGCATGAGCATAGTGGATACAAAATCTGCCAAGCCCAGCTTCTCGTCCGGCTCCAGCAGCGCGCCGGTGTGAATGTAACCACCGATGTTGACCGATAGGCTGTTGAAATTCGGGCGCGTCAGCACGATTATCCCGTTGGGTAATTCCACACGGGTGGTGTTGTGCGCCCCGGGCAAAGCGGCGGCGTGTTCCTTTGTCAGGCTTGAAAAGGTGGACGTGTTCATAATTCCTTCCTGGTGTTTCTAATGAGAATGGTTAAAGGCGCCGGGTTCATTCGACGAAGTTTTCCGGCGCGGCGCCGTTGCCTTGCGGCACGTAGATCCCCACCGTGCGATTGGAGGGTGTCATGTAGGTGCGCAGGACACGCTGCACGTCGTCCAGCGTAACGGCAGAGATCTTTTCCACGTAGCGCTCAAACCAATCGTAAGAGTCAAACATCTCGGCGTATCCCATCCAGAACGCCTGGTTGGTGATGCTCTCGCTGCTGTAGGCAAAAAGGGCTTTCGCCTGTTTAACCGCCCGCAACAGTTCATCTTGTGAGGGCGGCGCGTCCTGGATGCGCTTGATTTCATCGTCGAACACGCTCAAGACTTGCTCCACGCTGCTTTGCGGGTGAACGGTTATCGAAGTAACGTACAGGTAGGGGTCTAGCGTGGCTTGCAGTGTGCCGTGCACAGTAACGGCTTTCTCGCTTTCCACCAGGCAGCGGTAGAGGCGCGAAGTTTTGTTAGAGATGCCCCCGCCGCCGAACATGTTCAATCCGCTGGGACCGGAGAGCAGGCTATCCAGCACCATGAGGGGGAAGAAATCGGGATGAGCCGCCTGCGGCGCGTGATAGGCGATCTGCACGTAGGTCGTCTCGCCTTCCCCCAGCACCTCCACGCGGCGCTCGCCACGCTGGGGCGGTTCAGGGCGCGCCAGGCGCGGCGGCTGCCCACCTGACGGGATTGGTTCGTAGAGTTCGCGCACGCGTGCCAGCATCGCCTGCGTCTCAAAATCTCCGGCGATGGTCAGCACGGCGTTGTTGGGCACGTAGTAGGTGTGATAATGCTGCAATAAGTCTTCCCGCTGCATGCTTTGCAAATCTGCCATGTCGCCGATGATTTCGTGGTGATAGGGATGCACGCGGAAAGAAGCCGCAGCGATTTCCTCTCCCAGGCGGAAGAGCGGTTCGTTTTCGTCGCCCTGCCGTTCCGAGATGACCACCGTGCGCTCCGAGGCGACCTCTTCGGCGGCAAACAGGCTGTTTGACATGCGGTCCGCCTCCAGGCGCAGGGCGATGTCAATTTTATCTGCCGGCAGGCTCTCAAAATACGTCGTCCAGTCTTGGAAGGTGAAAGCGTTCCACACCCCGCCTTCGCGGGCGATGATGCGGTCCAGATCGCTTACGGGAAAATTGGGCGTTCCCTTGAATTGCATGTGTTCCACCCAGTGAGAGATGCCCGTCTTACCGGTTGGCTCATCGCGCGAGCCAACGCGGTACCACAACCAATGGCTGATGATCGGCGCGGTGTGAATTTCTTTCAGGTAGACTTGCAGTCCGTTGCTGAGTGTGTGGTGTGTAAATCCCGGCATGACACGTCCTTATCCAATAATTTTCCCGGCGGCGAGAGAAAATGATGCGGGAATGAAAATATGAAAGGGGAATTATATCACATTCGTCAACTTTATTATGCGAATTGCCTGGTTATACTATTGCCAAAAAAATTGGCAATCTCACTGTAAAAAACCGTTGCCAATGCTATTGCAAAATACGATTGGCAACTACACCGTAAAAACCGTCAGCAATTATATTGCAAAAAATGGTATGCTTGCGTTACAATAATACACAAAAGGAGAGGTTTTATGTCCGATAACAAACATCTTGCAGCGGTAATTGGCGCCGGTCCGGCGGGACTGTACGCGGCGAATCAACTCGCTGCGCAGGGCGTGAAAGTGGTTGTATTAAATCGCGACGTTAAGCCGGGCGGGTTGGCGGAATATGGGATTTATTATAATAAGTATAAAATGAAGGAGGGGCTGCGCCAGCAGTTCCGAAAAATTCTCAACCACCCCGACATCACGTATTTTGGCAACGTCGCCGTGGGCGCACAAGCCAGTTTGAGTGTGGACGACCTGCGCCAAATGGGCTTTCAAGCCGTGTTGGTGGCGGTCGGCGCCCAGGGGACGAAGTGGCTGGAGATGCCCGGTGAATTCCTCGCCGGTGTTTACCACGCCAAAGACCTGGTATATTACTACAACAAACTGCCTCCTTTTAGCCAGCGCGTGTTTGAAATTGGCAAACGCGTCGCTCTGATCGGGGTGGGTAACGTGATGGTGGACATCGCCCGCTGGTTGATTCAGGACATAAAGGTCGAACAGGTCATCGCCCTGGCGCGGCGCGGTCCTGCCGAGACAAAATTCACCAAGAAAGAACTCGAGTCGGTCATCTGCAATTTAGACCTCAAGGCGCTGGATGCCGAATTTGAACGCGTCGCGCCGGTGATGCAAGCCATAGGACAGGACCCGCAAAAAGCCAGGGAGTTTATTTACTCCGCTCTGCCCAATGCCTGCGAACCCGTGTCTAGAACACGCTTTCTGCTTAAATTCCTTTCCGCACCCAGCGCCATTCTGGACGACGGCAGCGGCAGAGCCAGCGGGTTGGAAGTGGACGAAACCACCCTCATCTTAAGGGAGAACGGTGAAGCCTTCGCCAAGCCCACCGGAACGAAACGCCTGGAAGACGTGGACACGGTCATTTTCTGCATTGGCGATCGCGTGGACGAAGCCTTTGGCTTACCGGTCAAGTGGAACGAATACGTCAAAAGCTCGCAGCCGCTCTACGCGGTGGATGGCGTCTCCTACGAGGCGTTCGACCCGCAGCGGGAAACGGCGATAGAAGGCGTTTTTGTGGCTGGCTGGGCGCGTAAAGCCAGCGATGGGCTGGTGGGCGTGGCGCGCAAGGACGGCGAGAACGGCGCCAAAGCCATGCTGCAATACTTGAATACTTTACCCGGCTTGCCCAACGCCGACGCCATCGAGGAGTTGTTAGAACAGCGGCTGCGCCAAACCGGCAAGCCGCTGGTTACGAAAGCCGTCTGGCAGCGCCTGGAAGCCATCGAAAAACAGGAAGCCGAGCGGCGCGGCGCGGAGCTGTTTAAGTTCAATTCAAATGAAGAGATGTTCTCGGCGATGGGTCTGCTGTTGCCTGCCAAAGTGCGCCTGCTGCAACCGGCGGAGTATGGGGAATGGCAGCGCCTGCGCGCCGCCCTTTGGCCCTCTTGCAGCGCTGAAGCGCACACCCGCGAGGCGCACAGCATCATCCAAAATTTCGAACGCTTTGCTGTTTTCGTCAGTCCCAACCCGCTGGGTGGTTTACAGGGCTTTTTGGAAATCAGCCTGCGCGACAACGCTGAAGGCTGCGAAACCTCCCGCATTGGCTACCTGGAAGGGCTGTACATCGAACCGCACTCCCGCCAAAAAGGGGTCGGGCGGGCGCTCATCGAAGCCGGCGAAGTATGGGCGCGCTCCAAAGGCTGTAGCGAAGTGGCGTCTGACACCGAACTGGACAACCTTACCAGCCAATATATTCACAAGCGCCTGGGCTACGAAGAAGTGAACCGCCTGGTGCACTTCCGCAAGACGCTTTGATTTTGAGTATTTGCCTTTTATTGGGCGCCTGTCTCAGGTGATCATCTGCTGGGTTTTGGCTGTGCCGCGGCGGCGCATCACGTCCAGAATGCGGGGTAGGAGGCGCGTGTACACTCGGTAAAGCAGGGAATTGACCGGAAAATCCCAGGCGCCCATGCTGCGCCAGACGACCCCGCCCAGACCGCGCTTGAACAGATACACGCCCCACATGCTGTCCTGTTCGTGGAAAAAGTCTGGCGCGCCCCACAGGTCATACCAGGTGCAGCCCAGCGATTTGGCGTAGCGCATGGCTTCCCATTGCAGCAGGTGATTAGGCATTTTCTCGCGATGCAAATTGCGCGACATGCCGTGAATGTACCACGCCCGCCCGCCGAAGTGAAACAACATGATGGCGGCGACGGGTTGTGTGGGCGAATTTTCTGCCCCCGTGTTTTCTGCGGGCGCGCTTTCCGCCTCCCTCACTTCGGCAATTAAGGGCGTCGCCATGCCCGCCTGGATGAAGGTCTGCCACATCTTGGTGTAATACGCCTCTTCGCGAATGACGAAGCCGTCGCGCAGGGAGGTTTCGGCGTACATGCGGTAGAGGAGGGGTAAGTCTTCCACGCCGCCGCGTCGCACCGAGACGCCCTTACGCCCCGCCAGGCGCACGTTGTAGCGCGTCTTTTGCTTCATGCGCCCCAGCATCTCCTCTTCCGTGGGGGTGAGGTCAACCAGAACGGTGTTACGGAACTGGATTTGCTCGCCGGAAAAGAGCCAGCCGTCTTGTTCCAACTCAGCCGTGATTTGCTGCCCAAGCGCATCCTCGACGACTTCTTCTTCCGCCTGTTCCGCTGTGGTTTCCCCTGAAAACACAGCCCCGCTGCCCAGGCACACGTCGGCGTCTATCTTGATGAAAATGGCGCCTTGCTTGCGCGCCAGGGCGCACAGATCGTCCAGCACGCGTTTGCGCAGGGCGGCGTTGCTCCAATCTAGCAAGGGACCCTTGGGCACGTATAACACGCGCAGGCGCACTGCCCCACCCGCCAGGGATTGCGTGCGCTGTAAGACCAGCGCCGCGCCGTTAACGTTGCCGTTTTCGTCTCGCCACACCTGCGGCAGCGGCTGCCAGCCGTATTGCGCCTTAAACTGTCCCCACTCCCAGGTCTGAAGCAGGTGCGGGTTTGGCAGAGAGGCGATGATCGTGTTCCAGTCATCCATAGAAGATCAATCAACCGCCCATCGGTGCTTGTTGTTGACGGCTAACCCGCCATTGGTAGAGTTGGTAGAGGGGCGGCTGGTAGACGCGCTCCCACGGACCAGCCGCGCGCAAGATGCGCCCACCGTAGCCACGTTTGAAGCGGTAAACCCCCCACAGCCCGTCGTGGCGCTCGGCAAAATGCGCTTCGAGGGTTTCTTCGTCCTCGTCGGGGATGCCCCACAGGTCGTATTCGCTGCAACCGCGCCGGCGCGCCCACAACATGGCTTCCCATTGCAGCAGATAGGTAGGCATTTTCTCGCGGTGCAGGTCGTTGGAGGCGCCGTAGAGGTAATACGAGCGCTTGCCGCAGGCAAACACCATCAACGCCGCCAGCGGCTGTCCTTCAAATTCCGCCAGCAAAAGCTCACAGGCTGGGACGTGCGCCGGCAGGGATTGTGGCTCCACGCCACGGTGGAACAATTCGTAGGCGCGCTGGTAATATGCCTGGCTGTGCACGCCGAACCCGTCGCGCTGCCCGGTTACCTGCATCAGTTCGTGAAAGATTTGCATGTCCGCACAAGCCCGAATTGTGATGCCTTTTTTCTGCGCCAGGCGCACGTTGTAACGCGTCTTTTGTTTCATCTGCGCCAGGATGCGTTCCTCGTCCACAGAAATATCAATGACGACGGTGCGCGGCGGCTGGATGGCGTGCGGGCTGAGACGCAGTCCCAGGGCGGGCAAGTTCAGTTCGGGAGGTACTTCTTCCTCCCAGTAATCCGGTTCGATTTTAAGGAAGACCGCCCGTCGTGCACGGCACAGTGCGTCGAGTGCTGGTAAGACCTCTGACCAGTTCCCGCCGACGGGACCCCTGGGCAGATACGCCACGCTGGGAGAAAACCTGCCCAGGCGCGGCACCAGCGTGCGCAACAGCACCTGCGCACCCGTGTCGCCGCAGATCAGGCGCACAGGCTCCCAGCCGAAACCGGATTTGAGCTGTCCCCACGCCCCCGTTTGCAACAGGTGGATGGGCGTGCCTTGTTGGGCGCGGCGCTTTAAAAAGTCTTCCCATTCTGGCAGGCTTACTTGCATGGTCTGATTATACATTCATTTCCGTTTTTTGGGAAACGAGTTTACGTTTCGGGCGTACCTGCTTTTATCTATGGGGTACACGATCTAGTTAATAATTCTTGGTGTTCTGGGCGCTCTTCGTGGTTAGCCGTTACTCCCTGCCCGGCTGGGCGGGCGCTGGTCTGCCATTTTTCTTTTTCTTCCGCCGCATTTTAGAAAGCTTTGTTTGGGCTTGCCCTGAATGATAGCAAAATTTCTAATTTTATGGTAAACTATATTGTAAAAAATAGACGTGTTTGCAGAAAGTTTCCGAAGCGCTCAGGTGGAGTGTGGACGGGTGGCAGGTTTTTCTTTTTAAACGGGAGCTAGTCTTGGCAAATGTAGCTGTTGTTACCGATAGTGTCGCCAGCATCCCGGAGGCTATCCTCCGGTCGCTTAACATTTATTGGGTGCCTTACTATATTCATCACGGTAACGAAATCATGCGCGATCTGGTTTCCATCCAACGCTATGAGTTCTATAAGTGGCTGCCTTCCTTAAAAGAGCTGCCTAAAACTGCCAGCCCCGGACCGGGAGATTACCTGAGCTTGTACGAACAGATTGCCGGACAGGGGGTGGATGACATCATCAGTATCCACATGACCTCCAAAGCCAGCGGCGCTTATCAGGCGGCGCTCTCTGCCAAAAGTATGCTGCTGGAAACTTTCCCAAAATTACGCATAGAGATTATAGACACCCTGAACGTGGCGATGTGCCAGGGATGGATGGCAATTGAAGCGGCGCGGGCTGCCCTGCGCGGCAATTCATTGACTGAAATTGCCCAGCGCGTGCAAAAGATGATCCCGATCACGCGCATGGTGCAAACAGCCGACACGCTGAAATATCTTTACATGGGTGGACGCATTGGTAAAGCCAAACACCTGATCGCCTCCCTGTTGGATATCAAACCGTTGATCGGCATGGAAGATGGCGAGATTGTTGCTTTGGGGCAGGTGCGCAGCCGTAAAAAGGCGTATCAGGCAATGCTGAATCTTGTGGAAGCAGCCGTGGGCGTAATGGGGAAGGTCAAAATCGCTTTTGTTCACGCTGCGGCGCGTGAGGAAGCGGAAAGGCTGAAAGAGATGACCGAATCTCGCCTGACCTGTGTGGAATCGCTCGTCGCCGAGCTTTCCCCTGCCCTTGGGGTGCACAGCGGTCCTGGCACGGCGGGTGTGTCGTTTTTTCCCGTGCTGGGAGAGGATTAGTTCAATACCCAGTTCAATACCATAGAAACACTATGAACACAAACATCAAGATTGCTCAAATTTGGAACATCCCCATAACCATTAACTATAGCTGGTTTTTAATTTTCATATTGCTCACCTGGTCTTTGGCGAGCGGTTATTTTCCGGGGGAATACCCGCTCCTTTCCAGCGCGGCGCATATTTTGATCGCCGTAATTACCAGTCTGCTCTTTTTTGCTTCGGTTTTACTGCACGAATTGGGGCATTCGTGGGTGGCTTTGCGCAATCAAATTCCTGTGCGCAATATCACCCTGTTTATCTTCGGCGGCATCGCTCAAATTGAAGAGGAACCGCACACGCCAGGCGTTGAATTTTGGGTAGCCATTGCCGGTCCGTTGACCAGCCTGGCTCTTGCGCTGGTGTTTGGAGGGTTGTGGCTGTTGGATCGCGCCGTGCCTTTTCTGGCAGCGCCGAGTGTATACCTGCTGCGCATCAACCTGGTGCTGGCTTTGTTCAACCTCATCCCCGGTTTTCCGTTGGACGGCGGGCGAGTGTTGCGCGCCATCATCTGGAAGATGACAAACAACAAACATCGCGCCACGCAGATCGCAGCCGGCGCGGGGCAATTGGTGGCTTTTGGGTTTATCGGTTGGGGCGTTTTGCGCATCTTTCAGGGAGATTTCTTTAACGGTCTGTGGCTGGCGTTCATCGGCTGGTTCTTACAGCAGGCAGCCGCATCCAGCCAGGCACAAGAGAACTTCCAGCACGCCTTGCGCAACGTTACCGTGGGGCAGGTGATGCAGCGTCAACATCCCCAGGTCTCCGGGCTGTTAACCTTGCGCCAGTTGGTGGATAATAATATCCTTAATGAAGGGCAGCGATATTTCTGTGTTACTGACCCACAAGGGAATTTGCAGGGCTGTCTGACGCTTCAAGACATCACCCAGGTGCCGCAAGAGCAATGGGCGTTCACCAGCCTGGCAAAGGTTGCCGTGCCCATGAATCGCATGATTGTCGTCGCGCCAGGCACTCCCCTTTTGGATGCTTTACAAACGATGGACCGTAAAGATGTTTCCAAAGTGCCCGTGATGCAGGATAACCAGGTCGTGGGTGTCCTTTCCCGCGAAGACGTCTTGCATTACGTGCGTCTGCGCGCCGAATTGGGTTTGAGTCAATGAAAATGCAAGATTTTTATTTGCATTTTATTGCTGCTTTACCGGACATTTAGTAACGCTTTATGCACTTTTCCTGCTTGGGTGTTACACTATAAAATGCAAGGTTTAGGAAGCCGATTGGGAACCTAAACCCCTTTAATGTCGTTAAATAGGATGGGAAGGAGATAATCGTATGAAGCCCATAATCACACTCTCTTTGGTTGTTATCCTGTTAGCAGCTTTGGCGAGTCCGGCAGCCGCTGCGGCTCCACCGACGGGCGGCGAAACGTTGGGGCAATTAGCTTACATTGCGCCATCGTTTTCCATCGTCAACGTTGACACGCGCCAGAGTGTAACGATTACCACAACATCCCTGGCACCCAACGATAGCATCCAGGTGTTGATGGGCAATTACGGCACCGGCGGCGTCGGCGGCACCCTGGTGGGGACGTTTAGCTCGGGCGCGGGCGGGCAATATACCGCCACGTATGCTATTCCTGCATCCTTACGAGACGCGTATCAAATTGACGTCCGCCTGCAAAGCACGGTTACCGGTTTGCACAGCACGAACTGGTTCTATAACAATACCGGCTCGCCGTACGTCCCGCCGCCCTACTCGCCGCCGCCTTACCCCGCATACCCCAGCTACCCATACCCTGGTTACCCGGGGTATCCAGAATATCCGTATTCCCCGTATTACCCGTCCGGGGTAACGCCAACCATTTCCATCCTCAGCGTGGTGCGTGACGCCAGCGTTACTTTCCAAACCAACAATTTCCCTGCCAACCGCACCTTTAACGTGCGCATGGGTCCCATGGGAACGATGGGAATCAACGGCACGCTGGTTGGTACCTTTTATTCCGGCAGCGGCGGCAGTCAGACCTACACGTTCAATATCCCTGCCAACTTATTCGGCTCGTATCAAATCTCCATACGCACCGAAAGCACCACCGGCGGATATTACTCCTACGATTGGTTCTACAATAACACCAGCGGATCACCAAATCCGCCTTATGGCAACTTCTCCTTCTCCGTCCTCAGTGTCGTGCGCGACCAATCCGTTACCATCCAGACCTCAAATTTCCCTGCCAATCAGACCTATAACGTGCGCATGGGACCGGCTGGCTCTCAGGGAATTAACGGAACCTTCGTGGATACCGTCAATTCCAGCACCGGCGGCACAATGGTGCTGACTTTCTACATCCCTGCCAATCTGCGCGGGCTTTATCAGATTGACTTGCGCCTGGAAAGCCAGTACGGCGGCTCTTTTGCTTACAACACGTTTTACAACAGCGCCGGACCAACACCCCCCGGACCCTTCGAGCCTTCCTTCACAATAACGAGCGTAGTGCGCGACCAGTCTGTTACTCTCCAGACCTACAACTTCCCCGCATCGTCAACCTACAACGTGTTGATGGGATACCCCGGCACGTATTATCAATCTGGTTTTCCAGCTGGGACTTTGAACACCGGTCCCGGTGGTTCGTTTACGGCTACTTTTAGCATTCCCACCAACCTGCGCGGCGCTTCGCAAATTCTCATTTGGTTAGTGAATAACGCCACTGGACAGGTGGTGAGCAGCACGTTTTACAACTCCAGCAGCGGTTCCAGCAACGAGTATTACCCCTCCTTTACCATAGTGGGCGTCGTGCGCGATCAAACGGTAACGATCCAGACGAGCAATTTCCCTCCAAACGATACCTTCAACGTGCGCATGGGCGCCATGGGCACGAATGGAGTCAATGGCACGCTGGTTGGTTCGATCAATTCGGGCAGCGGCGGCTCGTTTAGCGCCACTTTCAACATCCCGCCCAATCTGTTTGGTTCGTATCAAATTGCCATCCGCCTGGAAAGCCCGTATTCGGGCTATTACGCCTACAACTGGTTCTACAACAACAGCACGGGTCCCATCCCTCCCGATCCTGGCACCGCCTCGGTTACAGTAACCAACGTCGTTCCCAACCAGACTGTTACCGTGCAAACTTACAATTTCCCTGCCGCGACCACTTATAACGTGTTGATGGGACATCAGGGCACCAATTACACCAGCGGTTTTCCGGCGGGGACGTTCAATTCGGGCAGCGGCGGCTCGTTTAGCGCTACCTTCAACATCCCCACGAATTTATACGGCGCAAGCCAGATCTGGCTGTGGTTTGTGAACAGCGCCACGAACCAGTTGTTTGTCAGCACGTCGTTTTATAACAACTCGTCGCCCACGCCCTACCCGCCCTATCCGCCCTACAACGGTATTCCCACTTTCACCATCACGTCCGTCGTGCGCGATCAGACAGTAACCATCTTGACCAGCAATTTCCCTGCCAACGACACCTTCAACGTGCGCATGGGACCCATGGGCACGCAGGCGATCGGCGGCACGCTGGTCGGCTCGGTCAATTCCGGCAGCGGCGGTTCGTTCA